>JBDTIZ010000180.1:0-34486 GCA_039936115.1 Gammaproteobacteria bacterium
TGTCTTGTCGCTTTTAAAAAAAGAAACAACGTTTAAGGGTGGCTTACGCAGAAAACAACGTAACGCATTGATGGATAACAGGTATCTAAACCGCATTCTGGCTGGAATTTAGATGCGTTTGCCCTGCAATTGCTCCGAGGTTTACAAGTATCTTCTTGCAACGGATCCTGACTTTGCGTCGCAGTCTGCTTGCCAAATAAAGTCAGCTGACTAGCAAGTGTTGGGATGCTTGGTTCATATTCTTTTTTTGTGGCAATTAATAAGCTTACTAATGCTAAATGATTTTTTTGGGTAGCAATTTTTAATAATTCAGCCTGCCCAACCAAAAATAAATTAGGATTCACATGATGTATGTGCTTAATAATAGCCATATCTAATTCTTCCACATCGACTAACTTATGTATAATTGTTTGACCTTTAGCATCACGATAATTTTGAGTATATTGACCAAATGAGCTTGCTAAAAAAGCAGGTATTTCTTCGACGGTTAAGTTTCGTAATAACCAATAAGAAAATGTGACAAAATATTTTTTTAGTTCAGGAGTGATAAATTCTTCAGAACTCATAAGAATGTCAAATCCTGTTTCTTTACTATCATTTTCTGTGATGAGTGCCTTTGCTATGCTTCCGCGAATTTTTGGAGATTTTGTTAAATCAAATAAGTGAGGCAAATACTCTAAGGTTGAGTCAAATAAAATGAATACGCCTAGACACGTATCATTATTCGAATCCAGTCTTGAGAAACTTTCAGCAAAAGCACTTTGTAGCTCAACATCCGTTTTTACTAAATCAAAAAAACCAGGCAATAAGTCAGGTAAATGTATCATCATATAATCAAGAAGATTACTTTTTGTTTCAGTTTGTTTCGCTAAATTTTGGGTAAATACAGAACGAATTTGTGAATTTGTTTGGCCTAGTTCTATTAGTTTAGACAGGGATTTCTTTGAATAATTGGCCAGCCCATAAAGTTTAGTCCATTGATACTCGTCTTGAACAGAAAGCATTCGAACCAGATTTGCGGAAATATGCTCACTATCTTTGTGATGCTCAATAACTTGCGCAAGCAAATCAGGTGTGTAGCGTAACATTGTGAATAATCCATCGTCTCCCAGACAACTTGTATGCATTAAATCTGCTTGCTTTATTTCCTGTAAGAGACCTGCAGAATTTAGTTTGAGTGTAGGTTCAATAAATGATGCGCATTCTATTTTTATCTTTACGCCAAGGTTATAAATTTCATAAGCCAAATCAAGTGTATCAGTGTGTTTAAAAATACTTGGCTTTCCACTCGTATCATTACAATCGCGAAAGTACCAACAATTATCCGTTAAATTAAAATGAAGAGAACAAGCGTGATCTCCAAAATGCGTTAAGCAAATTGATTTTGCTATGACTTCGCGATTATCATCAAGGAGTCGTTGTAGCATTTTAGGTTCAAAGTGGCCTGCGATAGCGTCATGACTTTGAATAGTTTTAATTTCACCCTTCATAATAATTTTAAAAATACCGCGGATATCTGCATTATTAGGTTGTAAAAAATCGTCTTGGTCAACACGGTTGGCTGCAAAAGGGAATTGTCTTATACTTGCACCGGCATAATTACGAAATACATAACGCATACTGAGTTGAAAAACTTCTTCGACGGTAAGATTGTTTTCTTTATCACATACATTTTGTAATGAAGCTTCAGTACCATCCCAGTCTGCTACCCAACCTTTTACTTCATCCCACCAAGTGGATTTTTCTATAAAAGCCATCACGCTATCGCAAATAGCAAAGCCGTAGCAAAGACCATTGTCCCGGTCCGTTAAATAATCAGCTAATTGCGTTTTCTCAGGAAACTGTAGCCGTAAATAGGCTGAAAATTGATTCATGAGTTTAGTTTGGGCACGTGAGACAGGCATTTTGATCACTCGTCTTGTTTATAACAGAAGATATTATATAACCTACTGATTAAGACAATCTTAACAGGGAGCGCTCCGGTGATGTGCGCCCAACGTTTAATACCGATAATTTTCCTTAAATATCCTGTACTTACCGAATAACATAAAAAAATAAGGAAAATCATTAGAGTGTTAAGTTTTCTTTAAGCAAAAACTTGTAAAATATCAAGACTCTTCAAATGTATCTTGAAGATAAAAAATATTATAAAACGAGGTTAGTCATGCAAGCGCTGCAGCAACTAAAAATATTACACCAGATAATATTACAAATCCCATGCATAAACGCAGAAATAAATACTGCAGATAGTAAACTTCTGCTGCAGAATTTTGGCAAAAGATTTCTAACTATAGCGAACGGATGTAATGATAAGCAATTATTAACATTTGTTAGCAGTGTTACCAAGCATTGTAATCATGTTGCAGAAAAAGCAAAAAAGGCAGAATCTCATTTAAGAAGTTATACGGATATTATTGATGCTTCTTCGGATGAAGAAAAACCTAATGACGTCGATAAGCTACACGTTACTCTTAAAAAGCAACTATTTTTTGCTTGTCAATTAGATATTCTCTCTATTTTTAGTGGAACTCCTGTCATGATAGAGAAATGGGAAAATACTCTCTTAAATGATATTTTTATTAAACCAAAGCTAAAGAAATTGCTAGAAATTATAATGGAACCCTCGTTTTTTCAGAAAAAAGAAAATAATGAAACACAAGAAGAAAAGAGAGCTGAAGGTACCGTAGCAGAAATAAGTATAGAAACAGAATCCAAAAGAAATGAACAAGCAGAATCAGAAGAATTTAAAGAAACATCTCGTCAGTCTTTGCTTGATGAGTTTGCCAGCAAATTTACAGAATTGACTTGCCAGCAACTTAGCCTTGAAAAATTACAATCGTTAATTGCTAGCGTTGAAGAACATTGTAAAGATGTTGTTGAGGTTGCAAAAAAAGCTATACACCTTTTAAAAAATTATTCTAGCCTGGTTGAAATTTCCTCGCATGAAAAACAACTTATTCTCGCTTATCAAGACGATATTCTATGTGTTTTTAGAGCGAAAAAAACGCCTGAGATGATGGAACAATGGGGACATACAGTATTAAGAGATGATATCATTAGAACACAGTTAAAAGAAATTTTAAATATTTTGCTTAAATTATCAATGTTACAAAATAATATAAATCATCTAGCATGCGGGGAAAATAAGACTGAGAATGATGCAAGGCAAATTGCAGATGAGGAAGCTCTGCGTAATGAATTTAGGGAAAAGTTTAAAGTAGTTGCCCACTGTACAAATGAAGAATTGCAGAAGTTTGCTGATCAAATTAGAGCACACTACGAAAATATTATTGCTAGAAATGATTCATCAGATATTAGCGCAGAAAGATCTACTCCAGTGGCCCGGGATTTAAAAAGCACATTAAATGCTCTCCGTAAAATTATTGCATTAAAAAGAGAAATTGACAGCTATTTACCGAAATCAAATGATGTTCTCATAGGCAGTGATAATGCCGCGAAAATTCGTAAAAGGTTTAAAAAAATTCTTACGCAAGAAGACTCAATTCCACGGCTTAAAGCGTATGTGACTGTAATAGCTATGCTGTCTAAAGTTGGTAAATTACAACTTAAAAATAATAAAAAAGAAAAGAAAAAAATGAAAATAAAACCTAAGCTTGAATTAAAAAAGGCGACAACAGCACGTATTCTATCGAGTATAGAGCAAGAGCCGTTTGATGTTAAAATCGCCCGCATTTGTGACCAATCTCGCGAGTTAATCAGAGATCTGAAACGTGTAGGTTGTTTTGAACAAAAGGCCATTAGTGAAGTCAAGACAGAACTCAGTGAAGCATATGATAAGGCAATTGCTTCCAAAACAATATCAAGTATGAAAGCGTGTTATTTAAAACAATTTTCAGACAAATTGGAGTTACTTGCTAAGAAGGGTAGTGAGCTAGTTGAAATGATGAAAGAATTTACTAAAACAAATGAAATTGACCTCGTTAAAAAAGAATTACACTTCGCGTACGAGCAAGCTAAGGTTAACGAAAGCGTGAAATTGATAAACGAATTCATCGAAAAATATAGAAAAATTTATAATGAACAGCAGCTAAAGATGCTTAAACAGCAAGCTTTGCAGATAATCAGTAATATGAAACTGTGTAAACATCCTTGCGAGGATATTGAAGCAGTTAAAGAAAAACTACAAACGGCATACAATAAGGCTTGTACTACCTATAGTACTGAAGAGATGGAAAAACTGATACAAGAATATAATAGGGATCTAGACAAAAATTCAATAGACTCAGTCAACACCAAGTTAATGCGCTAGTAAACAAAATAAAGAGCAATTGCTATAATGCTATTTAACTTTTTGCATACATTCCCTGTATTTTATAGTGCGTAGGTTCTATTTTGGACAACACTCAAAAAACATGCCACTAAAAAATAATTCTATCATAGATTCCCTCGTCGTTGCTCTTGCCCATGCTTTTGTAGGGGCGAACCTATGTGTTCGCCCAGAGGTGCCAATTCGAAGCTTAGCAAGGGCGAACACATAGGTTCGCCCCTACAAAAGCATAAAAAAACATTATTGTGTTGTAATTGGAGTTAGGGTGAGTTGCATTTAATATTTGAATCCTCGGTCTCCCTTATGCTTGTAATTGCCAGTAATTTTCCTTACTAGAAATGTTTTTCTTCATGCGGGGGCGGGTTCCACTAATAAGTGCACAGAAAGTTTTTATCATTTTTCTTCATATTTAGCAAAGTTAAGTTATTATCTTCCTAACTTCAGGATTACATTATAATCATCAGTTATTTTTGCTTGTAACTCTAAAATAGAGGCAAATAGATTAAGGTCGCATCCTTAACCTGGGTCTCTGCTCCATATCGTTATCTTTTAATAATGTTAGTTGTCTAGTTAATTCTTTAGACTTTTCTGAGAGAGCCTCATTTTGTGGCAAATTCGGAACTGGATCATTTTCCGCATAGCTTAAAACAGTGTTTATCAAATCTCTAAATCCATCAACCTTAAGAAAAGCTATACTGATTTGTGCACAACGATCAAGAATAGAGCCAAATGAGATTAAATTTTGATTAGTATTTTGGCTCATTGCTCTGTCTATTTGCTTTATTTCATTTTCTAGGCGCTCACATTCCTCATGATTTCCAGCCATATTAATATTTTGTTCCGGCTTCACCTCTAGTCGGCGAGGATTTGGAACAAAAAAACTGTATTTACTGAACATAAAGCATCCTGGTGGCTTATAAAAGAGCATGTTATCACTTTTTTGTCCAAAAATAAACCTGGTCTTTCTCATCGGAGATTAAATTAACCCTTTAATATTTTGTGAAAATTTCATTTGGAGTCGAATATCCTAAGCTTTTTCTTGGTCTATTATTTAATGCGTCCATAATCACCTCCAAGTCAGCATCTGTTATCTCTGTAAAGCTTGATCCTTTTTTTAAATATTGTCTAACTAACCCATTTGTATTTTCATTTAGTCCACGCTCCCAAGATGAATATGGATGCGCAAAATAAAATTCTGCGCACAACTCCGTTCCTCAATAATTTTAGGTCTTTCATCTATGAGCTGGTGACGCAAATTTAAATATAACTTTCCGCCTTTCTTTTTGTCTCTTAAAATAAACTGGTAAATCCACTCTTTACCGATTGAAAATAATTGATGCTTCTTGGCATAGCCGCTGATTTGATCGGGGTTCCATTTTTGTTGAAGTTTTTCACGGATAAAACTTTTTGCCTCGTTTGTTAATTTCACTTTCTTTTTCTTTTCTCTGTGCTTTTGGTCTGCGAAAGCTTGTGCATAATCAGGTTTATATTGCCATGAACCCAACTGAGTCCTTACAAAAATTATATGTCGGCTTAATTCGCGACTAATTGTAGATTGGCGCAGGCCAATTTCTTTTGCTATATCGGCTTGCTTATATCCGGCTTTCCAAAATGCAAGAATTTTACAACGTCTCAAGTAATTCAGATGCTTGCATCCCAACATTTCCCACTCCTATAATTAAGCGGCAAATTTTAACAAACTATCGACTAATTAATAGTCAAAATATGCGCTTATTAGTGGGATTCACTGGGGGCGTGGATTCAAGTGATAAGTGCGTGCTCGCTTTGCATCATTTATATTAGTAGCCCACCAATTTAGTTTAAGCAAAGGACGATACTAAATTGAAGCTTTCTAATAATGCGATACCTATCCTTATTTTGATTTACACGTTATTGGAATAAGTACTACGAACTCCGTCAAAACAACTGTTAGAATATCTGAATACCTCGGTTACAACACCTAATTTATTATTTATAGAAGTACCTGCAATGAATAGTATAAAAATTATCAAATCTTTATCCCTAAAAAATGATTTCAGCCCTTTATTGAAATTAGCCATCCCGTTGATTATCACGACTGTCGTTCAATCCGGTGTTACTTTTTTGGGAAATACTTTTCTCGCTCATTTAAGTGAACAAGCGTTTGCTGCTGGCGCATTAGTAAGCTGGCTTTTTTTCACTTTAATTAATTTATTATTGGGTACATTTAATGCCGTTAATATTCTCGTTGCTCATAAATTTGGTGAAAATGATCATCGGGGTATTTCATTAGTGTTACGAGATGGTTTTTTGCTTGCCATGTTACTTATTATTCCCACTTTTTTATTATTATGGAATATCTCTTTTATCTGTTCTCTCTTGGGTCAAAAACCTGAATTGATAGCATTAGCCACACTCTATTTGCATGCGTTAGCGTGGGGATTATTACCAAAATTTATTTTAATGGTGTTATTTGAATTCTTAATTGGTCTAGGTCACACTCGCGTGAGTATGTCATTTAACCTCGCTTCCATCCCTTTATATATTTTTTTCAGCTATGCGTTGATCTTTGGGAAATTAGGTTTTCCTGAATTAGGTATTGCAGGTGCTGGTTGGGGAATGACCGTTAGTGATTGGATTGCGGCAACAATTTTATGTCTCTACATCAACTACAGTCAATCCTATCGGGCTTATGTAAAATCCATATTTACATGGAGTGCACCTTTTTATTTATGGGAAATAATCAAGTTAGGTTTACCCATTGGTCTTATGTTTACTATTGAAGTTGGATTTTTCTTTGCGGTGACTTTATTCATGGCTGTTATTAGCATCGCATCACTTGCTGCTAATCAAATTGTGATGCAATATTTAGGTCTTTTAATAGATATTATTTTATCTCTCGCACAAGCAATGACAGTTCGCATGGGTCATCACTTGGGAGCTAATCAACCAAAAATCGCAGAAAGAACGAGTTACGCAGGAATAATCTTATCAACTATTATTATGATCATCATTGCCTTCTTCTATTGGTTCTCCTCTGATGCATTAATTAGTGTCGATTTTAATTTATATGATCCTCGCAACGCTGAAACCATTTATTTAGCAAAGAAATTTCTTTTTATCGCTGCTTTTTTTCAAATTCTTGAAGCTATACGAATTGCTTTATTTGGCTCATTACGCGGATTGAAAGATACTCGATTCAGTTTATTCACCTCTATTATTAGCTTCTGGTGTGTTGCTTTACCCATTGGATGCCTCTTAGCCTTTTGGTTTAAAATAGGCGGCAGCGGTTTTTGGGTAGGTATGGTAATAGGTACGATTTGTAGCGTCCCCCTACTTTATGGAAGATTTAAACGAAAAATGCGCGCCTACGCTTAATAGCTTTAGATAAAAGCATATTCCACTCCATTTTTATTTGTAGAAACTTAACCGCATCTGTTTATTTGGCGTGCATCAATCAAATCTGATTGCTCCATTGTTACCATTTAATTTTATATTACTCATCATATCTTCTTAATGATTAAACACAGGATAATAAGCTGCTTAGATAGACCCAGAGAACTTCCCGATATACTATATAGTAATCAATAGTAATCAGGACATGATTAACTAAAATTATCGCATCACGGATGATAGGAATCTCAATGCGCAATGTCGCGATCATTCTTATTGTTACTGCTTTATATGCATTAACAGCAGAATTGAGCCAATATTTAGCTCTTCCTGGTACTATTGTATCAGCTGTATGGCCTCCTGCAGGCATTGCGCTTGCATCACTGTTAATATTAGGTAACCGCGCATTAATCGGAATTTTTTTAGGCTGTTTTATTGCGGATTTTCATATCGCGCTGGGTCATGGCGTTCCTTTCTATACATTGATGAATGCCTTGATCCCAAGTATTGGAGCAGTTATACAATCCTACGTCGGAAAATCAGCACTCCGTATATTTTCTGGCAGTTATAATATATTTAAAAATACAAAGAGCATTCTAGTTTTTATTTTAATCTCTGCATTTTGTGCTTGTGTGATAAATGCCAGCTTAGGGGTGCCAACTTTTCTACTGACGGGAAATCTCCCGTACACAAAATTTTTTAGTGCTTGGTTTACTTGGTGGATTGCAGATGCAGTAGGTGTCATAACAGTCGCGTCAACTATTATTGCATGGTATCAGAGCGATCAAGAAAAAATTTCATACCGTGAATTATTCAAATTAATGATGACATGGTTATTAATCTTGATTGTCGGATATATCATGTTGTACAAAGAAGCAAGATTGATCTATCTCTTAATTCCATTTGCTATTTGGTCATCTTTTCAATTCAAAATTCGTTATTCTCTTTTGACAGGATTATTAATATCATCTGTTTGTCTTCATGGTGCAATTCACAGAAACGGTGGAATGATTCAAACAGATTCTGGCGTGACGTCTATTTCATTAGTTCAGATTTTTATTAGTATCATTTATTTAACGATCTTACTTATTAATTCCATATTATCGGACCGGCAAAAAGCTTACAACAGCCTGCACCTATTGAATGCAGATCTTGAAGAACGTATTCTTGAGCGAACAAAAGATTTGTCGGAATCCAATCAACAACTTGAACTCGAAAAAAATAAAGCACTCCAAGCATATGAAGTATTAAAACACTCAAATGCACGATTAATGCAATCAGAAAAAATGGCATCACTAGGTGTGCTCACTGCAGGTGTGGCACATGAAATAAAAAATCCGCTTAATGCGATATCTGCCAATATAGAATCGATAAAAACAGATATGGATCATATTGTACAATCCGTAAATCATTCTCATGTCGATAAAAATATCATAGAGGATGTCAATCGCACACGTGAAAATACAGGATCACTCATCACAGCAACTAACGAAGGCATTAAGAGAACGTCAGGAATTATTGCTGATTTATGTGCATTTGCTAGAGCCGATGAACCAGAAATGATAATGTCAGACATTCATCAACATATTGATTCAACCTTAAATCTATTAAATTCCGAAATCAAAGGACATGTTACTGTCATTAAAGAATATGGAATAATCCCCACCCTACTCTGCCATCCTGGAAAATTAAATCAAGTCATTATGAATCTAATAATCAATGCAATTCACGCACTAGATTCTCAGCGAGACGGTAGGATTACGATTCAGACAAAGCAAAAAGACAATTCCATTATCTTAAGCATCAAAGATAATGGGCCAGGAATTAAAAAAGAAGTGTTAGAAAAAATTTTCGTACCCTTCTTTACGACCAAACAAAGTGGATTAGGATCAGGCCTCGGATTATTTATTTCATCCAATATAATTAAAGAACATCATGGTACAATTTCTGTAACGAGCGAAGTTGGGAAAGGAACCGAATTTATTATTACCCTACCTAAATCTGAGGGATAACTTATTCATGTCAAACGCTACTACAAAAAATCTTCATTTTTTACTAATTGACGATGATAAGGTCATGGCTGAAACACAAGGTGCGATTTTGGAAAAAGCAGGACACCGTGTTACTGTTATGGCTTCTGCAGTCGAACTACTAGACAAACTACCCACACTTGCTCCCGATTGCATTATCTCCGATCTTGTCATGCCAGATTGTGATGGTATTGATTTATTTCAGCGTGTACAAAATCTTAAGCTAGATAAAAAACCTGCTTTTGTGATTTCAACCAGCAAGGTTTTTGAATTTGATCGACGACGCGCATTTGAAATGGGAGTCGATGGCTATCTTACCAAACCACCTCAACCAGACACTTTTGAAAGTGATCTTTTAGAAATTATTCACAAAGATGCAGTGCTCGAATTTTGGGGTATAAGAGGTACGTTACCAGTTCCAGGAGAAAATACGCTAATTTATGGAGGTAACACTAATTGCGTCACACTCAGTCTTGGGAAAAAACATTTTTTTATTTTTGATGCTGGGACTGGAATCAAAAAATTATCTAGTCATCTGATCAAGCAAAAAAGATTTCCTCTGTCCGCAAAAATATTTATATCACATCCCCACTATGATCATATTAATGGCATTCCTTTTTTTGTTCCACTTTATATAAAAGGAAATGAATTTGAATTCTTGGGTGCGCCTTATGGTGAAACAAGCATTGAAAAAATAATTGCTGGGCAAATGGACAGTATTTATTTCCCTATTACTGTAAAAGAATTTGCTGCAAAAATTACGTTTCGCGATTTGCTAGAAGAAACTTTCAATATAGATGAAGTCACAATACAAACCATGTTACTAAATCATCCGGGACGGTGTTTAGGTTATCGTGTGCAGTATAACAATAAAGTATTTTGTTATATCACTGATCATGAACTCTATTTAGAAACAGAGCCTTATTATAATCAGTTCGATGTAGATCGTTTAATTAATTTTATCAAAGACGCCGATGTGCTGGTTATGGACACTACTTATAATGATATGGAATACGTAATGAAAATCGGCTGGGGACATTCTTGCGTGAGCCGTGTTGCTGATATTGCTGACCAAGCTAAGGTAAAAACATTATGCCTTTATCACCATGATCCTGATCAATTTGATAAAGATATTGATCTCAAATTACAAGAAGCAAAAACATTATTAGAATCACGCCATTCAAAAACACAGTGTATCGCGCCTCATGAAGGTGAAAAAATATATTTGTCCCGCTAGGACTGTAAGGTTTAGACATTATGAAAAAACGAATTATATTACTTATAACAATCCTATTGGCTGCTATTTCTATAGCGGGTTATCTATTTCTTACAAAAGAAATTATTTTAGGTCACCTTAAAATTGCGGATGGGCAAAAGCAACTTGCTGATGGTGAGCAAACACTCGAAAGAGGAGAAGCTAAATTGGCTAGTGGGAATAAAAGACTCTCTCGAGCAAAAAATTCTTATAGTAAATTTAAGACCGTTCCCTTTTATGCTGTAGCTGCCTTACCAGTAGCTGGGCAAATCATCGCCCTGACTGGCGATAAAATCGCAGGTCAAAAGATCGCTGAAGGAAATCGTTTGGTCGCGCAAGGTGCGAATAAAGTAAAAGCGGGCGAAGATAGATTAGCGGAAGGGAAATTGCAACTGGCTCAAGGAACGGATAAATTAGCTTTAGCCAATAAAATTCGCATAGCTTGCGGGATAACAGCTATTTTCTTTTCTCTTTTATCGTTTGCACTAGGATTTTACTGGCGACGATCGTGGCGTAAGTAATTTCAGTGTTTTTAAAACCACTCTGTTTATTTCCATCAATTCCACAATACAAATAATTTGCGATCCCAACTTGTTTTGGTCACACTAAGTGAGCTTACAAAAAAAAATATCAAGGAGAGACACATGACGATGCGAAATGCACTAAGCATAGCATTTAATGATCGTGATATCCCCGTAATTAAAGCCATCATTTTGATGGATGACCTTGAAAAAGATAATATTAATCTCCCCGATGAAACAGCTGCAAATCGTGGACCGTTAATTCGAGCATTGTTTAAAGACAAGCTTCCTAATGTTGCACATTGGTTGCTGACTGAACCT
The DNA here is from genome assembly GCA_039936115.1 of Gammaproteobacteria bacterium. GTDB lineage: Bacteria > Pseudomonadota > Gammaproteobacteria > DSM-16500 > DSM-16500 > DATIJJ01. The sequence goes on from JBDTIZ010000180.1 coordinate 11,788, forward strand.
CGAGTTAAAGATAAATTAAAAGTTAATGCGATAGACAAATTTGGATATTCGGCACTGATGCTTACATGTGTTTATACTAGTGATATTATAATAATGAAGTTATTGTTAGCCCGTGAAGAAATAGATATCAATATCATTGCACACGACAAAATTACAGCTCTTATGTTAGCAATTACGACATCTCAACTAGACAAAGTTGATGAAATATTAACTCGCAGCGATTTAAATATTGAATCAATTAACGCTCAGACGCAAGAAAAAAAACCATTTACAGCGCTGCATTGTGCCATTCAAAAAAACTATAAAATTCAGGTGATACATTTATTAAAATTAGGCGCGGATTTTAATCATCACTATATTAATGAAGCGGCTGCTGATAAACCCAATATACTCAAACTAATAAAAACCTTTACCGATTATAAAGCGCTAGGCGACTTGGCAACAATTCCACCTAATCAATTCGGTGAAAAAGCACGTTTAGAGCAAGAAATACTAGATTACTACACTGAAGTCAAAAACTATTATGCACAAAAGAAATTTGCTGCCGAAGTTAAAAAATGGCAAATTGAAATTTTTCAATGGCGCATAAAGCTAGCTGAAACTTTAGAAGCAGGCAATTTACCTGAAACGATAGGCGAAGCCAGATGGTATCTTGCAGATTGCTATTTCGAAGGAAAAGAAAATCCACGTGATTATCTCGAAGCTGTCAAATGGTATGCACGATGCTTTGAACTTTATTCTTATGAATTTAAAAGAAAACACATAAATAGAATTGAATCGATAGCTGATTTAGATCAAGAACAAGAACAAAAACACAAAGAGCAGCCTATTATTACAAATTATAAAGAAGGAATTGCTTACGCGAGAACGGTGCTTCCTCAACTTTATTCAAAACTTATTAGTAAAATAAAAGAACCCAATCTTGAGCTAATATGCGCAGCAATTTCAGCATATGAAAAATTAACTCTGAGACCAGGCTCAGATGATCAACTACGTTTAATCAGATTACTAAAACAACGAATCGAATTGATTAGAGAAACTTATCCAGAGAAAGCCAATGCAGACATCACTCGTTTATTAGAGTGGAAAGTGCCCGAAGCCCATTTTGAACGCGTCAAAATAGAAGTCATCATGAAAAAATATGATGACGCTTTAGCACATTATCCTGAAGTCGTGTCACAAATTTTACTCTCTCCTACTCTCGATTATGAATTAGCGTTAGACTTATGTGTTCGTTTGAAAAACTTAAGAATGCTGTTAGGCGGCAGTAAATTTTTTATTGAAAAAATAGATAATATTATTCAAGAACAAATTAAACCATTTTGTTTAACAAGGCTTGGTGATGATTTGGTGCGTTTTACACAATTTAATAATCTTAATTTTTTCAATAATGATCAAGAATTTCAACAGATAGGCTTGAAACTTACAACTGCCGCCGAAGAAAAAGCAACAAATGCTAAAAATGATCAGCGAAAAATGGAATTTCAAAAACAGATCAATTTATTATTAGCAAATGGTAATCCCGATAAATTCATTGAATTAATTAAGTTAACTCATAGTATATCTCTGCGACACGAACTGCAGAAGGGTATTAATGACTGGATTATGCTACACTTCACGGTGTTAAATCCGTTTTTTCAAACTTTTATCCATCTATTAGCTGAGCAAGAAAACCAAGAACAACCTTTTGCGGATAATGTAGCAGCAATCACTGATAATATAGCCGCTGAAGAAAAAGATCCATTGACAGCAAGCCAACATTTATTCGATTTATATGACTACTACCTAGAAAAAGTTGATCTAAATAAAGTGCCGAATAGATGGCATGCTTATGAACAAGGTAGAATAGATGCAGTCAAAACACTATTAGCACAATATAAAGATAAACATAAACAAGTCAATACGCATACCTTGAAAGAACAGAAGAAAGATATGAAGCTAGTTGATACTGTCGTCGGACGACTATCAAAAAGGACCAAAACCGATAAAAACCCTATCCTTATCGCATTAATTTGTAAAAACAAAAATGCACAACATGTCCTGGAATATGTTCAAGAGAATTATTTAATTGCAAATTATTATCAAGCCGAATTATGTTCTAACCTACATCAAAGCTCTCCAAAAGAAGGTAGACAGCGTGCTTTAGTCTATTACGCAAAATTTCTAGTAGCGATTGCAGGCATTGACAACAAATCTTTAGCTGAAAGATATTTATTACCTGAATCTGAAGTGAAGCAAATGCGTGGACTGGCAACAGCATTTATTAGCGACGCTGTATTTAGTCATGATAAAGAATTTACCCTCGCGCATAAATCACTGGCACGTTTTTTATATGCGTTTATATTTTGTGTTGACGGTGTAGTAATTGACGAACAGATAGTAGACGCGACAATCATGGCCGCTATGGATTCTTGGAATGCAATTTATGAAGTGAAAAAGGCACTGATAGATCATTGTCTCGCCCCAGAAGTTTTTGTCAATTCTGATATGCCAAAAGTTAAAAAACGCTATCAAACTGCTTGTAAGAAAGTATTAGGTTTATGGACGGGAAGTTGGTTACATCAATTGAAAACAACGGGCGTGGATGAAATATTAGTGACATTACTAACACCACCGACCATGCCTGTAAAAAATAGCACCCAGCAGGTGACGCAGAGTATGCGTGTAATCACCTTACCTATAGCAACCGCACCAGGTCTGGATCAACAAGAGTCTGAATTCAAATCTTCTCTGTTTTATCCAAGCATTTCACAAAGATCTTTAAGTTCCGCTAGCTTTAAATATAGCAGTGAATATCCACTACCGATAGAATCTTATTCTGCTGAAGAGATTAGAGAAGGTGAAATGCCTCAACCTTTTCCTCGAGGATAAAATATCTTACTCTCCTCAATCATTCCAAATGAATGCTCCTCGATTAACTGACGACGCTCATTACTTAAGTGACTCTTATTTCCAACATTACTTTACCCCGCTGCTAGGTGTTCCTGCAGCAAACAAAAGTTGAAAGGCTTCTTAGTATGGTATATATTGCGACCATAATAAGTCCTATCTGTAATGGTTTTCTCCATAAAAACAGACTATTGTCACAAAATATATTATCCGTGTTTAACTAAAGTAGGCTAATTATCATGAAATTTTATCTTTTAATGCTTACACTTATTACATCAACAGCATCATGGGCCACCATACAGACCAGCAGCTGCCCCGACTTAACTACAGTCAAAAATATTGTTACTGACATGCAAGCATCCAATTCGTCATCTACAACTAAAACCATTGATAAAAATAATTGGAGTGTTCAGGTATTAGCAATTAATGATAGTCCTTATTATTTTGTTGAAAGTGCTCCTGAAACCCGGCTTAATAATGTTGTTGTTAATGATTTGCAATTTGTAGATGCATCGCTACATTTTTTATGGCTCATTGAATATCGCAGCGGCAGTATACAGTGTTCTTATAAAAGCAATAACAAAGACATCGTGAAATTTGGATTATCTAAGAATGTACATTTTGGTGTTGTAAATGAACTTCCATTTACCTTCTATCCAGAAACAGGTCCGTGGTTAACAGCACATTCTGACAAAGGGATGGATAACACTTATGATCGAGACTACACATATATTTGTTCTGGTGTAGCAGCCGAAGCATGTAAATTTCAATATGAATAATTTCTTCAATAACTATCAAAGACAGAATTTTCTCTGCTTTTAAACGAGGGGAGTCTCAAATGTTATCTCGATTTCAAAAAACATTAGTCGATAGCATATCAAGTGGTTCAATATTTCTCTATCAAAAATATCAACTCTTGGCACACGCTTTGAAGCAGCATATTCAAGGAAATAATGTAGTCGAGATCGATGAAAACAATTTACCTGTAGATCATGCTGTATTCTATTTCATGACTATAGCAGGATTATTTACGAGTGCGCCCAATCTATGGCTATGGGCAACAAGATTTATAACTACCCCAGCCTATACACCGCCGCCACCACTCTTTGCAATCGACTTCCCTTTTGATCCCTCACAGCTTGAACAAAAACGCGAAGAGAAAGTAAATGCAAGACCATTTGATCATCAGCGATTTGATGATCTAGGATTTATTCCGCCTGAGGAATTACAATGTAGCATTATGGCTACACTTATGGTGACTCCTGTTTATCATCCGGCGACATCCATGAAAAAATTTATCTATGATAAATCTACTATAGCCGATCTAAAAACAAATGGTGTTGTCAAACATCCTCATACCACTACTATAGTTCTGGCTTCACAATTCATAACAGATGAACGACTCAAAGCAAAAATTCCTATTTATTTGAGCATCGTAAAAGAATATTATTCTTGGCTAGCACAAATCTCATCTCCCCTCCGCGATAACTTCACAATGCAAGTCATTCCATACATGATTGATAAGCGTGCCTATTCTACTGATTTATTGTATGCAGAACAGAGCTTGGTAAGTCGTTATAATGAAAATCAAAATCGATTTAAATTATTTGCACCGTTGATAGTTTTGGCGCGCTCATCTAATACAAATGATAATACTAAAAAATCAATCCAGAATTTTCTAAACTGAAAAAGATACTCTCCTCTCACGCTTTGTGTGGGATGAGAGGGTGAGGAGGGGCTCAAAAAAAATTGTCAGCGACATAACCATAAATGCTCGCGTGTGAACATTAGCCAATCTTATTAATCACGCTAGCCATTCTCACCATAAATTCAGGCACTTTTGCATGACCCTCAAATGTCCACGCAGCAGAAAGAACTGTCATACATAATGTCCATGCTTTAATTCTCTTTGCATCAAACGGAAGCTCTTCAGCAAGTATGCTTAACCGTCTCGCCACAATTTCTGAAAGAGATTTATCGGTCGGATAGCAATCTAACGGATTGTAAATCATCGGTCCCACTTCAAACACAGGATCGCCGATATAGCCATGTGGATCTATGACTTTCCAGCTTGAATCGTTAGATAAAATATTATAATGATGCAAATCACCGTGTAATAAAACATCGTTAGTTCTATCTACCGTCAACTCATGAAACAATGTTTCGACTTTAGATAAAATTTTCGCATCAAAACGTCCTCTCAATACAGATAAATCATTCTGCAATTCCGAGAGATGCTTAAATTCAATCTGCTTATGTTGATGTGATTGTAAATCACGAATTGTCTGACAAATAATTCGCGTTGCCGAATCATCGTCGCCCGATTTGACTAGCAACTTTAAAGAGTGTCCGGGTTGGAAACGTTCCATTAAAAATGCAAACTGTGTTTCATCAGATTGATAAATTCTAGGTACAACTGAATCAAAGCATTTTAACCAACGCATTTCCGTTAAAATAGGTTGAGCTAATCCGATTTTGAAGACCGCAGTTTCGCCGGTCGATAGCATTTCAACTAAACTAACAAAATTATAAGATGAATCCGACATCACATCGATAAATCGAAACTGCCATTTTTCAGCCCATTGATTCACAATGCCGGGCAGCTTGTCTAACCAAGACTGTCCATGCTCACCATAAACTTCTAAAATATTAGCCACAAAAACTGCATTTAATCGCATATTAATTTAAACACTCAATAAATTACTGCACAATAAAGCCAGGATTTTTTAATTCCTGTTTGTTGTATTGTAAAGGACTCACGCGATCAAGCAGTGTGAGCGTCTTGCCTACTTCATTCACAATGATATGTCCCGCAGCCGTATCCCATTCCATGGTAGGAGAAAACCTAGGATAGATATCCGCACTCCCTTCTGCAATCAAACCAAATTTCAATGCGCTACCCGATGCAATGGTAATAATTTCTTGATCGATGAATCCCGCAAGAAATTGTTGTGTTTTTTCGCAAGAGTGTGATCGCGAAACAGCAATGTTTAATTTATTTTTTATTTTAGCAATTTGGCGTGGCAAAAAAATATGTTGATCATTTATTTTTTTATAAGCGCCTTTTCCTTCTTCTGCATAATAAATTACACCCAGTGCTGGCGCGTTAATCACGCCCATTATTGGTTGATCCTTTTTGATCAAAGCAATATTAATAGTGAATTCTCCGTTACGATGAATAAATTCTTTTGTTCCATCCAACGGATCGACCAGAAAAAAATAATCCCAATTTTTCCGTACGGCATAATCATTTTGCTCTATAGACTCTTCCGAGATAATGGGTATATTGGGATACTGTTTTTTTAGTTCACTGCAAATAAATTCATGAGATGCAAGATCCGCTTCAGTCAACACAGAATGATCCGCTTTCAATTGTACGTTGATCGTCATTTGATCATATATTGAGAGGACAATCTGTCCTGCAAGCTCTGCAATCTGAATCAGTTGTTTCATATCCGGCTTAATCATTGCGCTCACCTAAATAAATGTATGGATTGCATTATCCATGAATCGATTGCTTTTTCAAAAGCAAAAGATTCGGTATACTCCGCAATCACAGAGAAACAGACCACTTCTCAAGGAGATAACAATGATCCACAAATGGATTCTTACCCCACGTCAACGATGTGATCTAGAAATGCTACTGCAAGGCAGTTTCGCACCGCTTTCTGGGTTTTTAAGCCAATCAGACTATGACAATGTGACACACAACTTACATCTTTCCAATGGACAGATTTGGCCAATGCCCGTCACGCTAGATGTCAATGATGACTTCGCGGAAAACGTGCAAATAGGATCTTCACTTGAGTTGTTTGATACCGATAATACCTTGTTAGCGCGCATGTCAATCACTGATAAATGGAAACCCAACAAACAAATCGAAGCCCAAGAAGTCTTTGGCACCCAAGACACTAAACATCCTGCTGTAGATTATTTATTCAATAAAGCTGGGAATTGGTATCTTGGTGGTCCTGTCGAACTTGTGCAAATGCCTAAGCATTATGATTTTGCAGAACTGCGCCAAACACCTTATTCGTTAAAGCAGTATTTTTCACAACTGGGCTTGAAAAAAATCATTGGCTTTCAAACTCGCAATCCCATTCATCGTGCACATATGGAATTGACTCTTAAGGCGGCTGAACAAATTGATGGCCATATCTTAATTCATCCTGTCGTCGGATTAACAAAACCTGGGGACATTGATTATTTTACTCGGGTTCGTTGCTATCAAAAAATATTGGGCTATTACCCCGCCAATCAAGTATCGCTGAGCTTGTTACCATTAGCGATGCGCATGGGAGGTCCACGAGAAGCGGTATGGCATGCGTTAATTCGTAAAAATTATGGTTGTACTCATTTTATTGTCGGACGCGATCATGCGGGCCCAGGTAACGATTCCAAAGGTCAGCCGTTTTATGATCCTTATGCTGCACAAAATATGGTAGATCAATATCAGGCTGAAATTGGAATTAAAATGATTCCTTTTCAAGAAATGGTGTATGTTAAAGAACGTAAACAATATTGTGTTAGCGATGACTTAAAACCAAATGAAACGGCTCTGACTGTCTCAGGAACTGAATTACGCACAATGTTATTAACTGAAAAACCAATTCCAGAATGGTTTTCGTTTCCTGAAATCATTCAAGAGTTGCGAAATGCATACCCGCCTAAACACAAACATGGTCTTACCTTATTTTTTACTGGACTATCTGGGGCAGGAAAAACCACTTTAGCACATGCATTAATCGCACAATTGATGAGCCATGGACGCAGAAATATCACGTTGCTGGATGGCGATGTGGTGAGACGTGTCTTAACTAGTGATCTAGGGTTTTCTAAATCCGATCGTGATTTAAATATCCGAAGAATAGGTTTTGTTGCGTCAGAAGTGACGAAGGCGGGTGGCATTGCTCTCTGCGCTGCAATAGCGCCCTACGCTGCTGTCAGAACTGAGAATCGACAATTGATCGTACAACATGGCGGTTATGTTGAAATTTATCTTTCTACTTCGCTGACGGCCTGTGAAAAAAGGGATACCAAAGGATTGTATGCTAAGGCTCGCAATGGTGAGCTTAAAGGATTTACAGGAATTGATGATCCTTATGAACCACCTATCAATCCTGAAATTACGCTGGATACTGATAAATTAACTGTTCAAGAATCTGTAACGAAGATAATCAGTTATTTACATCAGGCGGGTTATTTGCAAATCAAAGATGTATTTGCTGGGCGGGAGCTTGGTGAAATATATGGAGTGGAAGAAGGGGTTGTGGTTTAAGCTAATCTAAAATGCCCCTCCTCTCCCCAACCCTCTCCTTCCGCGCTTTTTGCGGGAGGAGAGGGTTGGGGAGAGGAGGGGCTTATGCAGTCGATACATCAAAGCTCGGCGTCAAAAAAACCACACAACCATCACCCACAAACCCTCTTAAGCCGTCTCTTCGCACGCCAAATTTTTCGATAATTTCGCAACGTATTATCAATAATTCTCAATGGAAAAATAATTTTCCATGGCATAGAACGATGAATCGTACGAATCATTCTTTCAAAGATTTTATTTCTTTGCAGCAAAGAATCTATATAACAAAAAGTCGGATATTCACGATCAAATTCTTTTTTAAATTCAGACCATTCAGATGAAAACGCCTGATCATCAAAAGTTATTTCATCTTTTGCCAATTTCATAAATATATCATACGCTTTCAAACATAATGGCACTGCACGTGCTGCTTGGTGAGTATGTAAATCTTCATAACTGAATTCATAGTGTTGTAATTTTTTATCTAAAAACTGATTGGCATAAATATCAATTTCTTTAGGATCCGTATTGATAGATAAAGCCAATTGTTTTTTAATCCGCTCAAGCTGCATCGAAGGATTTTTTAATAATAAATCATAACTCACCATAACTTTTGTCTTACCTTTCGTACCATCTACCGCCGCAACTAAATGAGTCAACCACAGTAACAAACCTTTTTCAAAATCAATGTTAGTGAGATTTTTATAGGACTGCGCTGAGGCTAAAGGATTTCTCAAAGCAATCACATAATTATCCGTTAATTTTAAAGAAGAAAAAACCGATTGCCAAAACGGCAACAATTTAATCGTTCGAGGATCTTTAAATCCCCAGTTTTCCATCGCTGTCATTCGCTGATTGATAAGTTCAGAAGCATGACGCCGTATTGAATCCACGGCACTGCTATTTTGTTGTTCGGCTTCAATGACTTTGATACTGTCCCAGCGTGAACTAACAACATTCAGAATTTTTTCATTGATCAAGTGAACAATATCGGTATCTTCCCAATATCCTTTCGGATTCCATTTTTGACTCGGCGTAACCAGTCTAGTTCCGAGATTAATACCTAATGCCTTGAGACCACGCGATATAGCACTCGTACCGCTTCTTGGCACGCCTAATACGACATAGATATTTTTAGTGGTTTGTTTATTGGTATGGTCTGTTTTTTGCACATCCATTGTGAATTTCCTAATAATAAGTTATGTGTTGAAAATTGGGTGGTGTAAAACTAATGGATTATTATACTGAAGTAAAGCTGATTTATAAATTGTAAAAAAGGCTTGCTTTTGTAGGGGCGAACCTATTTGGTTGCCTCTACAAAAGACCTTATAATCTTATTTATTATTAGGCGCCCTACTTGTCCCAGACAGTGACGAACTCGCTGGCTGTGCAACTATCACTGGAGGAGAAACGACAGCACTAGAATCAAATAATTTAAGCGCATATGCATTCGGTTTCCTACTCCTTGATTCATCCGGCAGGGATGCTTGAGGGGTCTGAGCCAGTGACGGCCTATCAGAAAATATCATCAAACTAAATCGGATAGGTCCAAATGTTTGTAAAAGATGAATCGCATTGTGATGATTACCGAAACTATCAACCTGGCTAATGTTGTTAGTTTGTTCTAATCGATCCCAAATTTCCAAATTAAAACCTTTCTTTTTCGCAATGATTTTTGCGCAATACACTCCAAGCCATTCACTCCTTCCTATTTCATCTATATAATCTCTAATTATGATGGGATTTGTGCAATATAAATCAATTTTTTGAAATAACAACGCCCTCTTCTGCGCAAGATCCAATAATCGGGCTTCGCTGTCGGGAAAAAATTGCTTTAATATCCATACCTCAGCATTATTTAATTGTAACAACTGATTTCGAAGCACCATTATCTCTCGTGTCGAGGCATGACCCAACACGCCATTGATTAATTTAATTTTAATTTCCTCAACTATCATTTGTTTATCATCAGAATAACTGGCATCTATTAACATCCTTACCGCATCTTTTCGAGTAATATCAAGAAGATTAAAGCTGCCATTGCTATCACATGGAACAAATTCATCAAAAAAGAATATTTGATCCCTTACCTGAGCAACAAGAGGAGAACCAGTTGGCTTTAAAAAACCCTTATATTGACCACTCCTAATGTTACTGATTAAATAAGGAAGATGGGAGTTATGACCGCCTTGTAGCGGAGATTGCGCTGATTTTACTTCTTGACTCTGAAGTAATGAAAAAGCTACAGAGGATGAAGATGCACCAGACACTGCTAAAATAGGTGCACTTGAAACATTATTCATACTCGAGTTCATCTCCACAGTTTTAGGTATGTTTCTTGCAATTGGTTCGAAACGATCAGTAATTGGATTCTGGTCGCGCATTTCCCAAACTTCATAATACGCCAAATACTCTTCGGGAACAGTTATATAATTTTTGCGACGACTATCAAGTATTGCATGAGGCAATCTTAATGATCTCTTTTTTAGAGGGTTATGAGTGTCTTCAGAATATTGCAGCAGGCAGATTGTTTTTCTTTCTTTTATGATTTTGACCGGTTCTTTCTCTTCTAAATTATAAAAAAGATTTTGTTCAGGGGATACAGCTATCGGATTTCCATTAACGTCAAATACTTCATTAATCCGAAATTGAAAACCTGCTTTTCCACTTAGTTTTTTAGCGCGATTTGTTTGGTATTCAAGATAATTTACTTTTCCATAAGAAAGTTTAGGAAATGTTATGTGTGTAGCTTCAGAATAATCCTTAGGTTTCTTAATTAAAGCTACAAATAATCCATATAGAGTTTTTGTGCTAAACTTTCTATCTAGCGTAAAGTGGAAACGGGACACGCCAGATGTGGGTAGAGATAACAACGTTTCAGCAGGAGGAATGATGTAAAAATTCGGATTATCAATAAAGGAATCATCGGTCTGTCTTCTTAGTATAGGCTGCTTGGGAGCCTCTAGTGCAAATAGACTTCGGTTCTCTACTTTCACTCTAGAAAATTTAACCTCATCAAGCATATTGTTAGGTACATATCCGTCGCTCCATCGTCTAAAAAATACTTCCGCGTCTTCTGCATCCATTTTAATGACTGATTTCTCATTTGAAATAGGTGATCCAGAAAAGACGAGAGTGTCGTTGATAATAAGCAAATGGAGTATGTAGTCAAAAGCCTTTTCTCTAGCCATTACACTACTATCAGCTTGACCCATAGCAAGCATATTTCCATGATAATAAATACTATATGTATTGAGACCCGGATCTATAGATTCTTGTAAATTGGGAATATGGACTGAAAGCCTTGATAAAGCAAGATGCAAGCCTTGACATTGTGATGAATCAAATTCAGGGTGCACTAAGGTGCGTGGTTTGGTTGAATCGATTGCTAACATTTCTAATTCTGATGTCAAATTAAACCAGTTTTGGCAGAGATAGAGAAGCATTTTACGAACATCCAATGTATCATTTTCAGACTGTAAAGGATGTAAAAAAACAGGCTTCTTGTAATAAGTTAGCTGAGTAGAGGAACCATTATCATTTACAGTGAAATTGATTATCAAGCGGTACTTGGATATTTCTTTATGCATTGAATAAAGCTCATCGCACAATGTCAATAATGCCTCTGATTCACTCTGACAAACCAACTGTTGTGTTTCCCCTAATAGATCAGCACTCATTTTATTTGAATCCACTTTAGCTTGAAATAAAGTGGGTTTTAGTAGTAGCAAATCATATGCTGTTAATTGTTTTAGCTGCGAATTTATATTGTCAACTGCATTAATAATTGCATGCTGATTAGTAGGATTTGGGTTAGCTGATGATAAGAGGTCCTTGCCCGATCCAATTAAAATATTTTTATAAAATACATGAAGGTTTCTATTCTTTATATTTTTATGTGTTACATTAATAGCTCCCTCGCCTAAAAAATTATTTAATGATTTTGCTGGAGATTTAAGTTTTATTTTAATCATTTTCATAGGCTGATGGGAAAGATAAAAAATAAGATAATCTTTATCGCGAAGTAAAATTAAATGTAAATAATCCAAAAGAATATTTTTGTGAACCTTACTGCCTGCAGTGCTAACATCAAGTGAAATAACATTGTCGTTCAACAATACGAATAATTTTTGTCCCATTTGAAGTTCTAACAAATGGAAAATCTGATTATCTGTTTTAGATGTATCATCGATTCCAGCCAACATTTTTAAATAAGATAATGTGATATGCCTATCCCTAGAAGTACTCATAGGCTGCAGTAATTCCAATCCTAAATATCTTAGAAATGCGACGCGATTAAGAGAATATTCTTGCACAGGTCTAGGGAAATATTCTTGTGTTTCGCCGTATTCTTCCTTTGGATCATGAGACTCACGTTCAAATTCGACTCTTTCAATCGTTTCTTGCACAACCTTTTCTTCTTCAAGATTTGACTTTTGGACAGCAATTAATTCAACAGGCGATATATCATTCATTGGTTTTAGGATAGATGATGCTGGCAATTCAATAACACTTGTCGGCAAAACAGATAAAGGAATGGTGGGTTGCTCAGCAGGTAATTTTACTCGATTTGTAAACTTTGGTTCTGTCGTTAAAATAGGTGTAGGATTTGAAGGTATTTTCACAGCAGGTGAGACGACAAGTGCTGGGCGAGTAAAATGATCACGGGCTAGCTCGGCAGCATTTTTTTTTGCTGACTCAAAAGTTCCGCCTTTGCCTGCAAACACGTTGCCTGCTAATGTTAAACAAAACTCCCATTGTCCACGTCCTACATTTACTCCCAACCGTCGCTGAAATAGCAAAAGAATAGCTCCGCCGTTAAGCTTTAATTCATTTCGAGCATATTGAGTTACCCAATCAATGCTTGATTGAAGAGGCGCGGTTGAATGTTGAATTTCAATTTTTGGCACTGACGTGCTTGGCATGGATCGGTGTTCAGGTTCTTTTTCTTTAGCTGTTTCTTTAACTTTTTCTTTTTCACTTTTTTTCTCTGAACCTTGATTAGGAAGAGATTTGTTTTTGTCTTTCGCTAAAGCCGGTACAAGTAGCGGTTGACTCTGATTAGCCGGTAAAATACTGAATTCAGCTTCATCTGCATCAGAATCCGAATCGTGATCTAATCCCTCGTCATATCCTACATCAGAATTTGATACAATTGTTGTCTGATAATCAACAGATGAAACAAGCGTCGACGTATCATCATCGAATGAATCTGAAAGTGTATCATCTATAGATTGTTTTTGGGGGTTCGATATTTGCTTTTCTTCCTCAACAGGAGTAATCACCTTAAATGTTCTTCCTAATCCTGCAAAGACATCTTTTAGATGGGTAATTTTCTCAAATATTCTGAATGTTTTTGAAATTTCATTATGATAAGTACAATCAGGAAAATTGTGCGAAACAGGAATTCTGATGCTATTGTGAGCTTGGGCTATAAATTTATAAAATTGCTGAATTTGTCCTCCTGACTTTGGGCCATAGGTATTAGTAAAATATAAGCGCCCACGTGTACGGATCTCCTGCGCATTTAATTCATAATAATAATGACCCGTAATTGCCAACAACATTTTAAGTGCATCTTCATGTTGATAATAATGCTCGTAAAAATAGTCAGGATTATTTAAGTAGTCTCCATGTTTACTTTGTAAATTTGAATAGATCTGTCTTGCTTTAGGGAGAATAGTAGCTTGCAAGAGATCAAGATTCGCTGTGTCATTTGCTTGTTTTTCCGAATGCAAACTATGAAGCTCTTGATATAATGGAGTGCGCTCAATAACTCCCGCAAAAAAGCCATCAATGACCGGACGGTAATAAGGATTTAATGCAAAATTTCTTTTATCACCTATACCAAATAACCCTGCAAATGTAGCAAGATCCTCAGTTGATAATGCATGTTGCATTAAATTACGCTTGCGTGCTCTGAAAAAATCTTGGGGCAAAGAATCGTCTTCTAGTGCATTTGCCAATTGCATTGCTGTTTCTAATACACTAGCTTGGCTGGCATGCGCTGCGCCAAAATGCATAATCATATTACGAAAAACTGCAGCATCAGCGTCAATGCTCGCAGCTCTGCCATTGTTTTGATATCTCTTCAGTGCCTCGAATAGTCTGAAGATATTATATAACAATGCAAAGTGTCTAATATCATCTAGGAACTGATCCCTTGATTTAGCATTTTCGATTCGCCATTTATCATCTTCAATTTTATCTATAATAATATATTTAATTTTTACTAAATAACTAAATGCTATTGATAAATAATTTATATGATTTCTAGGTTGGGTTTGCCTATCGTTCTGCTTAACTTCTGGTACAGGTCTATTAGTCCTAACATTCTTTTGCGCTTCTTTTTTTTGCTCTTCTTCTCTTGTCTTGCGATTTTCTTCTTTCTGTTTTGCCCATAACTCTTTTCGCAATTGCTGTTCATTTAATCGCTTAGACTTTTCTTCTTCTTCAGCTTTTTTCTCTTGCTGCCGTGCTATTGCACGATTTTTAATTTTAAATGCAATTTCGTTAGATTCCTGGCTCGAAAACTCATCATTCAAAGTATCTTCTTGACTCATAGAAGTTCGGCTAATTGACGATGATGATGTGGTAGATGAACTTTGAGACACTGCCTGCATTTGAACTGATTTTGATTCAGCACCCGCCTCAAATGAGCGAATTTTTTGATTTGTAAGCATTCTTAATCGATTGCATAGAGGATTATTTTCATCTTCATTTTCTTCGTCATCTATAATTGCAATAGTTGCTTCTTCGTTAAAGCTGACGCTAAGTGTTTTTCTTTTATTCTGTAAAAACAAAATAAATGCTTTTGCACGTGTCTCATTAAGCTTTAAATGGCCTACTTTAAACAGCGTTAAAGATTTACTGGTTTGTAGCGCTTTTGTTAAATCGGATAGAGAATCCTGATCGAGTGTTACCGTAAGCAAATCTACTGTTTTTAACTGAGCACTATTTCTCAATATATTTGTGAATGCTTGACGCGCAGCGTTGGTTTCAATCATTCCGCACGCTAATGCTTCTAATGCAGATTTCTGAGTTGATAAAACACCTGAAAGTTTAGTGATAACAAACTCACCTTTAGTTTCATTAACCCGCTCTGTTGCACAAGTGCTGCATGGACAAAAATCATCACTCTCACTATTACTCAGGTCATTCATATTATGAATACTTAACGTTTTTAATGAAGGAGACCTGCCTATGCCTGAGCAAATCGTAGTCCACGCTTCCTCAGTGACATGATTCGGTAGCTGGCTAGTATCTTGATCACCTAAATCTAGCGTAGTCATTTTGCTTTTTGCAACCGCTTCTGCTAATGAATCACTTACTTTATCTAAATTGAGTCCGCGTAAACTTAGAGTTTGTAGATGGTTGTTGCTAGATATGCCTGTCGCTAAAGCAGCTAATGCTTTGGTGGGTGTTTCAAGATGCCATCTACTTTCCTTACCATTTAACTGGTTATCTAACTTTAAGAATTTTAACTCGCTATTATTCTTCCCTAAGATGTCGCCCAGCACCTCTAGTCCTTGGCCGACAGATGTGCCTGAAAACGACCAATTGAAACTAGATAATCCTTTTAATAAAAAAAGATGCGTTATCAATTTTTTATAAAAATTTTGAATTGGCCCAGAATCTAAATTGAAAAATATAGCTACTTCAATATCAGTCATGGGGGTCTTTACATCTCTAATCAACTTGAGAAAATTAAATAATCCTTCCTGCTTAATAGAATCGAGAGTGTCTGTATTTTCATTACCCTCTGAACTTTCATTATTATTGAGGACCAGACTAACACTGAAAGGTAAGGTGGAGATGAATTTCGCAATTGTTATGTAATCATCTGTTGATAATCCACTACAATCAATGACAAGCGATTGAGCTTGTGTTGAATGCATCCTTGGCATTTTACTTATATTGGCTATAGTTTCTTTATTAATGATGAGAGCATTTATAGGTTTACTTTCAGTTTGATGAAACATTTTTTATCCTCGTTTGTACTATTAATTTTATTTAGCCGATTTTATATATTCTTAAACTTTATTAATTGTTAAAAATGACACATATTGTATATATTTAAGTCATAAATAACAAGAAATAGTCTTAAATCAGGATAGCTTCTCAGATTGTCTTTCTATCCATAGAAAAGCTGGCTAACTGTTTAATATATAAAATAATCAATTAGTTAAAGCACTCGATTTATCACTAGTGAATTAAGCGTAAAATAAAAGCATGGGGTAAAAATAAAGATAATATCGAGGAAGCATATGCATAAGAAGACAAATCTGTGTATTGCGCTCACCACTTGTTTTTTGATGTTTACCTCGATTAATTTATATGCGGTAACCTATGTCAATGAGGACGGCGAGCCCATTGATATGTCTGAGAAGTTTATCAATGATAGTTTTTCCGAAAGATCTTATGCGCCTGTCGAAGTGAAAAAATCTAGCAGATCAAACAGAGAGCTTTATCGTGCCCCGCGTGAAATTCGTGAAATTTCAGGCGCTGGCGATTATTCATCTCGTCTTCCTGAGAAAATATCAGCCCCCGGTGAGAAATTAGTTGTCGTCGATCCACATGTGCATGCTTGGGGAGCCTATACAGCAGATGGACGCTTATTGCGTGCAGGACTCGTTACAGCAGGTGCTAAATGGTGTAGTGATATTGGACGACCCTGTCGGACTAAGATAGGTGAATTTCGAATTCGCTCTCTAGGTGGAAATGAATGTGTTTCAACGCTCTATCCAATCGATGTCGGTGGCGCGCCTATGCCCTATTGTATGTTCTTTAATGGCAATCAAGCCCTACATGGTTCCTATCATGTAACCGAAGGTAACGTTAGTCATGGTTGTGTGCGAGTTAGCGTAGCGGATGCTGAATGGCTGCGTTATCAATTTGTTCGGATCAATACTAAGATTATTATTAAACCTTATTAAAGAACGTGGTGAAAAATCCTTATTTAATTATAGGCCAAATTGACTGGATACCGCGGACAAGCCGCGGTACGACGGAGGTGGGTTATGCGTTATTCCTGCGGCGGTGAGTGATGCGTGTCATTGTCGCGAAGGCGGGAACCCATCCGAATAGATTCCCGCCTTCGCGACAATGACAATCACCCCACCGCCGTCGTACCGCGGCTTGTCCGCGGTATCCAGTCAATTTGGCCTTCATACAAATTAAAGAATCATCTTTAAAATCTTTCACGAGCTCAAAAAGATAGCCTGCACCAGATCTACGCTTCTAATTTTTTATACTTCATTCGATGCGGTTGCTTCGCTTTATCCCCCAAACGACGCACGCGGTCATCTTCATAGTCAGTATAATTACCCGTAAAGAACGACACGCTACCATCACCTTCAAACGCCAAAATATGTGTTGCGACCCGATCCAAGAACCAACGATCATGGGAAATAACCATCGCGCAGCCTGGGAAACCCAGTAAAGCTTCCTCAAGTGCACGCAATGTTTCAACGTCTAAATCGTTAGTCGGCTCATCGAGCAACAACACGTTTCCGCCGCTACTTAATAGTTTTGCCAAATGAACACGATTACGCTCACCACCCGATAAATCTTTAATAAATTTTTGCTGGTCTGTGCCTTTAAAATTAAATCGTCCCACATAGGCACGTGAAGGTGTTTGATAATTACCGATTGTCATAATATCAAGACCTTCGGAAATTTCTTGCCACACTGTATTTTGACCATTCAAAGAATCTCTGCTTTGATCAACATAAGCAAGTTTCACCGACTCACCAATACGAATATTACCGCTATCAGCTTCTTCAATTCCCATGAGAATTTTAAACAAGGTAGATTTACCCGCACCATTTGGGCCAATGATGCCAACGATTGCGCCTTTTGGAACACTGAATGATAGATCTTCAAAAATCATTCGTCCTTCAAATCGTTTGCTAAGACTTTCTGCGTCAATGACTAAGTCACCTAAACGAGGTCCTGGTGGAATATAAAGCTCCATGGTTTCATTTCGTTTTTGAAATTCTTGCGAACTGAGTTCTTCAAAACGTGACATACGCGCTTTGCTTTTCGCGTGACGACCTTTTGGATTGGTACGCACCCATTCAAGCTCCGCTTTCATCGCTTTAGTATGCGCAGTTTCTTGACGTTCTTCTTGCTCTAAACGCTTTTCTTTTTGGTCAAGCCATGCTGAATAATTGCCTTCATAAGGAATGCCTTGTCCACGATCTAATTCTAAAATCCAACCTGCTGCATTATCTAAAAAATACCTATCGTGAGTGACAGCAACCACAGTGCCTGGGTATTCATGTAAGAATCGCTCTAACCACGCAACGCTTTCAGCATCCAAATGGTTAGTCGGTTCATCCAACAACAACATATCAGGTTTAGATAACAGTAATCGACACAAAGCGACACGTCTGCGTTCACCGCCTGAAAGTTTAGTGACATCCGCATCCCAAGGTGGCAAACGTAATGCATCTGCAGCGATTTCTAATTTGCGTTCCAATTCCCAACCATTTACTGAATCGATTTTATGTTGTAAATCGCCCTGCTCTTCTAGCAATTTATTCATTTCGTCATCAGTCATAGGTTCAGCAAATCTATCGCTGATGGCATTGAAACGATTCATTAAATCCAGCGCTTCACCAACGCCTTCTTCAATATTTCCGCGCACGGTCTTGTTAGGATCGAGTTGAGGTTCTTGTGATAAATAACCAATGTTAATATCAGATTGCGGACGTGCCTCGCCAATAAAATCTTTATCAACGCCTGCCATGATTTTTAATAAGGTTGACTTACCCGAACCATTCAAGCCCAAAACACCGATTTTTGCGCCGGGATAAAATGACAACCAAATATTTTTTAAAATTTCGCGTTTGGGTGGGACTACTTTGCCAACACCCTGCATTGTATAAATAAACTGTGCCATGAGTACTCTTTTAATAATAAATGAATGAGCTGCGTACTATATCAAGATAGCGCTTTACCGTAAATTTAATCCTGTGGATTCTTGGACAAGTTTAGGGTTGAAATAATGGATAGACTTAGCTAGAATCGCCCAAATTGTAGTCACTCATGGAGGAGTCTTATCATGACAGCAAGCAGCAAAATTTTCTCACTGTTAGACGCGGCACAAGCTGAAGTCAAAGTAGAAGCAACACCTATAGACTACACTTCATTTCTTAAGTCCTCTCCTTTGCTTCAAGTGGACGTTGCAAAATGGCGTATGCAACCTAATCAAGTTTGGATGTGTAAAAAAACCAGCGAAACAGGTGCGATGTCTGAATATTCAGTTTCGGTTGATGAGATCGAGAAAGCCAAAAATTTCAAATGGATAGAAGGAATTATTGTCTCCAGTGAACTTAACTTGGAAATTGCAGCAGCAAGACAAAAGCCTCCCTTTAATTCGACTTGCTACCAATTTAAAAATTATTTAGAAAACGTCGATGCTGTGAATGACAAAATAGTGTTGTTTGAATATGAAGATAAAAATTTTGGTTATACGACATTTTCGCGCTGCGATATTAACGTGACTGATTTCATGGGTTTTTATGCAGGTAAAATTGTCCGAACGGGCAGAGGCTATAAAGGTCCAGGCTACTACACACTCCAAACAGATCTAACGGTGAACCTACCTGGGCATTATGCGATTGATGGAGAAGATATAGGCAACATCAGTCGATTTCTACCGCATTTAGTTTCAGATAAAGAATTAGCAGAGCTTGTTTTACCACCTGAGATTGATAAAGCTCGCATAGCAACCAGCAACCTTAGATTCAAACAAATTGTGATAAACGATATAGAAATATCCCTCTTAGAACCGAAACGAGATATACCAGCACATGAATTAATTGGAATAAACTATGGGCCGGAATATTGGAATAAGCGCGAATTTTGGTTGTGTTACAAAGACGGCACACAAGCAGTCAAAGTAAAATATGTAGATGAAAAATTGGTTCTCGTTGAAACCAAGAAACAAAAGTTAACAGAAGTAGTAACGCAGGAAGACACTGCAGATAATAGAGACAAAAAAAGATTTAAATCACGATATGAAATATTCAACGAATCATCCACCCAATCGAATAGTCCAAAAAATCTATCTGATCCGTGTGTAGAACAAGATTCGCAAAATTCTTCGACGGTTTTTTCTAACGAGGTAGCAAATTTATTTAGAAAAAAGTAAAGAGGATTAAAAAAATAAATCCAACGATTGCCGTTAAACCATGTCCAACTGCCATCCATTTTGGAAGTGATTTGCCTGTAATATCACGATAAATCAGCATAATTCCGCCCAGCGCAGCTAAGATAAAAATAATAATGCTAACGATGGGTGCTGGCGTGTTAAACAAAGCATAAATAATTAATAAAATTAATCCTGCTGCTGCAAGTGGACCATGCGTAAAAGCCACCCCTTTGGGTGTGTTTTTGTTTTGTAATATAAAAGATAATAGATAAAGTCCTAATATCGCGGCAACAAAAAAAAGCAGTATTGCTAGAATTAACATGCTTGAAGCTCCTTCAATTAATTATGCGGTTTTTTTTCTAAGTCAAGTTCAGCGGGACCTTCGATAACTTTTCCGGCCGAGGTGAATCGACTTCCGTGACAAGGACAATCCCACGTTTTTTCAGCATTATTCCAATTTACAATACATTTCATATGTGTACAAACCGCCGAGACAATATGTAATTGATTATTATCATCACGCGACACAGCACATTTTTCACGATTAATTTCCAAGACTTTTCCTTCGCCGGGTTGAATGTCAGCATAATTTTTTGATTCAATCAGCGGATAGTCTTTTAAGTATTGTAAAAAAACATTCGTGCTTTCTTTTGCCACAAATGCTGCGGATGCAATTGGCGTAAAACGATTTGACTGATACGTCTTACTTAAAGGATTATCGTTTTCCATGATTAAATCGCCGATGATCATGCCAGCCAATGTGCCATAGACTAAGCCATCTGCAAAATAACCGGTTGCAATATAGGTATGTTTCGATGATCGACTCGCTAAACCAATATAAGGAACATTATCTGCCGATTGATAATGTTGTGCCGACCATTGATAAGCAATTTCTGCAACAGAAAAATGATCGCGAAGAAATGTTTCGAGTTCTTGATAATGAGATAGCATATTTTTACCTTGACCCACTTTATGATGACTTCCTGCAACCATCAGCAATTCAGGATCATTTGTAGAGACTGCATGTGTGCAAGTAGCATGTGGAGGACGATCTAAATCCCAGAAATGACCTTCAGGATAATTATTATCTTTTAAACGAACTGAGACGACATAGCTTCGATAAGGTGCTGTAAAAAGCTGAGCGGGATTGAGTCCAATGGGTGTGTGCGTTGCCATCAACACTTTTTTTGCGATGACTTTTCCATTAGCGGTACTCACTGTGCAAACATCTTTTTCTTCAATGTTCGTCACGCGGGTTTTTTCAAAAATGATACAGCCTCTTTTAACTAAATCTTCTGCCATCGAGATAACATATTGTAAAGGATTGAATCGTGCTTGATCAGGCATCAAAATAGCTTTTTTAAATTTAAACGGTAAAGGTAATTCATTCGTATATTCGATGGGAATTTCCATCTCTTTGAATAACTCAACTTCCTTGCTCAACGAAATTCTCGTGTGATCTGCTGTATATCCATACCAAGGTCTTCGAGAAAAATTACAATGTATATTTTTTTCATGAACATTTTTTTCGATGTAATCGATTGCAAATTGACGTGATTGAGCGATTGCTTTGGCGGTTGCGAGATCAAATTTGGAAAATATATTTTGATAAAATGGCTGGACAGCAACATAGAGATTACCCGTAGAATAACCCGTCGTGACACCACCTACTCTATCGGCTTCTATGACAACAACTTTTTTTCCAGCATTGATTAAATGAGAAGCCGCAGTGATTCCTGTAATACCAGCGCCTATAATTACCACATCGGCTTCTATATCGTTAGCAAGCTCTGAATAGCTTGAAGTGCGCGTACTGATAGCTTCCCATAATGATAGTGTATCCATGACTCTTCCTTGAGTGTGTTTAGTTACATGCAAAATAGTTTGGGTGAATTATAGGTTAAGTTTCGCTATTAATTTTAGCACAGAAAAAAAATATAGAGCAAATATGTAACACATATGCGAAGAATCAGAAGCTAATTTTATATTTATTTGCTAGATTACTTAGGGAACGATTAACACTTAAGGAGTAAGTTATGTCATTAATATCAATTGTGATTGTATTAGTTGTGGTTGGCTTCTTACTTTGGCTTATTAATACCTATGTACCCATGGCAAGTTCCATCAAAACGATCTTAAATGTCGTTGTAGTTATTGCTGTTATTTTATGGTTACTGTCAGCGTTTGGTATTATTCATGGTTTCGGGAATATCAGCCTGAAATAAAAACTGAGGCCAAGCCGACTGGGGCCGCGGTTAAATGCCCCTCCTCTCCCCAACTCTCTCCTCTTGCGCTTTTTGCGGGAGGATAGAGCCTATTTTGCTACCGCTGCTAAAAAAACGCCCTCTCCGCCC
>JBDTIZ010000181.1:0-5344 GCA_039936115.1 Gammaproteobacteria bacterium
GAGAAGTCATTTCATTTTCAGCTAATTTTTTTTCATACAGTTTGGATTGATCTGCATTTAACGAATCTAATTGATTGATCGCAGCAACTGAATCATTAAGTTTTTGATTCGCTTTAATTTCTGTTGATAGTAATTGTTTATCAACAGCTGATGTTGCGTCATTTGGTTGAACTAATTGATTAGTGTTATTAACTAAATTCAATTGCTGAAGAATAGCGTTATTATCACTCACCGCTAGATTTGTCGATGCTGATTGTATTTGATCAATTTCTTCTGCTTTGTTTTCTGTACCATCAGAGCCTGCCGGTTTGTCTGGCGGTGTTGTTAATTCAGCAGTGGCTTGTAAAATTAAATTATAAAAAAAGTCTGATGGTAAAGCAGTCTGCACAGAAGAAGAGTGATCACTAGTTGCAGATGTTTGATCATGCATTTCGGGCTTGGATATTTTCATACACCACCTTGTGTAAGACATCTTTCCCTGACAGATGTCTTATTTTATCATTATATAACATGTTATTACAAACATTAGCGCCGCATTAAATTGCGACATCTCACAGTCTAGTGTATTTTGAATGTTTAACATGGATGATTAAAGTGAGAGTCGGACTATGGAAGTTTTACTTGCACCCGAAACTAAGCAATTATCTAAACTAAGCGACAAAATCTTTTCAGCCGATCTTGATTTAGCATTGATGCACTATGCTTCAAAAATCAAAGTACTTTCATTAGATTGTTTTGACACTATTTTGTGGCGCAAAACGGCAACTCCTATCGATGTATTTTATGATTTGCAAAATCGACCTGCTTTTAAATCACTGGGATTTACTGCGTTACTCAGAGCAACCGGTGAAACAAATGCACGCAAGCAACAGATAATTAAAAATGGTAAAAGCGAAGTACAACTTCATGATATCTATCGAGCTAATTTTCCCGATCTAAACCAAGATCTATTAAATAGACTGACAGAAGAAGAAATGGCTGCTGAGATAGAGGCTTGCTATGCTTTTCCACCGCTCATAGAATTAATACTAAAAGCCTATTCACAAGGCATTAAAATCGTTATCGTCAGTGATACGTATTTACGCGAAAATCAATTAAAACGACTTCTTAGTCAGACTTTACCTAACGATATTAACGCGATGATCAAAACAATTTTCTGTTCATGCGAATATGGGGTATCAAAAAGAAACGGATTATTTAAACACGTACTCAAAAAATTAAATCTGCCTGCAAGCTCTATTCTCCATATCGGCGATAATCCTATTGCAGATTTTGCAGCAGCGAAAGATTTACAATTGAATGCATTGCATTTAGTGCATCATGAAGACAGCACAACTGAACTACTTCGTTTACAAGCTGCGGCAGCAAGTTTTGTCGAGCCCTCTATTCGACACACACGTGCGTTATCAAGCCCTTTTCGCGGTGTTTTAGCAACGAATAATGTTTCAACTGACAAACCTGAATGCCTGATTGGTTATGCCTCTATCGGCCCTATTATGTTTTCATTTGCACAATTTATTCTTAACGAAGTAGAACAGTTAAAACTGACCGGCAAAAATCCAAAAGTGCTTTTTCTGTTGCGAGACGCCTATCTGCCTTCACTCGTTTGTAATGTATTAGCTGGCAAAGAAATTGGAAAACGTGTACGTATCAGTCGGTTTGCTTCGTACGCTGCTTCATTTCGTACTGAAAAAGATATTAATTTGTACCTTGGAGAAGTACTCGGCACGAATCGATTTCATGACATGGCAAAACAACTTTTGATCCCAGATAATATTTCCAAACCGATGGTTGAAGATGCGTTAAGTAGCTCTGATCCAGCTTATCGATTTATGGAATTAATTCTTCATGACAAAATGCAACGACTTATTTTCAAAAACTCAGCGGCCTATCGCGCTCGCCTGAAGCGTCACTTGGAAAATGAAGCAGGAATAGAAAAAGGTGACACATTAGTTTTTGTTGATCTTGGTTATTCCGGTACAACACAACGTCAACTTGAACCTGTTTTTTGCGAAGAAATGGGAATTGAAATTGTCGGTCGATACTTGATTTCACTCACCGTACCTAATTGGCACGTTTCACGTCGAGGATTATTAGATCCTGGCAATTGTGATGACAGAGCAATGCGTTCATTAGTGACCTACATTGCGCTACTCGAACAAATTTCGACGACTAATGAAAAAAGCGTCATAGATTACGATGAACTAGGCAACCCAATCTTCAATGAATCAAACCTTGGCAAACAACAATATGCCAAACTGGATTCGATACAAGCTGAATGTATTCGATTCGCAAAAGATACTGTGAATTTCTTTAATATGACAAATCTAAAAATTTCAGAGCAAGCATTGAGAGATATTGTGATGGCAGAAATCACTCGCTTATTGTTTATTCCAACAGAAACAGAAATAAAATATTTGGAATCTTTTAAATTTGATTTGAACCTTGGCACTGATGATACTTTTAGTATTTTTGATCGCGCAAAAGGTTTAGAAGGCCTAAAGCGTCGTGGCATTTTTTCATTGTTCATGGAAAAAAATAGTGTGTCATTCAGAACTAATACTCCCGCAGAGTTACGTGCCGCTGGACTTGAACTTTCTCTAAGCTTGATGATGCAACATCGATATAGCCTTGGATTCACAATGAATGATGTTAGCTTCAGGCGAGAGACCTTAGATGTCATCATCATTCAAGGAAATGACACGACACAAGCCACTTTGTCAGCGACGTTAACTCACGATGGTTTCTTTTCACTTTGGGTACCTGTTGGCACATGTCAATTTCAGCTAGGCATTTTGTTCGGCAGAAAATATCAATGGCTAGAAATTGAAAGTACAGAATTAATTAGAGTCCAAGCATTTCTCACCGCTTTTGAATCACAACTTACCGAAGATTGTTCGTCCAACATTCATTATGAACAAATGACTAACAATGGTGGGAAATTATTTAATTGCTTATCGGATACGAGTTTACTTGCACTAAATCCTACACCTAAGACTGACCAGAATAATTATCTTTTTCGTGTTGTATTTCGTCCCATTGTTAAAAAATCAGATCTTTTACAATAACCTTTGTCATTTCATGGAGTATTTTCGATGATAGCAGATGCAGAATTAATTTTACGTGTGTGTGGCGTCAGCACTTATTTGCATATTGGTTGCGGACAGAGCACACTGGTTTTTGAATTACTTAAACGCACGATAGATGCTTATGGCATTGATGCATCTCCCGATATTATTTCAAACAATCTTCAACGCGCCCCTCAGCGTTTTGTTCAAGGAAATCTTATAAACTATCCTTTCAAACCAGAAACGTTTGACACAATTGTCTTAAGCGAAGAAATACTGAATTTCAACAACGATGACACCGTTGCTTTATTAAAAGTATTACGTCAAATGACAAAGCACAATCTTGTTTTATATTTTCCAACTGGCGTTACTGGAAAAGTATCATTAGAAAGTGGCAAATTAAGCCGTCTTTTCTGGGAAAGAGCAGCGATTGCTGCGGGTTTTAGACGTCACACTCGAGAAATGTTAGCAACACCTTATGATGCGCTCGAAAACGAACAACTTGGTCGACTCACTTTTTTTGAACGCGTACCAGAAGCTGCTCTCGAACGCTTCCCGCACTCATGGCTTCTTGAAAATCGTGATCTGCACATGGATATGTTACGTGAAGCTGGCCGACGCTCTGATGGACATGTTTCTCGTTATGCACTCGCTGCTACGCGAATTCGTCCAGGCGATGTTGTTTTGGATGCTGCCTGCGGTTTAGGTTATGGCTCAGCCGTCATGGCAGCTTGTAGCCCTGGCGCACGTTTTATTGGTGTTGATATTGATGCTGATTCAATCGCTTATGCAAAAGAAAATTTTGCGGCAGTGAATCCGTCGCTTTCATACCATGCATCGGATGTCACTAATTTATCTTTTATTGCTGATCATTCTATTGATGCTGTTATTTCATTTGAAACCATTGAACATTTAACCGATTATGATGCGTTTCTTTCTGAAGTAGCACGCGTGTTAAAACCTGACGGACGTTTCTTAGGATGTGTACCGAATCAATGGTGTGATGAAACAGGTAAAGATCCAAATCCTTACCATTTTCATGTTTTCAATTGGGAAAAATTAAATGCCGCGATCGCAAAATATTTCATTGTCGATGGACGCTGGGCACAAACAGCTGGCGGCGGTTATAAAATGCGAGATGCTAAACGTGAAATGGTTAATATACCTCTTAATTTAACCAACGCAATCGAGACTGAGTGGTGGATTATTTCAGCCTCAGCAAATCCTTCTCTGACGCATTCAACGCCTTATACCAATCCATTTCAGACCAGTGAAAATAACAATGTAGTGCCGGTACATGTTAGCTTTGAAAAATATTACGATAATCCCTGGCTTTATCGCGTTATGGTGCAGTTAGGCGAACGATTATCTGATCAAAATGTATTATTGAGTTTCTGCGGCACCGTTATTCAGAGCGCCAAAACAGGTTCTGCCGATCAAGGCGCCGCATTGTGCGTTATTGCATACCAATTACTTGAATCAGGGAATGTCACATTGCAATCTGTTGCAACCATTGCACGCGGTATTAATGAATTTGATCAAGCATTCGATCGAAATAATCCGCATGCATTTCGCTGGGCCGTTTCACTGCATTATGTTGGAGGACGTTTGTTACTAGCGTTAGGGAATCGTGATGATGCACTCACAAATTTTTTAACTTGTGCTGACATGGATCCCTTAAATTTCAGTCCATTACTCGCAACCAAAACAATTTCTTCCCGCATGTATGCGGGTTTAATTCTTGCAGGCAACGGTGATCTGGAAGCAGCACGCAAGCAATTTAGACTCGGTGTGAAAGAAGCACACAGAGTTCTGCAAGGTGATTGGAAAAATTTGGTTGGCACTATGGATGATCCATTATTATTTGGTCTACCAGAAGCGGCTGAAGTATTAGACATCGCTAGCCAATGCGCACAAGCTTTAAAAGCATTGGAACGACAAACAAATGTACCAGGGTATTTCTGGGATAAAATTAATTTAAAACGCTTTGGCATGGTTGAGTGGAATAAAAGTTTAGAACGTGAAAACATGCAATTGCGTCAACTTGTTGCTCAGCATTAACATCACATGACTCTTATGCTGGAGAAAAACCGGCATAAGAGCTCACTAATCCTCGCCTGTCACTCCTGCGAAGGTGGGAATCTAATCTATTAGGATGATTTCGCCTTCGAGCACTAGCATCTGGTAAATCAGCATAGATATTAAACACCCTTGAGAAAGCACTGTAACCCTGCATCTTACTCTGTCACCCCGCACTTGTTGCGGGGTCCGGGCTT
>JBDTIZ010000182.1:0-4199 GCA_039936115.1 Gammaproteobacteria bacterium
TACCGCGGCTTGTCCGCGGTATCCAGTCAATTTGGCCTCTTTGATACGGCGTGGTTTCGCTTGGCAATGACAGAAAATTATTTTACGAACTAGCCCCCGTATTCCCATCTACATTCCAATTCCCAATCTCACTATTTCCATCTTTACCTTTTGCCCCATAACTAAAAATTTTAAGTTTTTCATTGTCATTAATATATTGGTAAGGCTGTCCCCATGGATCATTGGGTAATTGTTGCAAATACCCATCGGATTTCCAGTTTTGTGGAATCGGTGAAGTGGTTGGTTTTTTGACTAATGCATCTAAACCCTGATCCGTACTTGGATACATGCCATTATCTAATTTATAAAGATCCAAGGCACTTTGAATGGCCAGTAAGTCTTGTTTAACTTTAACAATACGCGCTTGTTCTGGACGGCTCATAATTTTAGGCACAATAATTGCGGCTAGAATTCCTAAAATAACAACAACAACCATCACTTCAATAAGCGTAAAACCTGACATTTTTTTCATGTAGAATCCTGATAATTTAGTAAGAAATAAGGGCACAAATAACTGTGCCCCAACACTGTATCATATTTTTTTAGTTGAGGAGAGATTGTCCTCTGGTGCTCTCTATTGCTACGACAACATTGGGCGTCCATACACCATTTATCGTTGTATAGTTTACCAATACATTGTATGGATTAATTCCATTGGCATTGATTACAGCCATCGCATCATTCATCCAATAAGCAACTGTAGGTATGCCAAATACACCGCCTGATGTTCTGCAAGCAGATTCTGCTACGTTAAACGAAGATTGCGAAGAGAATACTTTCACGTTTTGTAAATACCATTGCAAGGGTGCAGTGGGTGTTTGTGCCGCAGGTGTTTTTTTGTAACACAAAACAGAATAATTAGTATTTGTGACTAGGGGGTTATTTTCAAAATGGCCTGAGGTTGGATTGATGTAGGCGAGATTGCTGCCGTTTTTAAGCGGATACCCTAAGCCCCAGCTCCATAAAAAGCTATAAAGACGCGGATCGGTTGGATGGGATGCGCAGCTAGAGGAATCACAAGTAAATCCTAGCAAGCTCAGGCTAAATACATTAATCGGACAGTTCAGCATGTTGGAAATATTTTGGGTCGTATAATAATCCACGTATAGATTTGGCAGATAACTTCCGCTGTCGCTGACATAATCCAGCACGGTGCGAGATTCATTCATACGCAAAATATTGTAATGATTCGGATCATTGGCATAGAGATTTTTCACATTGCTATATTTGTTTTGGTTTCCACAGTTGGAATAATTGGATTGTACAAAAGTATCTACGGCTGATTCATACAGCGGTGTTGCATTGGAGTTTTGCACTTTCACAAAAACATACTGACTAGTTTGTAAGTCATTCGTATCGTCATCGTTGGTGATAATAATATTTTTATGGAATCCTTGAATTAATTTGTTTGCAGAAAGTTGATACGCAGGGAGTGTATTATTAGGCACCCCAAAATATTCTGTTGCCAAGGCCGGCGTGAAAACATGCGGTTCTAGTTTTGCGAGTTCGCTGTCGAGATTTGTTACTTTGCCTGTTAAAGGCAAATTGACATCCAAATAAACGATGACTAATGCGCTAGGATTTTTTTCAACCCAAGATTTTATTTCTGTGATCGCGTTACTGATCGGCGCATTGCCTTCGCATAAAATACCTTCTAGGCCCGTTGAAATGTGATTATGACAAAGCGTGACCGTATTGTTGTACCAAACAATATCGAGTTCGATTTGTCTAACGCCTGAATTGAGCTGATCGGTGATAGAAAGATAATTGTCAGGGTCAGCATAACTTAAGTTAATAGGACTTGTGCTTGTCGTGTATTGACGAGACACAGCAGAGTTATGTGAACCCATAAATTGTGCGAAATTAAGTGGTTCATAGCGATCTAATTCATTTTGTAATGTAATTGATTGTGCGAGCGTGCTGCCATTTGGAAGATAGACTGTATTCAAATCAGGTGATGCGATTAAACAATTATCGCCACTGTTTCCGCCGCAATCACTTTGTGAAAAACTCTCAGTCGATTTGACAGCTTTATCTTTATCGATATTGATTGCAATATTTTTAGCGAGCGGTCTAGGCAATTCTTGATTGTGATCACTGATCACAGAAATTTCGCCAGGTTTTAAATTTCCCTGACAGGATTGCAAAGAAATTTGTTCGGAATGAATGTCAAAAAAGCTGTAAGGAAGAAGCGTGTAAGTATATTGATAGTTGTAAACACAATAGCTGCTAGGATCGGTTTGTTTCGTTAGGGTAATCGTACCTTGGTTGGCTGGTAAGTTATACCATTTCTCTTGTGCAAGATTAAATTGAAACTCACAGCTAGGTGATTGCGGATTGACAGTGACATTGCTAATGCCGCAAGTGCTAGTGACGGTTGCAAGTGAGGGGCTAATCGTAATTGTCATTGGAAAATTAAAATTATTAATGAACCGGAAAGAATTGCTCCAGGCTTTGACTTCTGTGGAGATGAACAAGCAAAGTAACAAGAGTGGAAATTTTTTGGTAATTAAATCCATTTATATACCTCGAACTGGTTTGAGTTTAGGGGTTTGATTGTACTTAAGGCTGGGTGTTTTATCTATGTACCCGTTTTGTAGGGGCGAACCTATGTGTCCGCCCTTATCTTAATCTGCCATGCTGTCGCTTCGATCAAAGGGCGGACACATAGGTTCGCCCCTACAATAAAGCAATATCAACCCCCGTGCTTTGATAGATCATGTATAATTACCCTATGTAACTATTAAAAATCACTGTGAGATTGTAGGTTTCGTTATATACTTAGTAGATAAAGATTTGCTAGTTATCAATTAGATGCGTAAAATATAAGCAAATCACGCTAGTTGGATAAGTGGTTATTAATCAATATATTATTTTTTAAGGGGTTAAGAATATGAAAAGTACGCCAAATACAGCCAGTGCAAAAGAGAGGATGAACGCGCTATTGTTAGGCGTCGTGGCGGAAAATGACCCGCTGACTCTGAAGCTCAAAACAGCAATGGATAATGCGACAAAACAAGTTATTGAATATGGAGCAGTACTTCAGGATGATGTGAAGGAATCTCTCAGAGCCTCTATAAAAGCAATTTTTACCCAATTACCAGAAGCTAAAAAAACACTATTCCTGGAACTGTGTAAGGAAAAGCTATCAGATAAGCTCTGGGAGCTCCATGCAAAGAATAACACTAACCAACCAAATAAGGTTAAAGAGCAGCAAAAAGGTTTGTTAGATGACGTGGTTAATAATGTTTCTTTGAAAAAGTAAATAATTATAACCCTTATTGCAAGCATCAAAGTTAGGAGATCTACATGTTCGACCGGTTACAAAAACCATTTTTAACCGTTGAGACTGGCGAAGCTTATCAGCCAATTCGCCTGACGTATGATCTCGGTAAAGCCGATGGTTTGGTTAATACGCTCGAAAAATTGCAATGCCTGCAAAAAAATCCCAATGCCAATTCGTGGAATTGGTATTGGAGCAACGAGTGTGATGATATGCATTTCGAATCACTGGACTCTTTCCGTAAAAATCCAAGTCATCCTGTGCGTTTGGGTACGGTTACGTTGCGTGATGGTAAATTATATTTAAACCTTCCTTCTTTTAAACGTGCTTGCATGGCGGTGCCTTTTTTCCACAAAGTGATTGATCAGCAAATCGCGCATGTGCACACGGCCGATTTCATCAATAAAGTCTTTGCGCTAGACGAACGATTACCGCATGGTTTTTCTGAATTATTTAAAGATGATGAATTAGATAACATCATGCATCAACGTATTGAAGATTATCACAAAGTTCAAATTAAATGCGAAACTGCTACAAGTGCAGAAGAAGCATTGAAGATACTTTCTGAATATACCCATACGGAAGCAAAAAAGCGGTTACCGTATGCTGAGCGTTATACGTTTGAGATAAAACCAGAAGATGATTCGGATGTGGTTTTTTTAGGTTTTTATATTTATCTTCGTGGCCGTGAATTGGTTGCGATCAAGCGTTGGTTTGGTGATACCGGATATTCGTTGGCGGATGCTGCGGATGAAACGGTTGAAGCGGTGTTTGGTGGATTGGGTATTGATATTCTTGAGTAATTTCTTTTTTCTTGCGTTACCCTGTTTATCGCTCTTATAACTTATCACCGCCAAGTTGACTGGATACCGCGGAC
>JBDTIZ010000183.1:0-30381 GCA_039936115.1 Gammaproteobacteria bacterium
CCCGCAACAAGTGCGGGGTGACAGTGGTGTAAGTGCGGGGTGACAGCTGTGTACAGTGCAGGGTGACAGCGTGGTTTAAGGTACGGGGTGACCAGTGGGTTATAAAGCTCGAAGTGACAGTAGGTAACAGCAGGCATCTTGGTAATGATATTATTCTTTAAATCCTTCCAGAGGCAGACCTACATGTCTATCCTCTGCTAAACTTCGAGCCAATGCCTCTACAAGGTATAACCATGACTACTATCCGCCAAGCAACTCTAAACGATTTAGACCAGCTTGTTGCCTTAGAAAACCAATGCTTCGCCGCAGACAAAATGTCGCGCCAAAATTTTCGTGATTTATTAACTAAACAATCCGCTATTATCACTCTCGCGACTAAAGACAATAATCTCATCGGCTCTGCAGTCGTGTTGTTTCGCAAAAATTCGCACCAAGCCAGAATGTACTCCCTCGCAGTCAGTCCAGTATTTCGTAAGCGCGGCACTGCTCATCAATTATGCATTCACATAGAAAAATCTGCATTAGCGCGTGGATGCGACACGATGATTCTGGAAGTCCGTGTAAACAACTTGCCCGCTATTCATTTTTATCAAAAAAATGGTTATGAAAAATTTGCTATCTACTCTAAATTTTACGAAGATGGTACAGATGCTTTGCGGATGAAAAAATTATTATGAGTCGAGAAACCGTACCCACAAATAAAATTGCTTTGCTCGCAACCGGTGATGAAATTTGCAATGGTGATATTTTAAATACCAATGCGCAAGAAATAGCACGCCGACTTTTTAGTCAGGGCATTCCTGTTGGTACGCATCTAACCACATCGGATAATATCGCAGAAATCGAACAAGCCATTCGCTTTTTATTGAAAACGCATAGTGCGTTAATTATCACCGGCGGGCTTGGCCCAACCTCTGATGATTTAACCCGATATGCATTGAGCAACGCAGTCAATCGTCCATTAGTTCTTCATGAAAATGTTTGGGAAGACATTGTGAATCGCTTGAAGCACTTCGGTTACCTAACGCCACCGATTTCCAATCGCCAACAAGCACTATTTCCTGAAGGCGTGGAAATCATTTCTAATCCCAATGGGACAGCCGCAGGTTGTCAATTAGAACATGAATCGCAATTAATTTTTATGCTACCGGGACCGCCAGTAGAATGCTTACCGATGTTTGAACACGACGTATTGCCGCAATTGAAAAAGTCCGGTTTTCAACAAATTGAATATTATAAAAATTGGTTATTGTTTGGTGTCAGCGAAGGTCAAATTGCAGAAGAACTCGATGCTATCGCAAAACCTTATGATTGCATAACGGGTTATCGTTTATTTTACCCCTATATTGAATTTAAACTGCACTCCAATCGTCAAGCTGATTTCGATTTATTGATCCCACAAATAGAAACAGCGATTAAGCCTTATTTAATTGGTCTAGGTGACAAAATAGCGTCTGAATTATTACGTCATCAATTAGAAACCTTAAATGCTGTGATTAATATCAGTGATCATGCGACGGGTGGATTATTGGAATCCCTGATCAAGACACCGAAAAATTATCGTTATTTGCAGTTTAGTCAGCAAGAAAATAAAAATCAGCAGATTACTGTTAAAGGACTCGCTGAATTTTGGCAAGGTGATGATGTAACGCAAACCTCGCTGGAAATTTATTTTGATCTGAAAGGAAAACAAGAATTACTTCAAGTGGAAATTCCTTTTCGGGGTTACCGTGTGAAACAATACGCGGTTGAATTTGTGTGTCGGAAGATCTGGGATTTTTTATTGCGGCATGGTTCAGCGATATCTTGAAATCTTTGTTTGCATGAATACAGAAAAGCACTTACCAAATATGAAACTGAAAAATACTAATAATAATCTCAATCAAAATTAACAAAATAATAATCGTTTCTAACATACTAGAATGACGATGCTGCACCTGGCTATTTAAAATATCGAGCAATTCTTGCAATACATCTAATTTCTGATTGAGCGCCATAACGCGGCTAGGAATATCTAAAAATTTCTTAGTCATAACATAAAACGATTCAAAATTAGGATTACGCCAAAAAAATTCCGGTGTATCCAAATACTCACTATTCAAATTAATCGAACTGCGAGCAATAAAAATCTCACCCATACGCATAAATAAAGCTTGTTGCGATAAAGACGTCGCCCCTCGATGAGCAATTTCTTCAGGTAAATAGCCGTTTTTTTTCACCGTTTCTTGAATCGCATCTTCAAACGCTTCAAGTTTAATCGCCTGCGCCAAACCATAAGACATGGCTAATTTAATTTGCGGATTATCGGAATCTAACGTAATGATATCGATTTTAAATCGATCATGGGTATCAAGAGAAGTTTCTTCACCTAAACGATAACAAAAATAATCTGATTCAATTGTGGTTAATAAATCGTTAGCATAATCTTTAACATATTCAATCCATTTTTGTTCTTGGCGCTTATTAAAACCCCAACACACAAATGAACCATGGCTAAAGAAAAAAATGTCAGCAGATTTTTTAGTACTGGCAACATGTAATACATCGCGCGATAAACGGGTTAAATAACCTTTGCGTTTAAATGAATTGGCTAAACCTTTAAGGTCATAGCTTCCTGCCGTACAAAAAGAGACACAGCGCATGAATGATCGTTTTTGACTAGACACGTTACCCTCACCGGTAACCCACAATATTTCTCTTTTATCAGTCTAGTGCAATTAGCTCTTCGTCGCAATGTGTCTCTGTTTTGGTTTCTTATCTTTACGCAGCAGGAGCTGGTACGGATCCAGATAGTTCATCCCTGCGAGCTGAATATTCCTCAGCAGTGAGCTTTTGGATATTCTTCACAAACTCATCTGCCACCAAGAATATTTTCTCCATTCCGCCTACGTGATTAAAGGAAGATTTAAACACCATTTCACTCTTATTCTTATCCTTAAGGTGAGTCATCAATCCATCCACATCAATCATAGTTGTTTTGTTCGAAGATCCTTCCTCTGACATTATCGTCTGGCCATCTTTCACCAACTTTTCGATAGAATCCAGGGCCTCAAGTTTGGCATATCGCTTTGCTTTTTCGAAAGGAGAGCTCCACGCGAGCTGGGGATTTTCAACAAAATTTCCATTAGTATCTAAATCGCTTACATTTGCACCTAGGGCAAGAGAAATATTAACTCTTTCTTGTATGATTAATTCCAGCATAAATTGTTCTGCAAGTTCTCGAGACTCGCTCATATCCATTTTTCGGATCAAATCATCATGATGATTTACGAGGCTATTAAAATTATTCACCAGCTTTACAGGCTTGGCTATAGCATCTACAGCATCTACGTCAACAATCTCCGCTGGTTGAGCCTGATATTTAACATAAAAGTCTCTGAACTTGGTTGGCTTTTTGCTCGCTTCAGGGTTGATGAGGTTTTGCTTTTCTACCTCTTCATTTGGCACTGGAATCTCGCCTACATGATCAGCCTCAAGCGCTGGATCTAACTCCGCCTTTGCACTTAATTCCGCCTGTTTTTCTGCTTTGCGCATTTTATAAATTTCACGCCCAGTGAATAATACATTAAGCGCAACGATAGCCGCTCCAATACCTTTAACCGCCGCAACAACTGTAGCACCAAGAGCTAGCAAACCCCACGCCGGTGCAAACATTAAAAGACCGATCGTAGCGCCTACTGCACCTAATACAAGCGAACCGCGAAGATTACCTTGGAACTTTGCTTTGTTTTCTGCATGTTGTGCAGTAAAAGTATCACCCCGTAACCAACTCGCAGCGCATTTTACGCCGTACCAAGCAGTTTGTGCGGCATGATAAACAAATTTCGTTGCAATCATTCCAAGAAAAATAGCCGGTATCATAGCAGCGCTGACTATTGCAGAACCGGTAACAGCAACACCCACAGCAAAGGTTTCAGCAACCGCAGCAACAAGATCTAATCTTGTATCGACTGTCTTAAAAATATTTTTGTTGAGAGCTTTATTGTACGCCTGAGTTTTTTTGATTGTTTTATACCAACTAATAACTGTCGCTGCAGGGAAAAGAGCAAGCTTAGCTGGTCCTTCCAGAATTTTTTCCAGCGCCGAAAATATCGATGCAAAAATACTACCCTGTACTGCGTCTGCTGTTTGTTCTGTCTTTGTTGGGGCTTCGCCAAGAATCCTACTTCTTACTGTTGATATACGTGTCTTACTCATTACATGAACTCCTTAACTAATTTTTTTGTTGCTCTCATTTTACGACTTTAAGCTTAAGATAAGCTTAAATCATGATTAATAATGCAAATCGCTGTGATAGGTTTTTTAAATAACTTCTCAATATATGCTTGAAATATATGAGGTTAGTTGAGTGGCTTTAAAAGGGAGGCGCGTATAATCCGGTATTATAATAGTAAAATCAAGAGAAAACTTAGATGATGGGCTGTAGGGGCGAACCTATGTTCGCCCTGCGGCGCCAGTTCGAAGCTTAGCAAAGGGCGGACACATAGGTCCGCCCCTACAAAGGCCCCAAGAAAAAGAATTTGACGGCCTGAGAGGCCAATGTCATAGTTTGAGATCTATAAATTACTCTAATGATCTTGCATGCAAAGTATCGTTGTAGTTAACAAGCCTAAAGATTGGAACCTCCACATTCCAGATGTCGAAGTCGTCTCTGCGAAGGCTTATTTGACCGATAGCATCTATTCAGAAATTCGCAATGCGCGAGTTTATAATCTTTGCCAATCGTATCGCTATCAAGGTTTAGGCTATTATGTCTCACTGTTAGCTGAGGCGCGCGGTCATCGCAGCATCCCCAATATCACGACGATTCAAGATTTAAAATCGCAATCGATTATTCGCATTATTTCCGATGAACTGGATAACTTAATTCAGCGAAGCCTAGTCCGCTTGAAGTCTTCCCACTTTATCTTGAATATTTATTTCGGTAATAATCCTTCAAAACAATATGAAAATCTGAGTAAACAACTTTACAATTTATTTCAAGCGCCGCTACTCCGTGCACATTTTGTTTATGAAGATGAGAAATGGCAGCTGCAAAATATTTTTCCTCTGCCTCTTCAACAAATTCCCGAGCATCATAAAGCGCATGTGCTCGAATTTGCACGTGCTTATTTTGCAAAAAAACGTATTCGTTCGCATAATGTTTCGCGTCCTATTTATGATTTAGCTATTTTATTAAATGCCGATGAAAAATCGCCTCCTTCTGACAAACGTGCTATTAAATATTTTATTGATGCGGCAGAAGATTTGGGTTTACGTGCGAAAATCATTTCTAAAAACGATTATAGCCGTATCCCTGAATTTGACGGTTTATTCATTCGTGAAACAACAGCGGTTAATCATCATACCTATCGTTTTGCACGTCGCGCATCTGCTGAAAATATCGTAGTCGTAGATGATCCCGCCTCCATTGTAAAATGCGCGAATAAAGTTTACATGGCGGAATTATTGAAAAAAGCGAATATTGCGATTCCGAAAACATTAATCGTTCACAAAGGCAATGTCGATGAACTCATTAACACACTCGGCTTGCCCTGCGTTCTTAAACAACCTGATGGTTCATTTTCCAATGGTGTGGTTAAGGTTAGTGATCCGATCAGCTTAGAAGACGAATTAGAACATTTGTTTAGTCAGTCTGACTTGATTATTGCACAAGAATTTATGCCGACTGATTTTGATTGGCGAATTGGTGTTTTGAATAAACAACCGCTTTATGCCTGTAAATATTTCATGGCCAAAGATCATTGGCAAATTTACGATTGGAAGCCTGGCCGTCGCGTTAAAGATGGTGCGCATGAAACGATTCCCATCGACAAAGTGCCGCCCAGAATTTTGAAAATTGCGCAGCGTGCGGCGAGCTTGATTGGTGATGGATTTTACGGTGTTGACATCAAACAATCTGGCAATCATGTTGTTGTGATTGAAATCAATGACAATCCTAGTGTGGATTCTGGGGTTGAAGATGCGGTGTTGAAAGATGCGTTATATGAAGAAGTCATGAAATATTTTGTTCAGCGAATCAAAATGAAAAGAGAATTGCCCATTGCAAACGGGCTTTTGTAGGGGCGAACACATAGGTTCGCCCCTACAAAAGCCACGTTAATTCGCAATGCCTAACGCCGCTCTCGAAAAAATTCTTTAAGTACCGCCCCACACTCATCCACCAACAATCCACCCTCATATTCCACTCGATGATTAAACGCCGGAGAACTCACACGCGGTTCATTTGCCAATTTCAAACGTGGATAAAGATTCGCATCGCCTAATTGAAATCGACTCACCACCGCTCCCGATTTAGGATCCGGCGCACCATACACAACACGCTCAACGCGTGCATGCACAATAGCACCGATACACATCACACAAGGCTCTAACGTGACATACAAAGTCGAATGAATCAGTCGATAATTTTTAAGTTTTTCAGCAGCCGCTCGCAAAGCAATAATTTCTGCATGCGCCGTCGCATCGTGTGTGCAAATCGGACGATTCCAACCTTCACTCATCAGATGGTTATCAACAACCAGCACCGCACCCACCGGAACTTCCTGATTTTTTGCTGCATGCTCTGCTAACTTGAGAGCATGTCGCATCCAGACAGTATCTGTTTCAGAAAACATTATTCCCACTCAATGGTTGCAGGTGGTTTGCTCGAGATATCATAAACCACGCGTGAAATGCCGCGCACTTCATTGATGATTCGGTTGGAAATTTTTTCCAAAAATTCATGTGGTAAATGGGCAACATGTGCTGTCATAAAATCAATTGTCTCAACAACACGGACTGCCACCACATGATCATAATGTCGTGCATCACCCAGCACACCGACAGATTTGATCGGCAAAAATACCACAAACGCCTGGCTGGTTTTTTCATACCAACCGCTTTTGCGTAATTCATCTG
The DNA here is from genome assembly GCA_039936115.1 of Gammaproteobacteria bacterium. Taxonomy (GTDB): domain Bacteria; phylum Pseudomonadota; class Gammaproteobacteria; order DSM-16500; family DSM-16500; genus DATIJJ01. The sequence continues at coordinate 6,901 of JBDTIZ010000183.1, forward strand.
TCAAAATCGCATCGGCAAAACGTAATTTATCTGCATATTCTTTTTTGACTTCACCTAAAATACGCACCGCTAAACCTGGCCCAGGAAAGGGATGACGATGAATCAATTCATGCGGCAAACCCAGCTCGATCCCCATTTGACGCACTTCGTCTTTAAATAATTCGCGTAACGGTTCGAGTAATTTCAAATTCATTGTTGCCGGCAAACCGCCCACGTTGTGATGTGATTTGATAACATGCCCTGTGCCGGTTTGAGTAGCCGCTGATTCAATTACATCGGAATAAATTGTGCCCTGCGCCAACCATTTAGCGCCTTTTATTTTTTTGGCTTCCACATCAAACACATCAATAAATAATTTGCCGATAATTTTACGTTTTTGTTCCGGGTCATCAATTCCTTTTAAAGCTGCAAGAAATTGTTCTGATGCATTGACCGTAATTAAATTCATGCCTAGATGTTTTGCAAATAAATTCTGTACTTCTTCCGCTTCATGTAAACGCAGCAAACCCGTATCCACAAATACGCATGTCAATTGTTTGCCGATTGCTTTTTGAAGTAATGCAGCCAGCACAGAAGAATCAACACCGCCTGATAAACCTAACACAACATGTTCATCACCTATTTGTTGTTGGATTTTTTCGATAGCTTCTTCGATGATATTTTGCGTAGTCCATACAGATTGGCATTGGCAAATATCCAACACAAAACGATCGAGAATTCGCTTGCCTTGGCGCGTGTGCGACACTTCAGGATGAAATTGAACACCATAAAAATGACGTTTTTCATCCGCCATACCGACAATACCGCAACTTTCCGTGGAAGCAACAACAGTAAAATTAGGCGGCAATTTATCGACATGATCACCATGACTCATCCACACATCTAGAAGTGATTCATTTTTTTCTGACACATGATCTTCGATCGCATCTAATAATTGGGCAGGATTTTTAATGACAACTTTTGCATAACCAAATTCGCGCTTCTGACCTTGTGCGACGCTACCGCCTAATTGCGCAGCCATGGTTTGCATACCGTAACAAATTCCAAGTACTGGACAACCTAATGTAAAAACAACATCAGGTGCGCTAACTTTTTTAATATCCAAAACGCTTTCCGGACTGCCAGATAAAATAATTCCTTTCGGTTTAAAATCACGAATGGTTTTTTCGTCTATATGATAGGGAAAAATTTCACAATACACACCGCTTTCGCGAACACGACGAGCAATTAATTGAGTATATTGCGAACCAAAATCGAGAATTAAAATACGTTGTGAATGAATATCGCTCGTCATTTTGTATTACCTTTTTTTAGGAATTTTGTAGGAGCGGACCTATGTGTCCGCCCTTTGGTAAACTTCGAACTAGCGCCGCAGAGCGGACACATAGGCCCCTACGAATCAGAAATCTGATAATTAGGCGCTTCTTTAATAATTTGCACATCATGCACATGACTCTCACGTACACCAGAACTGGTAACGCGGACAAATTCGGGTTTAGTCTGCATGTCATGAATGGTCGCACAGCCGGTATAACCCATGCCAGAACGCAAGCCGCCAATCAGCTGGCTGACGATCGTCACTAAACTGCCTTTATAGGGAACACGGCCTTCGATACCTTCAGGGACTAATTTATCTTGCGAAATAACACCTTCTTGAAAATAACGATCACTCGAGCCATGCCGCTGTGCCATTGCGCCCAACGAGCCCATCCCACGATAAGCTTTGTAGGAACGCCCATGATAAAGCTCAACTTCACCCGGTGCTTCTTCAGTTCCAGCAAATAAACCGCCAATCATAATAGCGGATGCCCCTGCTGCAATCGCTTTGCAAATATCTCCCGAATAACGTACGCCACCATCCGCAATAATGCCGACTTCAGTTCCCACTAAGGCAGCGCTCACATTTGCAATTGCCGTAATTTGAGGCACACCAACACCAGTTACAATACGAGTGGTACAAATCGAACCCGGACCTATCCCGACTTTTACTGCATCCGCTCCCGCATCAGCCAGGGCTTTTGCGGCCGCCGCTGTAGCAATGTTTCCAGCGATCACAGCAATATGTGGATAATGCTGCTTAATCCACCGTACACGCTCAATAACGCCTTTTGAATGGCCATGGGCAGTATCAACTACCAGCACATCAACGCCCGCAGCTGCTAATGCTGCGACTCGCTCATCTGATTCTGAACCGGTGCCGACAGCCGCGCCTACACGCAATTGACCGAATTTATCTTTGCAGGCAAACGGTTTTTCTTGTTCTTTCATGATATCTTTTACGGTAATCATCCCGCTTAACTGAAAATCGTCATTAATAACGAGAACTTTTTCAATGCGATTTTTATGCAGTAATTCACGCACAATTTCATGATCGGTAGATTCTTTGACAGTCACTAGTCGTTCTTTCGTTGTCATGATATTGGCAACAGGTTGATCTAAATTGGTTTCAAAACGCAAATCACGACTTGTTACAATACCGACTAATTTTTGATTTTCTTCAACCACAGGCAAGGCATGGAAATTAAACGATTTAATGATATCCAACACTTCGCGCACGGTCGTTGTCGGTGAAACAGTGACTGGGTCTTTCACCACGCCGCTTTCATATTTTTTCACCCTACGCACTTCAGCCGCTTGCTGTTCTATCGTCATATTTTTATGAATAATACCCAAACCGCCCTCTTGGGCGATGGCAATCGCAAGCCGAGCGCCGGTAACTGTATCCATTGCAGCGGATAATAAGGGAATGTTGAGCGTGATTTCGCGGGTCAATTTAGTTTTTAAATCAACGTCTTTGGGCAGAACTGAGGATTCCGCTGGTAGCAGTAAAACATCATCAAAGGTCAATGCATCTTGTACAAGTCGCATGGTTAACTTCCCTAAAATCACAGGATAAAATTAACCTCGGCATTCTACACGTTTTTTGACAAAAGTGAAGGAGAATTTGTCTTTTAAACAAAACACGTCCTCTTACTGGCTGCGTAAAAACTTTCTAAACATAATCTTTAACAATAAATTAAATCAGTTTAACATAGCCGCGATGAATATTATTGATATCAGCCATAGCGAAGAAATCTATACCGTTAGCCAACTCAACCGCGAAGTACGTCTGCTACTTGAAGACAATATTCCGTTGCGCTGGGTGGAGGGCGAAATTTCCAATTTTGCAGCACCTCATTCCGGACATTGGTATTTTTCCTTAAAAGATTCTACAGCCCAAGTCCGCTGCGCAATGTTTCGTCCGCAAAATCGGCGTTTGAATTTCATCCCAAAAGATGGCGCGCATGTTTTATTAAAAGCGCGTATTAGCTTGTATGAAGGCCGTGGTGATTTTCAATTATTGATTGAACACATGGAAGAAGCGGGTGAAGGAAAATTACGGCAGGAATTTGAAGTCTTAAAAAAACGCCTGGCTGATGCTGGATTATTTGATGCCGCACATAAAAAATCATTCCCCGTATTTCCTCAATCGATTGGTGTGATCACATCACCTACTGGCGCCGCCATTCGAGATATTCTGAGTGTCTTAAAACGTCGTTTTTCTGCCGTCCCCGTGATTATTTATCCCACCTTAGTGCAAGGGGACGCGGCTGCCGCCAATATTGTGAGTGCCATTCAAACTGCCAATCGTCGCAATGAATGTGATATTTTAATACTGGCACGCGGCGGTGGCTCGCTTGAAGATTTATGGCCGTTTAATGAAGAGCGCGTGGCGCATGCGATTTTTCAAAGTGTATTGCCTATCATCAGCGGCGTTGGACATGAAATTGATACTAGCATTGCCGATTTTGTAGCAGATCTTCGCGCTGCGACACCCAGTGCTGCGGCAGAATTAGTGACACCTGATAGCAATGATTTATTAGCCACACTGCTTGATCAGAAAAAACAATTAACCCGCCTGATGAAAAATAAATTGCATGCCTTGCAGCAACATCTGACCTGGTCGCAAAAACATTTACAACAGCAGCACCCCAAGCGTCGACTCAGAGAGCAAGCTCAGCAATTGGATTTTTATGAACTCACGTTGACACGTTTGCAGCATAAAATTCTTCATGATCGTCAAGCAAAATTACGCACCTTGAGTGCAAAATTACTGGGATTAACACCGCTACATCGAATGAGTGATTTACAGCATCGATTGAATTTACACAAACAAAATTTGCAAACTGCGATCTATCAGTCGTTGCAACAAAAACAGCAATTACTCGCTAATTTAGCAGCTAAACTCGATGCATTAAGTCCTTTAGCCACATTGAAGCGCGGATTTTCTATCGTGACGCGCAAAGAAACTCACACTATTTTGAGCGATGCAGCAGACATTAATCCAGGTGATAAAATTATAATTCAGTTAATGCATGGAAACCTGGAGTGCACAGTTGATGACAACACGTAAAAATATTTTAATTTTGGCACATAACTATGGCGTACAATTTATTGAGATTTGCAATCAGTATGTAAAATTATTTGATCCCAATAAATATAAAGTCACCATCGCTTATCTTTCTGGCAAACCTAGCGATGAAATAAAAGCTAGGACGTTTTCTGAAGAAGTTATTTTTTTAAATTTCACAAAAAAAGAGATTCGTGGCGCAAAAATTGGCGCGATAAAAAAAGTGCTTACTCTTTGCCAAGAACGAAAATTTTCTATGGTTATTTGTCATCGTTATAAACCAATTTATGTCATGATGTGGGTGGCGCAGTTTTGCAAAATTCCTGTGTTATTTTTTGTGATGCATGCTATGGGAACGCTAAATTATTTGAGCCGTCAACTCTTGGTCGCAGCACTGGTTCGTCCCAATATGTATTTTGCGGGTGTTTCAAATGCGGTTCGCGATGATTTACGCGAGCACATTTGGCGAATGCCGGATGAGCGAGTGATTACGCTTTATAATTGCATTGATATTAAATCTACTGAATCAACTTTATTTTCAAGTGAAGATGCCAAACATTATTTTAATCTGCCACTAGATTCTTTCATCTTTGGCACCACGGGACGATTAGCGCGGGAAAAAGATCAAAAAAATATTATTAAGGCATTTGCTAGCATCAAATCACAATGCCCTAAAGCCAAATTACTGATTATTGGTGGCGGACTTTTAGAGCAAGATCTCAAGATACAGACACAACAACTCGATTTGAATGATGATATTATTTTTGCAGGTTACGTGCCTGAAGCGCATCGTTATTTTAAAGCATTTGATACATTTATTTTAGCCTCGACTAAAGAAGCCTTCGGTCTTGTGTTGATTGAGGCAATGGTAGCTAGAGTGCCTGTGATTGGCACTAGAACCAATGGAATTCCTGAAGTTATTCAGGATGCAGGTAGCATTGTCGAACCACGTGATTCTGATTTGCTGGGTGAGGCTATGCTGAAGAATTATGCGCTTAGCGCTGATAAATTTGTACTGATGCAAGAAAAAGTTTATAGGCATGTTAAAAATAATTTTTCGATTGAACGATTTAATGCGATATTTTGGCGAATACCAGCGTTAAGGGAGCTTTTGTAGGGGTGAACATAATGCCCCTCCTGTTACCTACACTTCTATGTTACCTACACTTCTATGTTACCTCCACTTCTATGTGTCACCTCCACTTCCATGTGTCACCCCGCACTTGTTGCGGGGTCTGGAATTAAAATCATAAAAAAATCATTTAAAAAAAATAAAAATGTATTTCTTATTATTAAAGCCCGGACCCCGCAACAAGTGCGGGGTGACAGTACAAAGTGCGGGGTGACAGTACAAAGTTCAGGGTGATAGTACAAAGTGCAGGGTGATAACACAAAGCGCAGGGTGACACAGTCAAAGTCATTGCGAACGATGCAGTTATCTAATGCATCGTAATCACTCTCGGTTTCACCAACCGTTCAAAATCACTAAACGACATTTTTAGTAATTCCGAATGCGTACCTGCATTAAATGCAATTTCATCCTGCTCCACCAAATGGTTGGATACATAAACCGACATGCCATATAAATTACCAAATGGTGGCATCGCACCTGGTTCACATTCAGGAAATTTGCCTTTGAAGTCTGCCTCTTTGGCCAGATCAACTTCCTTAGTACCCGTCAAATCCCTAAGGTCCGCAAAGTTCACATGCTCTGTCGCAGGAATCACAACCATAATGAATTGTGAGCCGGCTTTTACAATCACCGTTTTGGCCAATTGCTTTCCTGAAATATGAGCGGCTGCTGCAATTTCTTGTGCAGTAAAACTGGGTGAGTGATCTATGGAAATGTATTTCACATGGTTTTTGTCGAGAAATTCTTTTAACTGTTTTGTTGGCATACCCCCTCCTCTAACCTCTCTAACTGACCCTTTAATATTATAATTCAGATTGGAGAACAGTATATTAAGGATACAACAGTCTAGCCAGAAGAGGGTGAATAGCGCTAGAATGCGTCACTTTGCAATTCATTGAAAACAATATGGTTAATAACTTCACGAAATCTATCCAGTCTGAGCGCTGGTTTTACTTATTTATTTTTCTCCACATCCTCTGCTGGACTGTGGCGCCGACATTGGCACGATTTACGCTGCCTATGGACGCCCTGGAAGGCACGATTTGGGGGCACCAGCTCAATTTAGGCTATGATAAAAACCCCTTTTTAAACGGTTGGTTAACCCATTTCGCGGTATTTTTAGGCGGAGACTCCGGTTGGGCAATTTACCTGTTTAGCCAGTTATCTGTAGCCATTTGTTTTTGGGGGATCTGGCATCTCGGTAAAAAATTCTTGCCGCCCATTTATGCTTTAATTGCCGTACTGTTGTTGGAGAGTATGCAATATTACAATTTGCATGCGATTGATTTTAACGATAACACCTTAGAACTCAGCTTATGGGCTCTAACGATTTTATTTTTCTATCAAGCGATAAAAGAGAAAAAACTATCCGCATGGCTACTCACAGGTTTTTTCAGTGGCTTGGGGATGATGGCAAAGTATTATACCGCCATGCTACTGATTCCAATGTTTCTTTTCTTAGTGATAAATCGCGAAGCGCGCGAACAATTTAAATCACTCAAGATATACCTTGGTTTATTAGTTTTTCTTGCCGTTATTACACCACATTGTGTTTGGCTATTTTCACATGATTTTGTCACAGTGGATTACGCACTTGGACGTGTTAGCAGTCCACCGACTTTGTTGAATCACCTAGTTTTCCCACTCACATTTGCTTGGCAGCAATTTGAAGTGTTGATTCCAGCGATTTTGCTTTTTTTAATTTTATTTATTGGAAAAAAACCTTTTCTGATTGATAGACCGCCTCTGTCTTCTTTTGATAAAACATTTTTATTTTTCTTAGGCATGGGGCCGTTTATCTTAACGATTCTGCTTTCCGCCGTTTTTGGGATGAAATTGCGCGCCGGCTGGGGGCAGCCTTTGTTGTCATTGTGGGGAATTATTTTGGTTGCATGGTTCACACCTTATTTGACACGCGAACGATTTTTTTCATTTATAGCATTATTAGTTAGCTTATCGGTTGTGATGATCACTGTTTACTGCGCATCACTCATTCGTGCGAAAGAACCTTCAAGTGCAAATTTCCCCGGCAGAATTATTGCATTGACTCTGACTAAACAATGGCATCAACAGTATCACACTCAACTGGCAAATGTAGCAGGCCCGCGCTGGGTGGCGGGCAATATTGCGTTTTATTCACCGGATCAGCCAGCTGTGTTCATGGATTGGAATAAAAAAGTCAGCCCTTGGATTGATGAAAATACTTTAAAAGAGCAAGGTGGGATTTTTGTCTGGGATCCAACGGAAGCGTATCAAGCCTCGCCTGAAGAAATTCGCGCGCGCTTTAACAAGCTGGGACCTTTACAAATTATGCATTTTACTTGGTTGCGGAATAAAAAAATGAAACCCGTTGAAATTACTGTTGCGTTTTTGCCGCCAGCACACACTGCACTGCATAATTAATTTCTTCGTCTGTCGTAAAACGTCCGAATGAAAAACGCACTGAGCACTCAGCAACTTCACGACTAAAACCCAAAGCGCGTAACACATAAGAAGGTTCGTCACCTTTTGCCTGACAAGCGGATCCTTTAGAAATAGCAAGATCGGGCAGTGCTTGCATGAGTGATGTCGCTTTTTGCCCGGGAAAATATAAATTTAAAATATGTGGAACTGCGTGCTCACTTTCACCATTCACTGTAAGGCCTTGAATACTGGTTAAACCACGCAAAAAACGTTGTTTCAATTCGGATATTTTCTTTGGTTCGTTATCGAGTAAATTTTTCGCTAAACGAAATGCTTCACCCATTCCTGCGATTTGATGCGTTGCTAATGTGCCGGATCGCATCCCTAATTCTTGTCCGCCACCATGAATTTGCGCTGCCACCCGCACGCGTGGTTTGCGACGCACGTAAAGTGCGCCAATGCCTTTGGGGCCATAGACTTTGTGTGCGGATAGGGAAACCAGATCGACTGGAATTTGTTGTACGTTTAATGCGACCTTCCCAATACTTTGCGCAGCATCTACGTGAAACAAAATATCGCGTCCTTTTGTCATGTTGGCAATCGATTGTAAGTCTTGGATAATACCGATTTCATTATTAACCTGCATGATCGAAACCAACATAGTGTCGTCGCGTAATGCTGCTTGGAATTTTTCAAGATCTAATAACCCGCTGGGTTCGGGTGTGAGATAAGTGACAGTAAAACCTTCTTTTTCAAGCTGTTGGCAGCAATCTAAAATCGCAGAGTGTTCGGTTTTTAGGGTGACGATGTGTTTGCCTTTGCGTTGATAAAGTTGTGCCGCACCTTTAAGGGCTAGATTATTTGCTTCAGTTGCGCCGGAGGTCCAAATAATTTCTGAGGGATCAGCGGAAATAACCTCTGCGACATTTAAACGTGCCTCTTCTACAGCTTTTTTGGCGGCTTGACCGAATGAATGGGTAGACGCTGGATTACCGAACAGGCCGTCGGGTGATAGGTAACGCATCATCACTGTCGCGACGCTTGGATCGACAGGGGTGGTGGCGGCGTAGTCTAAGTAGATGGGTAATTGCATAGTGGGAGATTATAGCGGATTGTTGATGTTAAAAAAACTCATACTAGCTGAAAAACATCTTCCTCTCCTCCCACCACACCGTCATTGCGAGGGAGTGATAGAACTTAAAGCTTTTCAGTCTCAGTCGCTGCTGGTAGTGGAAAAACTCGAGTCGGCACTTCTCTCAACCCACTCGCTCCCAACTGCTGCTCACCCGCCCGACCTGCTTCATGATATTCCGCATCTTGATTCACATTCCACACATCAAAATTATTTTGTTGCGCTAAAATATTTTTAACCGTCAACATCGCCGTCATCATTGCATGATCTTGATTATTATATTTGTGCATGCCATTCCGGCCGATCAAATGCAGCGAAGGAAATTTTGCCTGAAGTGCTTGGCGAATTAATGCAACATGTTCTTTGTATTTTTCATCATAAACAGGATACGCTTTAATTTGTCTAACAACACAACCATCCACAATATCGCCTGCATTTGCTAGACCAATTTTTACAATTTCAGTTTTCGCTTTTTCAATTAAGGCCGCGTCAGATTGACCCCAGATGCCATCACCTTCGAAACAAAAATATTCCATACCATAACAACACATCGAAGAATCAGGAACCATTTCTGGTGACCATGATTTGAAATTTTGAATACGCGCGACATCAACGCTTGGATCATGAATGTAAACCCAATTATCACTAAATTGATTTTTGTCTTTGAGAATTAACACCACAATGAGGAAATCACGATATTTTAATGCGGATGCAGCATCGCAAATTGCTGGAGATACTGCTGGACTTAAATAATCAACCACCAACTCTCTCATGGCCGCAGTTGAGATAACTTCTGTCGATTGAACAGTGCAAATATCACCTTGTTGATTTTGATACGTCGTCAACCACCTTTTATTTGCCGCATCATATTCAGTCCGTGTCACGCGCTGGCCCAATTCTACTTTGCCGCCTAATAATTTAATTTTTCTGGCACATTCTTCCCATAACATGCCTGGACCTTTACGTGGATAGCGAAATGAATCGATTAGTGTTTTAATCACCGCCGATTTATCTTTGGAACGGCGCTTGGGAAGTAATGTGCTCAACACTGCAGTCATTAAAGACAAGCCTTTAATTCGTTGTGCCGCCCAATCTGCAGAAATTTCTTCACAACGCATGCCCCAGACTTTTTCGGTATAGGTTTTAAAAAACATGTTGAATAAACGTTTGCCGAAATGATTGCTCACCCAATCTGAAAATGACGCTGGATTTTTGACCGGCAAGATACGGGCTTTGACATAAGAGAGAAAACAAAAAAATGATTCGAAAACACCTAACTTAGACAATACTTCGAAAAATTTTAAGGGGTAAGAAAAAAATTTATTTTTATAAAAAATCCTCGATGATCTGGGTCTGACTAACATATCATCGGGTAAAATTTCTGTCCAAAAATCTTCGACTTCTTTCGACTTAGAAAAAAACCGATGGCCGCCAATATCAAAGCAGTACCCTTTGTAAACAACTGTGCGTGCAATACCGCCTACATAGTCAGGATCCGCCTCAATCACAGTGACGGGAATATTTTCTTTTGCTAAAAGATAGGCTGCTGTCAGCCCTGCAGGGCCTGCACCGATAATCACAACACTGGTTTGCATACTCTTAAAGTCCCTGTATCATTTGCGGAATATTGAGAATATTTATTAGGTTTTTAGCGCGCTCACTCAAAACAGATGCCGCGGGATCCAGTCAATTCGGCATCTGTTTTGATTAGGCGCGCTAAAAAACCAGAAAATTATTAACGAAAGATATCATAACATTCGAAATCCAGATCGGATAGATAAAATCAATTCATAGAGGAAAAGCAATGCTTTCTCAAAAAATTCAGGGTCCGCTTTTTACCCTACATAAAAAAACAGCGTGGGGAATGGTTGCTTTATTTTTGATTTATTTAGTATTTCAATTATTGTATATCCCTTATGCTGCATTGTCGGTCGATGAACTCTGGTTTGCACAACATATTTTTCAATACACGCATAAACTGCCTTACCGTGACTTTTTACCCTACAAAACAGTCTTGGGTTACTATCTTCTCAGCATCCCGTTTTATTTTTCGCATGCTATTTTGGCACCGCTTTATTATATAAAAGATGAGCTTGCGATCATTAACACTGTTTTATTTGCAGTGACAAGCGTTTGGCTAACGCGTTTTTTTCAACCGAGAGCGATCTTATTAACTTCGCTGCTAGTCATCGCGAATCAGCTATTTCTCATCTATTCAGTTGACCTAAGAGTTGACATGCTAACCTGCTGGTTAGGCCTGATTTCTTTTTTATTCTTATTATCCAACCGAGCATGTTTGGCGGGGCTAGCGCTTGCGATAGGTTTTTTGATTTCACAAAAAGCCTTATGGTTTTTTGCGGCGGCCAATTTGGCATTTTTCACCTATTGGCTCATTGCAGCGCGAAACTGGCAAACCGTGCGTGAAGTCATTTATTTCAATCTCTGTGCCGCTATCCCAATTGCACTTTATCTGCTTTTTTGGTCATGGTTATCAAGCCCGGCGATTGTGATGCAAAGTGTATTTTACGAAGGCTTTACTCAAGCAAAAATCACTTGGTATGCGCAAATTTATTATCTCTGCTGGCATGTCATCATGAGCAATGGGCCTATACTCGTACTGCTTTGGCCGCTCACTTGGATTTCTTTACTGATTCATCAAGGTCATGATGAGTATTTTGCGCAGCGAATTTTTGTAACGGTTTATGCGTTTGTGATGATGGTATTTATTATTTCATATCAACAAGCATTTCCTTACAACATTGTTTTTAGTGTTCCGGTTTTTTTACTGATTTATGCAGATTTCTTCTCTTGGCTGTTTTCTCTCTTTAAATTGGAAATGCCGCAATTTGTGCGATTTAATAATCGAAAAGTCTTTTGGTTTATTTCGCTCTACTCTATCAGCGTAATCAGTTTGATGATCGCATTAGGATTGCCCGTTTTTTATTACATGATTGCAGGTGTACCTATTTTATTGGGATGCTTCATCGCGGCTATCCGTTATCGCAAAAATAATACTGCTGCCATTTTTCCCCCGCTTATTTTGATTATCGTGCTATTCGCAGGTGTGTTATATCCTTTACTTAAATTCAGCGTAATTGCATCTAGCATTAACAGTCGGTATCAACAATCGATGATCACTTTATCCAACCAGCTCATTGCAAAAGATGGCAGTTATTTCGCTGGTACACCTCTGCTCTATCAGCATGACCAAGCGATTGATGGTTTAAAAAATTTAATTGGGCCTACGATTGAATATTTGAATAAACCCTCTCATTCACTGTTACCTATATTTATTCCATCGCTTTATTTAGTGCCAAGAACAGTTGAGCAAGTGATTCATGACTTGAAAGCCACACCGGTGAAATTTTACGTTAATAATTATCGCATTGTAGTATTGCCTGCATCGCTTCATGATTATCTGAATTCCACTTATCTTCATTTTTGGGGAAGTATTTATTTGTATGCGCCGTCTGTTTCTAAGCACCAACATTCCTTGCAAATTCCGTTTTATGGAAAATATGAAGTGCTAAGTGATTCGGCAGCGCGAATTTATATTGACGATAAAAAAGTAGCGCCTCATTCGGAAATTGTCTTGAGTAAAAATAAACATAGGATCAAAACGGATAGTGATTTTAGATTGAAGTTGATTGCGGATAAGACACAATTGGAATTGAATCCGGATTATCAGAATGATGCGTGGAGTAATTTAGTTAAAGCGATTGTGATGTAATTTTACGCCAAGTTGACTGGATCTCGCGGACAAGCCGGCGTTGTTGCAGACTTTTTTGCTTTTGTAGGGGCGAACCTGTGTGTTCGCCCTCTCTATCGAAGAAATAATGTTGCATATTTAGGCCGCTGGACGAACACACAGGTTCGCCCCTACAAAAATGATGGACAAGCCGCGGGATTCAATCAATTTGGCATCTGTTTTTGAATAGGCGTCCTAACTCCAACGAATAAGAGAAAAAAATTATGCGAAGGTCATCTCAACCACAAAACAGCGCAGCCCCTCTAAATTACTACGTATTAGTCGGCGCCATGTTGCTATGCGGTTTGTTAACACTCTTACTCGGGAAAGACCTCAGTTGGGATTTGGCCAATTATCATTTTTATAATCCTTATGCTTTATTGCACTTTCGTTACAACATGGATTATTGGCCCGCCGCACTGCAAACTTTTTTTAATCCTACACTAGATTTATTAATGTATTTTTTAATTAATACGTTTAAACCCATCACCGCAGGTTTTATGCTCGGAGCAATCCAAGGTATTACCGTATGGCTCACTTGGCGTATTGCATTATTGTTTTTAGCTAACTCCCAACATGCAAGATATTTTGCTTTGCTTTTAGCTATATTAGGTGCTTATTGTCCGCAGTTTCTTACCGGGATTGGCATGACCTTGGGTGACTTGACTGTCGGTATTTTTGTACTGGCTTCGATTTATACCACACTTAGTTTTTTGAAAACCCACGCTTCAAACACATTTAGCCTCTATCTGAGCGGCTTGCTGATGGGAATAGGTATTGGCTTAAAATTAACAGTGATTTTTTATTTATTTGGAATTGAAATCGCATTATTACTAGGCGCTTCATTACAATTTAAGCAAGCATTGCGCTATGCCATTCTATTTGGCATCGCGGCACTGATTGGAATCGCAATATCATCTGGTTATTGGATGACAATCCTTTGGTTGAAGTTTCATAATCCTTTTTTTCCTCTGTTTAACGCTATTTTTCAGTCGCCCGATTTTCCAGCCATTAACTGGCATGATGCGCGTTTTGCGCCGAGTACAGCATGGCAAGCCATTTTTTTCCCGTTTTATTTTTCTATGAATAATCACGCCTCTTTTGATATTGCTTATCGAGATCTTCGATTTGTGTTTGCTTTGGTATTTTTTCTTTTACTCGGCTTAAAATGGCTGTTTATACGCACGAAACAATTAGTGAACCCACTAGATAAGTGGTTCTTATTATTTTTTTTAATGAGTTATATTGCTTGGGAAATCATTTTTTCTTTTATGCGTTATGCGGTCATTTTGGAAATGCTAACGCCGCTCGCACTCTATCTGCTGATCAACCAAATCAGTTCTCGAATTTGGACCCGACGCATTTTATTGGCTGCTACCTACTACACCATTGCATTTACTATGGCAACAGGCGCTGCGGAACGTGGCAAGTGGGCAACAGACAGTTATTTTGGTTTTCAGATTCCACCTAGTATCAACACTACAAAAAATGCGGTCGTGCTGCTTACTACACTAAACTATAAACGAATGATGGGCGCACCGTTATCGATTACTTACTTAATTCCTTTCTTGCCGAAAGCCTGGCATTTTGTTGGTGTACCCTTTTATACAGATGCTAGTAATGTGTGGCCAGCTGACATTAAAAAAATTATTGCTGAAACGAAAGATCCGATTTATTTATTAGCTGCGAAAGATAGTATGCAACAATTTATTGTGATGAGTGCTGATGTTCAGTTGAAGAATACTGGCAACTGTCATGAAATAAAAATTGCACATGGATTTCGTCGGCAGACGGATGTTTTGCTATGTCAGGTGAAGAAATTCTCGAGATAACTTAATGGTTATTTTTATTCATATTTTCCTGTTTTCTTCGAGTTTTGTTAAATATTCAAACCGAATCTGTGCCGCATCCTAATGTATTATAAGATATAATATAGATAACTATGACTAAAAAATCAGTGAGGAGTATTCATGAAATCTACCCAGAAATTAATAGAACTAGACAAAAGATTTAACCCGGCTTTTTTTGTATCGCAACAAGAAGAAAAAACTATTTCAGAGGAAAAACTTTCTTTTCCTATTCCTGTGCCCAAGGATCAAACTAAGAAAAGAGAAGAAAAAGAAGAACTAAGAGATTTGCAAAAATTTCTGGCGAGTTCCGATGGAAAAAAATATAAGTGGGGCATGCGAAAAATTTTAGATGATATTACAATTTGGGCATTGAAAAATGAATTGTTTGACGCCAAAGAAGAATTGGATCATTTTTACCATATCTTCTTTGAGATCTCGCCTGGAGGTGCAATAAATCTTCCTTTGCTACAACAAAGTCCACGTTTATTATCTGAGTTGTTGACAAGACTTCAAGATGCCAAAATTCCGGTAATAAAGAAAAAAGAAGTGATGGGTAATCTGTTGCCATTATTATCACGATGCGGACCAGGGGTTTTGACCTATATTGGCGATGCTTGCATCAGTCTTTCAAGTGATAAGTTAACTGAAGTTCGTCGCGACATGGCTGTTCAAACTGTACTTGGACAATTAATTAGAATAAAAAAAGAATTCCCTGGTGAAATTGCTGAAGGGATGGAAGTACATTATGTTAATGCTGTCTTGATACATTATACAAAACAATTAGGATTGCCAGCCATTGAAGATGGTTATATTGGTCATTGCAACAAAGATATCGTTGATCTCTTGATAGAAGCATTCCCCGCAGCAATTCGAAAAAATCTGACTGTCGAAGCCATATTCGATTATATCCTGGCTAAATATGATCTGACGCGACTTAAAACATCACCAGATTTTGACATCTTAGAACAAGCATTAAATGAATACGGTAGAGATAGTGAATATAGTCTCACACAAGTGTGCGTGCCTGGCGCAGGCTATCAAGCCAAAGATACAGCAGAATATGCCATTTTATTTTCTCTCATGCAGCGATTAGCTAACAAAATTGACTTTCACCATGATATCGAAACAAATAAACTAAATCCCGCTAACATTGTCTGGTCCAAGAACAGCCATATAAGATTTTCTTATGTGATCGTGATGAGTGCGGACAATGAACGACAAACAAAATCACTGATTGCTTACTTTGCAGATATGATGCTGGGCGAAGAAAGTGAACGAACACAATTTGTCAAAAGTTTTTTACCCCATTTAAACGATAAACAAAAAGCTGAATTAAGTGAAGAGCTGCTTAAATTATTTCATCGTAAAACCAAAAAATTAACAGTTAACTCTGCTGAATATACTGCATGGTTGGGGAAGATATTAAATCTGTTTAAAACAGAAGGCATTAAAGAATTTTTTAAAACCCATGCTGAAATAAAAGATTTGATTATGCTAGCACGCGATTTTCCAGCAGAAACAAGATTTGAGATTTTTTCCGCACTGGGTCTGGAATTAAAAACATTACCATTCAAAAATGTAAATGATGTTAGTGCATTTCTGCAATTATATTCATCACAAGAAAGATTTAATTTGCTAGCTTCAAAGGATGGCGTTTTATCCCTAACCATTTTTTCAGCCCCCGCTGAGAATATAGCTGTGGATAAATCAGAGCAAAAAGAGCAACCAAAAATTCAGCCTCTCGACTATGAGAAAGTAGGAATGTTTGCTAACCACATGCTTGCTGCTCTTACTACGGAATTAAAAGAACTAAAAAATGATGGCGATCGACAGGTCTGGACAGAGAATTTATATAAATTATTTGAAACACCCTCCGCAAAAGAGATTTTTCAACATACAGAACTACCGTTTCTTCTATTAGACTTAGTAAGAGAATTACCCATAGACAAACGTTTTGCTGTATTTCAGAAGCTAGGCTTTGGTTCGCCTAATTTTTCCGCAGGCAACATGGACTTTATTATTCCATGGTTGCATTTATTTAGTCCTGTAAAACAACGTGAGCTTCTCCTTGACATGACGTCCAAAGCTCCTCTGGTTGATATCTCAATTGGAGAAGATATCGGCGCTCTTTTACGGTACCTTCCTTACGATTATCAGACTCCGAAAGAGTATGGTGATTTTCTAACAAGATTGTTGGGCCCTAAAGTCAAAGAAATATTTACTCAAGAGCATGGGCTAAGCCACTTGTATGATTTATTGCGCTCACTGAGTAAAGAAAAGTATGAAAGTTTTCTGCAATTTTTAGGTAGAGAAACATTGTCAAAAATTCCTGGCGATAATATACCGCTGCTTACAATCTTACAGAATTTGGAAAGTGATGATCCTGTCAAAATGAAGGTTAATACACTTGCTCCTGCAATCGATTTTTTATCGAGAGATCATTATCAAGCTATCTCATGTCAACAAAGCGCCATTTATTTTAGACGACAT
The DNA here is from genome assembly GCA_039936115.1 of Gammaproteobacteria bacterium. GTDB lineage: Bacteria > Pseudomonadota > Gammaproteobacteria > DSM-16500 > DSM-16500 > DATIJJ01. The sequence continues at coordinate 24,046 of JBDTIZ010000183.1, forward strand.
AGATCAGAATTAAGGGCGATGGATATATCTGATGCCTCGCAGGTAAAGAAAATTACCTTAAACGCTAGAATTATGGATGTTGTATCTATTCCTGAAAAAAATCAATTTGCCGTGCTGACCAGAGATCAAACTGGAGAGCAAGCAATTGTATTTTATAATCAACATTTACAAAAAACTGCAGATCGAATTGTTTTACCGAATTCTAAGTCATCCTATCATCTTGTTGTTCGTGAAAACGGCAGCTATATTGCTTATGATGATCACCACTTGTTTTTGTATCATGCCGAAAATAAAAAATGGGACGAGCAACAAATAAAATTAGGTTTTGAAAAAACTGGAAAATTTGAATCTGTCACATCGCTTGCTAACAATCAAATTCTGATTATAAAAAATGAGAGTGAAGAATCACTACTACAGCAAAGCATAGCTGTGTTTGATGCTCAATTTAAAGTAACCAAAGAGTTATATGACTATTCATTTGGCACAGAGCCTCTTAGCTCTCCAAATGGTAAATATTTAGCTTTTATGCAATTGGTTTATTCTACTACTGACGATAGTTATATCCCGTCGGCAGATTATCATTTTTTAACCTGTGCGATGGTAGATGCTTACAAAGATCAAGGACCTAGCTTTAAAACATCTATTCTGTTAATCAATCTCCCAAAGGCAGTCAGACCACTAGAATATGTGGGTAAATTACCGATTTGGGAAGCAGACGGAAATGTTATTTTTCTAAGCCAAGAAGGTGTGATGCGCTTCAACCCAACTGATGGAAAAGCACCCGTTAATATTTTTGCATGTGATACAGAAAGAGTTTCCTGTTTAACACCGATGCAAGATGGTCCGCTTACTTTCTTTTATGCTGGTTTACTTGTTTCGCTCTCACCCACCAAACAAGCTCCTCTCTTGCAAGCGGAAGAAAAAACCGTTGCTTCCTCCGCTGATTTCAAGGGATTTTCTTCAGTGTCAGAAGACGTGAAAAATAAAGCGGAAAGACTCTACTCGGTAACCATGCAAAAACTTAAAACAGTAGAATTTGAAGTGGCGAATTACAATATTGCTCGCTTATCACCCTCTTTCGAACAGAAGGAAGGATCTCAAAAAGAATATACCAAAGTAAACAAGGAGCTTGCTAAACGAACTCAGCAGCTCTTTTTGTTACAACGCTTGAACGATGAGCTTGTTAAAAAGAAGGGTGATAAATCATTTACTGAATGCATAGACTTAATCAAAAAAAAGGAATTCCCTCATTTGTTAACGAAAAAATCAGGGGGCTACTTTAGTGAGAGCAATCCCTTTTTCGAGCTCTGTAGTGCGATCGAAAAAGCAGATCTTGTCAATGTAAAAAGACCACCCAGCCCAACGCCGTGGCGCTAACAAGATCATGCGCAAGGCTTTATCAACAAATACCACAATTTTTTGGTTTCCAATCGCGCACGACTCATGCTGTCTAATACCATCCCACATGCCAAACACAATGCCGCTAACAATCCCAGTGATGCGGCCAACAATGCAGTGGGAAGACGCGGCACTAAACCCGTATGGATAAAATCTAAAACAATCGGCGTGCCCAATACAAATGACAACACCAATAAAATTAGAAATAAATTGCCGAATAATGCCATCGGACGGACATATAAAAATAACAAAAAAACGGTTCGCAAAATTCGTATGCCGTCTTTAATTGTTTTTAATTTACTAAGTGAGCCAGAGGGGCGCTCTTGATAAGGCGCTTCTATTTCTGCAATCGGTAAGCCTAATTGCAAAGCATGGATTGTCATTTCAGCTTCAATTTCAAACCCCTGAGAAATCGCTGGAAAGGATTTAACAAAACGGCGGGAAAAAATTCTGTAGCCTGAGAAAATATCCTTGAGCCGGTGCCCAAATAAAAAATTAATCGTCCGAGTAAAGCATTTATTGCCTAACTGATGTCCGAGACGAAATGAGTGTTCGCCTATTGCCTTACGCACACAAACCACCATATCTAACATTCTGTCTTGCAATAACTGAATCGCGCGAGAAGCGTGACTCGCATCATAAGTTGCGTCACCATCAACCATCACATAAATATCGGCATCAATATCCGCAAACATTCTGCGCATGACATGCCCTTTGCCGCGAGTTGTCACATAGTTGAGCTCCGCGCCCATCGCTTTAGCTAATTCTGCAGTGTTATCTGTTGAGTGATTGTCATAGACATAAATCATTGCTTCCGGTAAATGCTGTTTAAAATCTTTAATCACTTGCTGAATCGTTGCGCTTTCGTTGTAACAAGGAATGAGTACAGCCACGCGTGATTTTATCATACTGTTTCCTGAATTAAGTTGTCGAAAATTCCTGAATTGCCAACAAAGATTGTCCTAAAGGAATTTTCATTTTTTTTATCACAATCGTATCTATATATTTAATTAACGGACATAAGGTTTCAAAAATTCCAATGACATTCGATCCAGCAGAATTTTTTTGTAATACACGTCCATTCATAATCCAACCCAACAAACCGATGAAATTAAATGGTTGCAAAATAAGTTTAGCGTCAGGAATAATTTGCTGGTGTAATTCCTGAAACATTTTTTTATTGTAACGACGAAAATGTCCTACCTCTTTATCCATAACACCATAAGCAAATGCGTGGGCCGGCACAAACGTGATAATTGTTTTTTTGCCAGGCGAACTCTGACGCAATAAATTAACACATTGCTGTAATACAGCCTGATGATCTTCTATATGTTCAAGCACATTGAATGACACAATTGTATCAATATTATCTTCTACAAAGAGATGTAGTGTTTCTTTTGCGATGTCGAGTGACCGCACTGAAACCGATTGTGAGTTGGGAAACCATACGTTTGCGCGAGCTTCAAGACATTGCAAAAGCTCAGGATCTGTTTCAGTTAACACCAAACGTTCCGCTGTCTTGAACCAGCGCGACATATTACCAATACCTGCGCCTAATTCTAAAATGCGTTTGCCTAAATAAGGTTGAATCGTATCGATAATCCACTGTTGGTAACGGACAGCTTTTTCAAGCGCCACTAATTCGAAAGGCAAATGGGTTGGCAGTGGAAATTCAGTATTTTGCATCATGCGATGGCTAGCCTTTCAATGAGAGTGATTCATGTTATCAAGGCTGTTTATGAACCGTCAATTTATACATCGCAAATAAAAAAGGCAGCCTAAGCTGCCCGTTTTATATTTTTCGACCCGAATTATGGAGCGATAACACCTTGGCCTAAAGAATAATCAGCTATGCCTGGCATAGAAAGTGTCCCATCACCATTGAATACCGGTGCAGTGCCTTCTCCTCTTTTTTGAATAATAGTCGCATTGGACATTTTGTAAGGCGCACCTTGAATAGGCACTGTAACTGGGTTGTAGACTTGATTGCCGCCCACTTTAAGCGGGCTAACTACTAGTTGGGTTATATACTTACAGTTAGGATCATTGGCTGAACCAACGAATCGAATATGGTCGCCAAAATTAAGCGAGGATAAGGTGTAACAGACTTTAGCGTCTTGATAAACATCAATTTTTACAGCGGATTCTGTTCTTGAAGGATGTTCATCTTGGGCATTATTCAAAAAATTAGTCACGTCTACTGTTTGTGTAGAGTCTTGATTTAATGCGGAAAATAAAGGTGCAGCTACAATATGTCCGGAAAACAAAACTGCGCTGAGTGCGGCTAGAAAAGTATTCTTTAATTTCATTCTTGGAACTCCCCAGAATTAATTTTTTTATATACACTAAATTTTACCATATTTCCACGGCCAAAGATTAAATTTTCTCTCCGAATAAAGTTTTCTTGATTTTCATTTTACAATCCCTATGATGGCGCAATCGCTTCAACCTAGAAAGCGTAAAAACCAAAATTGGAGTTTAAAAGAATGATTGAGTTATACGGCTCGCCCACACCAAGTGCATATACTATTGCAATCATGCTGGAAGAAATTGAATTTAATTATTCAGTGTTTCCAATCACCAAAAATAATAATGAACAGATTGAACTTGAGCTTCTGAAAACCACGCCGAACAATATTTTTCCCATTATTCTTGATCGTGAAGGTCCGAATGAAAAACCTTTCGTCATTTTTGAACCTGGCGCAATTCTCATGTACCTCGCTGAGAAAAGTGGCAAGCTGCTACCAACAAAAAACTCAGAACGTTTCGACGTCCTGCAATGGTTGTTATTTGAAAATTCCAAAATTGGACCGACCTTAGGGAACACGAAACATTTTATGTATCATGCGCCAGAGGAAGTTCCTTATGCAGTGAAACGTTTTAACAACGAAGCGAAGCGAATTTTTTCTATCATCGAAAATCAACTGAGTGAAAATGATTTTCTTGCAGGGGAATATTCGATTGCTGATATTGCGACGTTTCCTTGGGTGCGTGATTTTGAACGTTATGGGATTTCTGCGGATCAGATTCCGAATATGTGTGATTGGTTGGCGCGTGTGGGAGATCGCAAAGCGGTAAGTAAAGGGTTTGATGCGCTGGGGGATTTGAAAGAATAAGTACACTGTCACCCCGCACTTGTTGCGGGGTGACAGTGTCTTTATGAATTGTCAAAATTTTCCTTAGGTTGACGCCCAAGCTATTTCAATTTATCCACCGCCCCCAAAATCCCTCGCAAAATATTTATTTCCATCACATCCGGACGCGTTCGATTAAACAAACGCCGTAGCCGCGGCATCAACTGACGCGGTGCTTTAGGATTTAAAAAATCTATTTTGATTAATACATTTTCCAAATGTTCATAAAATCCTTCCATTTCTTTGGCTGAAGCAAATGCATAATCCCACGCCTCTGTAGGCTCATTGTCAGCAAGACTTGCCAAACGTAATTCATACGCAATAATTTGTACCGCTGCAGCTAAATTTAATGAGCTATAGTCTGGATTACTGGGAATCTGGACGTGGAAGTGACACTGATGCAATTCTTCATTCGTCAAACCAGATTGTTCTTGGCCGAAGAGAATGGCGATTGGATTTGCCAGAGCTTCTGTACTCGCACGTAATGCTAGCTCTCGTGGTGATAACATAGGCCAAGGAATAGTTCGTGTTCGCGTACTTGTGCCAACGACTAAACTGCAATCCGCTATCGCTTCCGCCAGATCCGGCACCACAATAGCATTCGCTAATACATCCAGTGCATTAGATGCCATCTCATCGGCTTTAGCGTGTGGAAATAATTTAGGTTGCACAAGATAAAGCTGTGTTAACCCCATCGTTTTCATCGCACGAGCGGCAGCCCCAATATTACCTGGATGAGACGTGTTGACTAGGACGATTCGTGTATTAGATAACATAATGCTCACATCAAACTAAAGTCCGTTATCTTACGGGTGTGACTTCATCTGGTAAATAATTTTATATCGCATACGGTGTTGTTTTCATTTGAGCTGAAACTTTGCTATCCTGTGCACCCTATTTTGATACTGTTCTTGAAGAAAACTATGAGAGAGCCACTAATAAATATAGCGATACAAGCCGCTCGCGCTGCGGGTAATACCATCATTCGCGCGGTTGATCGTTTAGATAAACTTCAAATTACTGAAAAACGGCCCAATGATTATGTAACTGAGGTCGATCAGCAAGCTGAACGCGATATTATAGCGATAATTCAAAAAGCTCATCCAAACCATGGGATTATCGGAGAAGAAACCGGTGAAACGGGGGGCAATGATGACTATGTTTGGATCATTGATCCGCTCGATGGCACACGAAATTTTATTCATGGCTTTCCCCACTTCGCTATTTCAATTGCAATCACCTATAAAGGCCGGGTTGAGCATGGCGTGATTTATGATCCTGTACGTCAGGAGATTTTTTCAGCAACTCGCGGCAAAGGCGCTCAACTCAATAACCGCCGTATCCGTGTCAGTCAAAATAAGACCTTACAAGAAAGCCTTCTTGGCACTGGATTCCCTTATCGTCATTCACCTGAGCTGATTGAGGCATACACCAACAGTTTACAAGCTGTTTTACCCTTAAGTGGTGATGTGCGCCGCGCGGGTGCGGCAACGCTTGATCTGGCTTATGTAGCGGCTGGCAGACTGGATGGATTTTGGGAGATGGGCTTAAAACCGTGGGATGTTGCTGCGGGTTCCTTAATGATTAAGGAAGCTGGTGGATTGGTGTGTGATTTTAATGGCGGCGAAGAGTATTTGAAGACTGGCAATATTGTGGCTGGGAATCCTAAGGTTTTGAAATTATTGTTGCAGCAGATTAGGCCGCATTTGATAAATCTGGGATGATTTTTTAGAACGAATGTCACTCCGCACTTATTGCGAGCGCCGTCATTGCGAGCGCGAGCGAAGCAACCCAGGTTTTATTG
>JBDTIZ010000184.1:0-8377 GCA_039936115.1 Gammaproteobacteria bacterium
TGACTATATTGGGCAAATTGAATCATGCCGCCAGCCACTGGAAACGTGCTGCCTAATTCAGCAAACGTCAGCGCAATCACAATCATTAAAACACCGCCCAATATCCAAGAGATAGCCGCGGCCGGGCCTGCTATTTGTGCAGCATAGAGTGGACCAAACAACCAGCCTGAACCAATGACGCTGCTGATGCCGGCAAATAATAGACCTATAGGTCCAATAGAACGTTTAAATGTCATGAATAGCCTCAGAAAGCAATTGTAATCAAAATCTCAGTGATTTATATCAATAAGTTCGATAGCCGTCCATAATTTCAAGAGAAATCCTAATAAAAATCCCGCAATGATTTTTCAACACGAACAACGATTTCATCCGCCTCTTCATCATTAATAATCAACGGCGGCAATAAACGTATGACTTTATTCGCCGTAATATTAAATAAAATTTTATGTTTCAAGCCAATCGAAGTGAGTTCCATGCAAGGTCTATCTAATTCAATTCCTATCATCAAGCCTAAGCCGCGGATATCAACCACGCCTTCAAAATTAGTTAACGTCGATTTTAATTTAGTTAAAAGTGAAATACCCATGCGTGCAACATGTGCGGTGAGATTTTCATTTTCCATGGTTTCAAGTACGGTTAATGCGACAGCTGATACGAAAGGACTTCCACCAAATGTAGAACCATGTTTTCCAGGTCCAAATAAATTGCATGCCTTATCGCGTGCCAAGCAAGCACCAATCGGCACGCCATTACCTAATGCTTTTGCAACAGTTAGAATATCTGGTTTCATTGTGCTATGTTGATAAGCAAACCATTTCCCCGTTCGACCTATACCCGTTTGCACTTCATCTAATATCATTAACCAATCATGTTGATCGCAAAGTTTTCTCACGTGATGTAAATATTCTTGCGTGCCAATTTTAATTCCACCATCGCCTTGTACAGGCTCTAACATAATTGCCACAATATTTTTTTTGTGTTTACGAATGGCATCATCCAATTCATGGCAATCATTCAACGTAACGTAATGAAACTCTTTGACTAAAGGTTCAAAACCCATTTGAATTCGTTCGGTTCCTGAGGCACTTAAAGTTGCCATCGTGCGACCATGAAAAGAATTTTTCATCGTAATAATAATCGGTTCAGCAATCGCTTTTTTTCTTGCATATAAACGAGCAAGTTTAATAGCTGCTTCATTGGCTTCAGCGCCAGAATTGCAAAAATACGCTTGCTCCATGCCAGCAAGCGCAGTGAGTTTTTCTGCGAGCTCAATTTGTTTTGGAATAAAATAAGTATTCGAAGTATGTAAGAGTTTTCCAGCTTGTTCTGAAATCGTTTGAGTAACAGCAGGGTGTGCGTGACCTAATCCGCAAACAGCAATGCCGGATAAACTATCCAAATATTGATTACCTTGATCATCCCACAGCCAAGCACCACGGCCATATTCGAAGGAAACAGGCATTTGATTGAAATAGGTCGGCATAATTTTATTAGACATTTTATTTCTCTCTTTCTATAAAGTAAGTAAACGAGATAGTCATTGTTTTCTGCTATCGTCATAATGATCGAAACTTATAGCTGATTTTTATCGCTTGAATTCTATTGCCGATTGTTACAAGCTTTAGGGTCTGTTTACAATTGGTTTTAGGTTTTACCAACAGGAGTAAAAATGCTATGAAGTCTATGTTAAGGAAACTCTTTTTTCTACTAGCTTTATCTTCATCTTTTGTATTGACCGCACAAGCCGAAACAAAAACATATACCTTAGATCCTTCCCATACCCATGTTCTTTGGCATATTAGCCATTTTGGTTTCTCTAATCCATCCGGCAAGTGGTTCGCGAATGGCACGCTTATGATAGATGAAAAAAAGCTAAAAGACAGCAAATTGGACGTAACCATACAAGTTGCAGATATAGTAACGGGTATTCCTAAATTAGATGAGCATCTTAAGAGTGCTGATTTCTTTGATGTTGCAAAGTTTCCAACGGCAACATTTGTGAGTGATAAAGTTGTGCCGACTGGCAAAGACAGTGCTAAGGTTTATGGAACATTGACCGTACGTGGTATTTCTAAACCCGAAGTATTGATGGTAAAGCTTAACAATAAAGGTCTAAGCCCTGCTAGCAATAAACAAACAATGGGTTTCAGCGCTAGCACTAAGATAAAGCGTTCTGATTTTGGCATGACAAGTCATCTGCCCGGTTTAGGCGATGAAGTCAAAATTGATATTGAAGCAGAAGCTAACACACCAAGTTAAGGAATCTGTTTTGCTAACGATCAAAAATACTGAAAATCATTATGGATGGGGCGCTATCATTCTTCATTGGGTGATAGCGCTATTGATTATTGGGCTATTAATTATGGGTTTGTATATGGCGGGATTGCCTATCAGCCTGCAGAAACTCAAACTGTATGGGTGGCATAAAGAGCTAGGTGTGTTGGCATTGATGCTAGCAACGATTCGATTGTTTTGGCGATTCATCAATATTACGCCGATATTACCAGTCACTCTGCCTTATTTACAAAAATTGGCAGCGCATGCAGTGCATTGGGCTTTTTATATTTTTATGTTTGCTATGCCGATAACAGGTTGGCTGGTTTCATCAGCAGCGGGATTGCCGGTTTCATTTTATGGATTATTTACGTTACCGGATCTCATTTCACCTAGTGAACCTTTAAGATTATTTTTTACCGAATGTCATAAATGGTTGGGTTATGGATTAATCGCTACGATCTGCTTGCATACGGTTGCGGCACTGCAACACCATTTTATTCATAAAGATGATATTTTACGGAGAATGCTGCCTTGATAAAATTTTCTTGTCACCGATTAGTTTTAATTTTAGTTCTGTTTATTCCCATCATGAGTCATGCGGCTGCAACTGCATGGCAAGTTGTTCCTAACAAAAGTTCATTAACTTTTACAGCTACGCAGAATAATTCACCGGTTAGCGGGGAATTTAAAACATTTACCGGTGATATTCATTTTGATCCAGCAGCGTTAAAAGACAGCAGCATCGTAATTATTGTAGACATGAACTCTGTGAAAACTTCTTATGGTGAAGTTGCGGATTCTTTGCGAACGCCAGATTGGTTTAACATTAAAGTTTTTCCAAGAGGTGTTTTCAAAGCGAATGCATTTGTTAAAACAGGCGATAAAACGTATCAAGCAAAAGGAACGTTGACGCTGCGAAATAAAACTATACCGGTAATATTAGATTTTGAATTGGAAAAATATTCGCAAACTGATGCGGTAGCTAAAGGCAGTGTTATGTTGACACGTACGATGTTTGGGGTTGGACAAGGTGAGTGGGCTAAGACAGATGAAGTAAAAAATGAGGTGCAGGTCAAGTTTGTTTTGACTGCGATTAAAAAATAAAATCTAGTCCTTGTTATTCTAGCGAATGCGGGAATCCATCCAGATAGATTCCCGCATTCGCGGCAAAGACAAGTCTGATCTACAAAAGCATTTAATCATCACCCTCGCGACTCAATGAGAAAGAGGCATGTTCTCTTGCTACTTTAGGTTGAGCCTGTGTGTTCTTTAAGGTTGATTTTGATTTCCAAAAAGAATGATGCGGTTGTGAAATCTTTTTTGACTTGTCTTCTAATTCTATTTCTACGACAGATGAAATTGCAGTTTTATTCGCAGATTTTTTTATTTTAGCAAGAGTCGCTTTCGCATTAGCGGTTCTTGTATCATTTATTTCAGTTAACATTTTTGTATTTATTTCTACATTTCTTTTTGCTAGTTCTTTAGCAGTCAGTAATGCAGGCTTAAACTTTTGTAAAGCATGACTAATGTCAGCAAAATTCATCGTTTTAGTTCGAAAATCAAATTCTGCTTCGAGTTTTGCTCGTGTGTTTATCAGAGTCGTGACAATATCATCCAATTTTATCCCATCATGCTTTTTTTCAGTTTCACAAAGAAACTCAGTTGTTGCAAATACATAAAGTTCTAGCATAGAAGTTTTTAGTTCTTCTATTTGAATGTTTCTTGCAGCGAGATCAACAGAGATATCTAAAAGTGATACCTCATCAAGCGCTTGATCATGACTAAAGATTGGAGCTGAAATGTCTATATCAAAGAAATTAGCGGATTCTGCAAATTCTAGTTGTTCATTATTATCATTACCCAACGCATTTTTTATTGTTTGTATTGCTTGCTTCAGAATAGGTGATTCTTCAGTCAATAAAACTTCTGCTATCTCTATAGGAGCTTCATTATCTTGTTCTAATACAATAGGATCATATTGGCTTAACATTCTGCTCACTCGCTATTATTTGATTAATAGAATGAAAAAGAGAATAGCTCAGTAAGATTAAGGTTTTATTAAGAAAGAAGCAGTTGTTTTGAGATTATATGAAAAATGTGCGATAATATTGCACATTTAAAAATCAAAATACTCGGGAAATGACAGTGATGAAATTACATCTTTCTAGAAAAAAAATTCTCACGTGGGGAAGTCTAGGTTTAGTGATTATCCTGCTTTCTTACGGCGTGATGCATTACTTTGACCGCCATCCGAGTACTGATGATGCATATGTTCAAGCGAATACAATCAATGTAGCGGCGCAAGTCAGTGGGCCAGTAGCAACTATTTATGTGAAAGATCATGAAACTGTCAAAAAAGGTCAGTTGTTATTTACCTTAGATCCACAACCTTTCGATAATGCAGTTAATCAAATTGCAGCAACGCTTGCGGCACAACAGGCAGCTTTTGTGCTGGCGGAACAAAATGCGGCACGAATTTTACGCTTAGTTAAGAGTGGCCAAGAATCAAAAGCAACAGGTGATCAAACTCAATCGCAACTCGATAGTGCTAGAGCTGAACTCGCTGCTGATCAAGCTCAGCTAGCTCAAGCAAAATTAAATTTAGAACATACTAGAGTCGTAGCGCCGAGTTCAGGCGTCGTCACACAATTTTTATTACGTCCCGGCAATAATGTTGTAGCAAGCTCGACACTATTTATGATTGTTGAACAAAGTGATTTTTGGATTGATGCGAATTTTAAAGAAACTCAAGTCGCCTATGTTAAACCTGGTCAATCAGTTAAAATTGTTTTAGACATGTTTCCTAAGCACACGTTTCATGGTGTGGTCGATGCAGTTAGCTCAGCAAGCGGTTCCGTGTTTTCTTTGTTGCCGCCTGAAAATGCAAGTGGCAATTGGGTCAAGGTTACGCAGCGTTTTCCCGTAAAAATTATTATTAAAAATGCTGATTCAACTTATCCATTGCGCGCAGGAGCAACGGCCACAGCAACAATTGATACAACATCGAAAATTAGCACATGAGTGCCCCGGTTCCTTTAAAAAATAATCCACACGGCTGGTTTATCATTGCAGCCGTGATGCTGGCAACTGTCATGGAAATTTTAGACACGACGATTGTGAATGTGTCTTTACCACAAATGATGGGTGCTTTAAGTGCAGATCGAGATCAAATTAGTTGGGTGTTGACGTCATATATTGTTGCTGCAGGTATGTTGATGCCATTGACTGGATTTTTGGTGAATCGAATTGGGTGCAAGCGATTATTGTTGATTAATATTGTCGGTTTTATGGCAGCATCGGCATTGTGCGGATTGTCAGTCAATTTATCAGAGATGGTAATATTTCGTCTGTTACAAGGTGTTTTTGGTGCATCACTGGTGCCTTTATCACAATTTATTTTACGCGAAAGTTTTCCGCCTGAAGATCAACCTAAAGTCATGGCCATCTGGGCAGTTGGGATTATGGCAGCACCGGTCATGGGGCCGACGTTGGGTGGTTACATTACGGAAACATTAAATTGGCGCTGGGTTTTTTATATTAATGTGCCAGTTTGTATCATTAATTTTTTTCTAGTGCTTGCGTTCATCAAACAATCTCCTCTTAAAAAAGCAGCTATCGATTGGCTAGGCATGATATTGATGTTGATGAGCGTGGGAGCGTTGCAATTGTTTCTTGATCGTGGCGAAGTAGATGACTGGTTTGCTTCTTCTCTGATTACCTGGTTATTCATTATTTTTATAGTCACATTTGTTTTTTTTCTCATTCATAGCCTAAGAACTAAAAATAGCATTATCAATTTACGTTTATTTGCCGATCGAAATTTTGCGGTGGGCACTTTAATAATGGCACTTTTTGCCGCCTCTTTTTTGGGGTGTTTAACGTTACTCCCACAAATGCAGGAAACATTGTTTGGATATACCTCTAATTTAACCGGTTTAGCGATGGCGCCGCGCGGTATTGCCAGCGGTATTATGATGGCTTTGGCATCGCGATTATTAATGATGCGCGTGGATGCGCGTTTGATTATTGTCGCAGGGCTGGTGATCTCCGGTTATACCACTTGGATGATGAGTTGCATTACTCTAGACACTGGTATTGCTTACATGACTATTATTGGTTTTATTCAAGGGTTTGGCCTGGGCTGTTTTTTTATGCCGCTCAGCGCAATGATTTATACAAACTTACCCAATTCTGCGATTGCTGAAGCATCAGGTTTATTTAGTTTTGGACGTAGCATTGGGAATGCGATTGGTATTTCAATGTTGACGACGTATCTTGATCGCGATACTCAAGCGAATTGGAATATTTTGGGCGGTCATTTACATGCAGCAAATACGCGTCTTACAAACTGGTTAAACGTACAACATCTTTCTTTGAATGATCCTCATGCGATGGCAAGATTGGGTTCTGAGTTGAGTAGGCAGGCAAATTTCGTGGCTTATCTGCATACCTATCGAATAGCAGCGATTCTTTTATTAATTACGTTGGCGATTGTTTTATTGCTAAAAGGGGTAAAACGTCAGGCGCTATCAACAGCGGCTGCGCATTAGCATTAACTGTAGGGGCGGACCTATGTGTCCGCCCTGTGGATGACGCTAAATCTAAATCGATCCAAACGTAGAAGGTCCCAAGAAGGCTATAATTTCTAATGCATCATAGGAATTAGGTAAGCCCGGTGGCTTGATTCCTCGATACATTTTAATAATAGCAACTGAACCATGCGTAGTTGATCTTGCGATTGAAGTTAACTGGCAATAACCTTCCGTACAAAGTGAAATTGGCTTGCTGGTCGCTGAAGTGATGATAAAAAAGTTATAGCCTGCTGCAATTGTGACTGTGGCTGCTCTATATAAAACATAGGTTTCAGCCGTTTTTTGCTTGGTAAAATAATTTCCGTTAAAAGTTATTATCGAGGTATTAGCATCGACTCGAGTGTCATCGTAACCACCAAACATATATCCATTTTCTTTATAAGGTGTTTGGCAACTGCAGAGTAACAAAGATGCGGCGAGAGATAGAAATAGTTTGAACTTTAGCATAGTTTTCTCCTACACTACTGTACTTATATTATACCATCTAAGAATGGTGCGCAGGACAAGGCCATTTTCTCTTTTGAAATCAACTGATGAATGACAATGTATCTGAATAAACGAGGTTTTTTCATTAGAGTATAAATGTTATGAAGCCAGGTCTGCCAAAATTTACAGAAAACACATTAATCGTTCCAGAGATCTTAGTTGAATCAGGAAGGTTAATCACGGGACTTAAATTGTCGGTTTTCTGGGGATATATTGTTTTATCGGTTGTGGTATTTGGGGTCACGCTTTTAGGTTACTTAACTATTTTATCACTCACATCTTATAATGTTCAGGTGCCTGCAAGCGGAACTGATCAGGCACATATCGATACGTTGTTTCGCTATGACCCTGTTAATTTTGTAGTGCCGGTGTTTTTCTTTTTCGAGTGGTTTCTGAGTTCTACCTTTACGTTGATGGCTTTGAGAAAAAGCGTTGGTTTACCGATTAATTTCTTCAAGCAATTTTATCACTGCATGCAATCTAAGTATAAGTTAACTTGTTTGTTTTTGATTTGGTTAGCCGTGATTGAGTTAGATTTATTTATAGTGAGTTTTGATTTTGCACGGATTTTTTCAAGTGAGTTTTTAGCTCTTTTAATGAATATGCTAATTGATCTGGTTTGTTTCATATTGGTCACGCCATTGACTTTTTTTGCGGTGCCACTTGTTTTGACAAGAAGAATAACTATTTTAAATACGTTAAAAACTAGTTTTGGCATGATGAAAGTTCATGGTGTTGCTATTTTGATTACCTATTTTCTTTTTTCTATTATTTTTACGATTAGTTTGATCCCGATGGGCGCTGGGTGTTTTTGGACTATTCCTATGTATTTTATGATGAAGGGAATTATTTTTCGGGATGTTTATGGGTTGAAGAAGCTGCCCAATTAGCACAGATGCCAAGTTGACTGGATACCGCGGACAAGCCGCATAAGCGCTAACCTAAGGAAAAGCCGTAAGACCTAATCTGCGGCTTTCTTTTTCTTGAGCTTTCTGCGAGTGCTTGCCTTATTTCATTCCATC
>JBDTIZ010000185.1:0-4092 GCA_039936115.1 Gammaproteobacteria bacterium
TTTTTTTAATGACTTTTTATGTTTTTATTCCAGACCCCGCAACAAGTGCGGGGTGACAAAGTGTGTAGGGTGACAGAGTGTGCGGGATGACAGTTGCTGCTACCATCTTGTGTTGATCCACACGTCCTGCTGCTTCCGATCCAAAAAAGTCCAAGCAACAATCCGGCTAATCTTATTTCCCTGACTCATTGAAATAGTTTTTACATCAACTGTATTTGATTTTTTTAATGCCTCATAAACACTCTCTAAGTTTTCTTGTTTAGAAATCAGCGTAGAAAACCAAAAACAAACATCTGCAAATTGGATACTTTGACGAATCATCTCGCGCACAAATTCTTTTTCACCACCTTCGCACCATAATTCATTTTGTTGCCCCCCAAAATTCAATGTGAGCTTATTGGGTTTTGTTTGTGTCAGATGGGTTAATTTACGAAGTGTTCCCGAAACAGCTTCAGCTTCTGATGCATGAAAAGGCGGATTGCATATCGTGATATCAATTAATTCATTTTTTTGCATAATCCCTTGAAAGATATCTTTAGGATTTCTTTGCAACCTGATTTCAACATGCCCTTTTAATACAGAATTCAGTTTAATTATTTGATTTGCTGACTGAATTGCAACTGGATCAATATCTGTGCCTATAAATGACCAGTCATATTCTTTGCGGCCAATAATCGGATAAACACAATTTGCCCCTACACCAATATCCAGACACTTTATCGTGGGACCAGTTGGAATTTTTCCCCTATGACTATTGCTCAATAGATCTGCTACATAATGAATATAGTCTGCTCTTCCAGGAATAGGCGGGCATAAATAATTTTTCGGAATATCCCAATTATCTATATCGTAATAATGTTTTAATAAAGCCTTGTTAAGCAATTTCACAGCTTCCGGGTTAAAAAAATCGATCGAGAGATCCTTGTAAGTATTCAACTTAACAAATTCATTTAATTCCGGACAACTCTCGATAAGCTTCATAAAATCATAACGATTGCGATGCCTGTTTCGTGGATGTAATTGAGATTTTATATGTGGATGTTTTTTCTTTTTCGTAGTCATAAACCGAGTATAGTGAGTATAAAAATTTTTTTCTACCCACAATTTATTGGAACATATTAAGCTAGCTGTATAAACTAATCCGCTAGCCTGGCTTTTTCGTACCTGACTGTTCTTTCATTTTATCCTGATTCTGTTTCTTAAATCGGTCGTTAGCATCGCTGGGTGTTTCTGGATGTTGCTTATCTGATCCAGCACCAGGCGCATGATCAGCCTGTTCGTTAAGATTATTTTGGTTGATTTTCATCGCATTCTCCTTATCTCTAGTTACCTATATGATGTTTTTATTTAATCATTTTTTTTACTACTCACATATTTTTTAGGTGATATTATTTCTGCTAATATTTTCTGATCGAGCATCCTCTCTGTTGATATAATACTTTTTAATACAACAGCTATATTCTTTGCTTCTTGTATTTTTTCTTTATCTTCATTGAGTATAATACTTACTTTGGTTGCAAAATCGCCTATGGTATTCATTAAACATCCGCAATTCCCAATTACATTCTTCAGGCTTTCGACAGTTTTTTTATTAGGAGGTTTTTTAGTATCAAGAATTTTTTGTATTAAGGTTAGTGCAACAACTGCATTTTTCACCTCATACTCGGATAAAAATTCATTAGAAACAGCTCCATTTCTTTTAAAAAATCGACCGCCGGCCATACCCCACCCCTCCTCAACTATATTATATTTTCTTATATAAATAGTTTAGCAGATGATAAGTGCAGTAATTTTGCTTGTTCTGGAGTGCTTTGATTTTAAAAGACTTAAATATTAAAATAAAAGCTAGCGCTGATTTTTCAAGATTGCCTTGATAGATAAAAATATCTGTCAGCACGAGATATAGGCATTATCAAGCGCTGACAGTCATTCATTTTTGCTATTCTAATGTTTTTACCCAGTGGCCTGGCACCAATGCCCATGAGGTACAATTTCCATCTGATGTATAGGTAGTGCATGACCAATAGTCATTTATCCATGCCACCCCTTCTGCTCTATTTTCATATTTGCAGACTTGATGCGTATTAATCCATACCGTACCTTCCCAATGACCTTCTACGGTAGTACATGTGGATACAGGTGCAGGTGTTATTATCGCGCGTTTTTCTACAATTGTAGTGGTTGTTTCTTGTGCCTGTATACTAAGAGACAATAATGAGGACAACAAACCAACACCAAGAATCGCTAAGCGAGCATGTGACATATTAACCTCCGTTGTTACAATTTAAAGTCATCCATAACTCCGTTATGGAAGTTTCTAGCTATCAATTAAATAGAACGCAACTGATATACTAGATAATCTAAAACGATTAGAAAAATTATTCTAGCTATTTCAGCCACAAATAACTAGTTCGCAGCGCTAAACATCCACACAGAAAGACTTAAGGCAACGATAAAACCCACTCCACTTGCCCACATTGGAATATTTTTTCCTGCAATTCTCACTTCTGCTTTTGTTATTAAACGAACTAGCTGCATGAAAGAAGCAAAACCAAACACGATTCCCGCTACGATTAATGCCGTGCTCATATTCTCAAACTCCTTGGTAATATTACCATTTTGGATTATGTTTTCCCGCGTGTCGCGCTCTAATACTCGCTTCAGCATTCGTTCTCGTCGCTGAATGCGCGATCACTTTCCAGCTGCCTTTTTCATTTTTCAAAATTGGCCACCCTTTCGTTTTTGTTTTTTTTCCCACTTTATACGGCATATAACCCCCTAGCTTGATTTTTTAGGTGCTTTGGCACCTTTCTTTCGTGCTTTTGATAAACCGATTGCAATCGCTTGTTCACAACTTTTAACTTTTTTCAATGCTGGACCGCTATGAGCAGTCCCCTGTTTAAAGCGATAAAGCGATGCATTTCTTTTTTCACTTCTTTCTTTGCGCTTTCACCCTATTTAGCTTTAGCCGGCAGAATTTAACTCCTAATAAGCCATCAATCTTAACTACCCAGCTTATGCAATAATTGCCTAATCACTTCCAAATTTACTCTGCTTAATAATGATCTAACAGAACCACTCAGCTGATGAAAACCTTCATTCATTTCAGTTACAAGAATGGAAGGTGTGATCGGTAGTCTTCAGTCGAAAAACCAGACGATAGCCAAATGACACTTGCTATAATCAATGCCATCATTGCTCTGAAGCTTGTTCAAGCGAATATTTTCCTAAACTTTTTAACCAGTTAAGTTTTTCTTTTTCTTCAGAAGGAATTTTTTTGGGTGATTGTTTTTGCTCTTTAGAAAATTCTAATAACTTCTTGGATTGTTCTGAAAAGTTTTCTAGCGTTACTTTTAATTTTTTTGCTGATAATTTTTCTATCCATTTAACGAGTAACCAAGCACCAGCAGTATCCTTTTTAGTAATCGATTGTCCATTTATAATAATATTACCTGTTGTTGGCCATTCAACTTCTTCTAACCTTTTTTTAATCGCGATCAAATTGGCAATATTCCATTCATCTTGACAATCTAATTGTCGTGTCTCTGTATTAAAGTTAATAAAATTTTTGCTTGGCATAATTTTTCTTCTTCAAATACAGTTTAAAATCAATGGCTAATTTTATAAGTCTACAAGGTTCTGTTAATAAACTTAATTGGGGTAATTACTAGTAATGTAAAATATTTTTTCATCTAACGTCTTGATTTATTGAGTAGCAAGCCTCCCAGTAACTTCTGCTCTCCCACACAAACTCTCTGATTAAGCTATAGTTAAATCATCAAATATCTCTTTTAAAGTCAAAGGGGTTAAAATGGCATTGAATGATAGGTGGCACAAAATTATTGGCAAGACTATGGAATATTCTGACATCGTCAGGCGATGGTTTGTTGTCAACAGCGATAGTCCTCAGGCGCAATTTCTCCATGCCGCAGGTCAAGCGGCGATGTCCATTCTTTTCATTCGAAATATCGTTCGAGGTATCAATTCGATCTGGCGAATTTATGACGCTTATCTCACAAAAGAAAGCTGTGACTTTCATGTGAAGTCAGCAGATGAATGGAACAAATGGTCAGCTTTAATAAAAGGCGACAA
>JBDTIZ010000186.1:0-8624 GCA_039936115.1 Gammaproteobacteria bacterium
GCAAAAATTCTAAAAATAATTTCACAACTAAATTACGCAGCCAATCCAAATAAACTGCGGACGAAGCTATTCTGTTTAACCACATCTTTCCCAACATAACGCACTTGGCCTTTCTGTATCATGCGCATCGTTTCAATACCATCAAGAGTGTTTCTGGCAGTCGAAAACGACTGGTACCATTGGCGATATCGCGATTTAGATTTCGTGGATTTGTGATCGTTTTCCATCTTGTTATTTAAATATTTTATGGCACGTAATTTTGTTTTCTTCGGTGCTTCATTAACTGCTTGCAGCTCACCGAGTGCTGGTGGATAAGCTGGGCTTTTATCAACGTTAATGACTCTTGGATCGATGGTATGAGAGTTACCCAATAGCTTTTTGAAGAACCGTTTTGCGGCTTTTTTATTGCGGTTTTTGCTTAACATCCAATCCAGGGTACTACCTTCTTTATCAATAGCGCGATAGAAATAATGCCAAACACCTTTTATTTTTACATAGGTCTCATCGAGTTGCCATGAATCACATGTACTTTTTAAATGAAATTTCGTACGTTTACTAATTTCAGGTGCATACTCCTGCACCCAGCGATAAATTGTAGAATGATCTAATATAAAACCACGTTCCGCTGCAATCTCTTTTAAATCACGATAGGACAAAGCATAGCGTGAATACCAGGTAACCAGCCAGATAATGACTTCACCTACAGCGTGCTTCCATTTGAATGGCATTGACTCATCTTTGTGTTTTTTATTGGCCATGAGTAACTGTCTCAACTATAAGGGGTTCAATGCCCAAATCCGACATAATTTACAAATCACACCGTAATGGGCTGATAAATAATAATTTCTAGATGACAAACTCCGGCGAATCTACTTTTATATTCTTTAACCACTTATCTATTTCTAACGACAGCTGCCGGCGATGGAAATCATAGTTGCCTAGAAAATTAAGATGTCCCCACGCAACAGGCGACCATTGCGTCACAATTTCTATCTGTTTATCACCTTTAGCATTATCAAGTAAAGCAGACAAAATATAAGCATTATAAAAAATGATAGCGCTTGCAACCAGCCGAGCACATTCATTCCATATTTCCATCTCAAGCTCAGTGCTTCCGCGAAAACGTCCGCCATTGATGTAAGCAATAGCACGGGATAATTGGTGATAAGCTTCACCACGATTTAATGCTGCTCGAACAGCTTGTCCGATTTTGATATTGTCAATAAAATTTAAAATGTATAAACTTTTTAAAATGCCATCATATTCCCATAAAGCTTCCTTTGTTTTTGTGTGATATTTATGTGATGAAAGAATTTGAATAATCGAACTTTGATCCGTTTCACCTTGGAGTACTGAAGCAAAAATATGCTGTAGGGTAGGCCATTCACTAATTATCAATTTTTCACGTATTTTTCGGGCAGGCTTGATGATGCAGTTTTCATATTCATCAGGGTTGCCAAAACAATAAATAGATTTTTTCTGGATTTGTGGAAAATGCGGCATAAAACTATGGTTGATTATATCAAACAAAGTAAAATTAAATTGATTAATGCTATGACCATCTCCTGAATGTTGGCCGGGGTTAATTTCAGAGGTATTATTAAAGACTATAGGAAATGCAAAATGACTTTCATGTTCATTTGCGCCTATCATGTGAGCATTAATAGGCAGGTGGTTAGTGATAAGATTAAAAGAAGATACGCCTTTAGTGAGGCCAAAATACTTTGGTGAATGGCGAGCTTTGAGTGTATGTAACTTTGTGCCAATTTTACTGCCATCGAAGCTGCTGTGCAGCTTATCATGAATATTCCAGAAGGGAAAGATACGGAGTTGGGCTGTGGCATTATTTATTGTATTAATAGCATCACGTAATGTTTCTAAGCGAAAATAGGTTTTTTCTGCTGTCATTAATTCTTGTAAGTTCAGATTGGCATTAGTGGCCATTTTATAGGTTCCCATTCGTATGGCATTAGCCAAGATCGTTGCTAGTATCAAAGGATCTTTTCGTTCTTGTTTTGTAGAATGAGATTGAATTGGTGTAAAAGCATTTAAAAATCCACACTGCTGGTCAACAAAATATAAAACATCAACAATATTGATTTGCGGTAGTTGCAGGAAGAATGGATTATTAATAGCGTCAGGTTTTTTTTGATAGGGTAGTGACCAATGGGTGGTATGTGATTTTTGTTTAAGTTTAACGTGAGTATTTTCACCCGATGTAATTCGCTGATTAACAGACACAATTAAAGGATCTAATTTCTTGCGATAATCTGCTAAAAGCTGCTCTATTGGAGTAACCAATTTTGAGTAGCCGAGATTTTTTAAAATAGTAGGTTTTTGTTTTTCCCATACGGATTCTGCAATAAGTTCCTCTTTTAATGGCTTGAAGTGCAAACTGTGCGTCAAGAACACTTTTTTTGATGTTATGGCGGATGAAACAATTTGATAAAAAAAGAACTCGAAGCGATTCATTCGTATACTGTTGTTTGTCATATCCATTAAATAAGGCATTAATTTATCTGGGATGAATTTTATCAATCGAGCATTATATTTTGGCAAATCTTGTGGGTTTTGTAAAAATGCTTTCATTACTATAATAAAAGATTCCACCTCAGTTTTCTGTGATAGCGAAAAATCAATTGTTATAAATAATTGCCGAAGATATAGACGTATTTTATGTGAAGAAGAGTCAACGCTAGCCCAATAAAACAATACCTCATCACGAGTATTTCCCAATAAAAATTCTTGGACAATAGGCATTTGTGCTTCTGATAAAATCTTGAAGGCACGTTGCTTCTCTACGGCGTTTAGTGAATCATTTTTCGTAAATAATTGTAGCACCTGACCAGCTTTTATTAATGATTCACGCATATCATGCTGCAACTTTTTTAATTTTTCCTGACTATTTTGATCTATCTCATTATGAAAATTGTTTACGTAATATTGGAAAAATTGAATTAAATTATCGTTGACCTTTTGATATCGGCGAAAGCTATAACACAACAGATACCAATGAGCTTGAGGAGCCGGCATTCTATTAAGTTTATATACGCTATAAAAATTCACTAGAGAGCCATAATAATCGATAGTTTTTTTAGGATACTCTGTGTGTTTTATAATGGTTTCAGCCATATAAAAAAGTGGCTTTAGCAAAGTATGCCTTTTTATTTCATTATTCAACTCGCTATAACTAAAATCTTTTACATCCTGTTTAATGACAGTGATCGGATATAAAGATTCATTTTGTGTCAGCAATACATTGATAAGCAACTGTTCTTCTGGTTTAAGTATTTTTTGACAAATATAGAATATTCTATCTTGCTCCTGAGAGAGTGTTTTAGTAATTAAACGTTGCAACGTTGAATAAGAAGGAAGAGCGATGCGCTGCTTGCTTAAATGGTGTAACAAAGACTTGGTTAATGGACGTGCTTTTGGATGTCGCTTAATCAGTTGCGAAAGAGCTATATCAATATTTTCTTTAATATTTTTATTTAAACGAATAGATTTTTCATGCACAAGAATTTTATTTTGAATACGAATTTTCTGCGCTTGTGCTGGTAACGTTCTTGGGGTTTTTTGTGTAGGGTAATAAGTCTCCATAAGATAACGGCGATCTGCTATGACTAAATTGACGTTAAAATCAATTAAACTTTGTTTTACACGAAAATAGCCAAGACTCAGCAAGCAATATATTTTATCCTGCATTTTTCTAAAAGAATCGACAAATTTTTTATCGTACAAAGAAAGTGCGAAAAATAAAACACGTTCTTCATCAGTGAACTGGGGTAATCCATAAAGATCATCATATTCTTCATAGGTAAGCAATTGTATTAAATTATGGGTAGAGGGGATTGCCATAGATGTCCTATTATGGGATTATACATCCAACTATTCCTGTAAAACCTATTACAGGAACAGATGGCGAAGAGTAATATAAAGGATTTGAAATGGCAAAGAAAATAAGCAAGATAGTTAACGTTGATACTTCACCACAGCTTCAGTCAGATGAGCATTACCAAAATTTATTAAACGAAATTAAAGCACGTTTAAAAAAATCACAGCTCCGTGCAGCTATATCTGTTAATCACGAACTAATCCAATTTTATTGGGAAGTTGGTAAGCTTATTATTGAACGCCAAGAAAAATCTAGATGGGGTGACAAATTATTTGAAATGTTAGCAGACGATTTACGCCGTAGCTTTCCCAACACCGAAGGCTTCTCAAAAACAAATCTTAAAAATATGCGCCTTTTTGCCAAACATTACCCCGAGAGCGAATTTAGTCAGGCGCTGCCTGACCAATTAACCTGGACCCATCATATCGTATTAATTCAACTGCTTGATCAAGAAAAAATCGATATAAAACAGTGGTATGCGGAAAAAACACTTGAAAATGGCTGGCCTTATCGTGATCTTCAAGCTCAAATTAAAGCTGATCTTTATAGCCGACAATCTAGCATTACTTTAAAAACCACCAACTTTAAAGATAGGCTTCCATTGCCAAATTCTCAGCTCGCCCATGAAATGATTAAGGACCCCTATAAGTTTCATTTCCTGACCGTCGGTGATGATGCACATGAGAAGGACATACATAATGGGTTGGTTAGTCATGTGAAACAATTTCTAATGGAGTTAGGACAAGGATTTGCACTATATGGAACCAAACATCCTATTCAAGTTTCAGGCAAGCGATTTGAAATTGATTTGTTGATGTATAACACGAAGCTACATGCCTACGTGGTCGTGGAGCTTAAGCGAGGTGACTTTCATCCACGCGATGCTGGTCAGTTAAATTTTTATTTATCCGCAGTAGATGAACAATTAAAAATGCCAGAAGATGGGCAAACAATTGGGTTGTTGTTATGTGAAAAGAAAGATCGTGTCATTGCGGAATATGCGCTAAGACGAATCGACAGTCCTATGGGTATTTCGGAATATGAATTATCAAAATCATTACCAGAAAGATTTGAATCTATCTTACCAACTACGAGTGAAATTGAAGCCGAGTTAAGTGGTTTTGCGAAAGAAAATGAAGTGATAGAAAATGGGGATGACGATGAAAGCTAGACCTCGTCCTTTATTTGATACCCTTGAATATATACAAGAGCAATACAAACAATGTCAGTATAATGATTCGAAAGAAATTATTATGAAATGGATTAAGCAGTGTTTCTTTGATCTTGAATTTAAGTTACCAATATATGCTTTTAAAGATTATCAGCAGTGTTTAAATTTTCTCTATAGTTATCGCGGTAGCGCTGATACATTTAATTCATATCGTCGTGAACTTGAGCGATTAATTCAATGGTGCTGGCTAACGCATGAAAAATCTGTTTTACAGCTTAAAAGAATTGATATAGAGGCTTTTATTGAATTTTGCCAGAACCCCCATAAGCGTTGGGTGGGTACTAAAACAGTCGCACGTTTTATTGATAAAAATGGACTAAGACAACCGAATCCCTCATGGTGCCCTTTCATTGTGAAAGTTTCAAAAAAATTATTCAACAATGGGGATCGTCCTGAAAAATTAAATTTTGAATTATCATCAGAAAGCATTAAACAAATTTTTGCAATATTGGGAAGTTTTTATAATTATTTAGTTCAAGAAGAAATTAGTGAAATTAATCCAGTGTTGCAAATTCGACAAAAAAGTAAATTCATTCGTAAACAACAATTGTCACCCATGATTCGACGATTATCGGAAATACAATGGAAAGCTGTTATGGATGTAGCAGTTTCGTTAGCAAATCAATATCCTGACCAACATGAACGTACTCTATTTATTATGAATGCTTTGTATGGAATGTATCTGCGGGTTTCAGAACTTGCCGCAACAAAACGATGGACACCTATGATGCGAGATTTCTTTCGAGACATGAATGGCGATTGGTGGTTTAAAACAGTGGGCAAAGGTAATAAAATGCGGCAAATAGCAGTCAGTCCGCCTATGCTATCTACATTAAAGCGATGGCGTAAGCATCTTGGTTTATCTCCCCTACCCTCTGTTGAAGACCAGGCACCTCTTATTCCTAAAGCGATAGGTAAAGGCCCGGTTGAAAGCACCCGTGCAATTCGAAATATAGTTCAAACTTGTTTTGATAAAGCGGTTGAAAATTTATTAAAAGAGAAAAAAACAGAAGACGCTGAAATGTTGCGGTCTGCTACGGTACACTGGCTACGTCACACGGGCATATCAGATGATGTAAAAATAAGGCCCCGGGAGCATGTACGTGACGATGCTGGCCACAGCTCAGGTGCAATCACCGATCGTTATATTGACGTAGAATTACAAGCACGCGCTAAATCAGCTGCTAAGAAAAAAGCAGTTTAGCAAAAATATAGGTTGATTTGTAAATTATGTCGGATTTGGGCATTGAACCCCTAATTTTATTGATTCAACCATAGATTTTTCTAAAGCGACAGGTGAAAGAGAATTATCCATAGCAGAAATGGCTAGAATTAAAAAAACAATAGAAAAAACACATAACTATACAAGCGACGCAAAAAAAGTTTTTAATGAGATAATTTATGCTGTTCGTTTTGGATCATTAAGAATAGCTCAAAATGGCGATATACTTAGCATTACACACGCAGTTAGCATTGCTTTAAAGTTGTTACGTGAAAATCGTTGGCAAACGCCCGCACCAATGAAACAAAAAGAGAAATCAAATTTTCATTCGAAAAAACAACCGGTTAGACCTCAAACATTAGTCGTGCCTCAACATGTTCATGGTTTATTCGAGAGTATACGAAGAGCTGGATAAATAAATTTGTTTAATCAATATAACTTAATGGGGGCTTATATCAATAGATTGGCTTATTTACGATTGAAGGACAAATCCCAATAACAACTCCTTCAAGTATAATTTAGCACTAATATAGGTGGGTACGGCTTAAAAATGCTATTATCCGAGGGGTTAAATCGGTATTTAGGTCGGTAAAATAAACAATGATGTTGTTTACAACATATTTTATAAAATCTAATAACCGTAAGATCTTCAATATACTAACTTTTATAGAGCATAATGTATGAAATCTGGTCGAATGTTTGTTTCTCCTGAAGAGGGCAAGAGAGAAGATTCTTTTTATATCACAAAAAAAGAAGTCTCTCCAGAATGTGAAGGTTCGTTAGATAATCTTACTTTTGCTGTAAAAGATGTGATAGACATCAAAGGACAAAAAACCAGTTGTGGAAATCCCACATGGCTGAACTATCACCCCGCTTCCCAAAAACATGCTTATTGTGTTCAACAATTATTAACAAGTGGTGCTAAATGTTTTGGTAAAACTATTCTAGGAGAATTTTGTTCTGGCAGTACAGGAATAAATCATTTTTATGGAATGACGCCAAATCCAAAAGCTCCTACAAGAGTTCCAGGAGGTTCTTCTAGTGGATCAGCATCAATAGTTGCAGCAGGTATTGTTGATTTTTCTTTAGGGACGGATACAGCAGGATCAGTACGTTTACCGGCCAGTTTTTGTGGTATATATGGTTTTAGACCTTCCTACGGTATTATTTCAATGGACGGAATACAAAGCTTCTCGCCGAGCTTTGATACGGTAGGGATATTTGCAGGGAAAATTGATGTAATAGAACGAGTTTTGGAAGTACTTTACCCCCATCCGCCAGAATCAAAACTTGAAAAGATTGAGAATTTTTTTGTATTGGAAGATTGTTTATTGTTGGCTCCTTTAGAGCAGCGAAGAAGAATTCAAAAATTTATTGATGAGAGTTGTGAAGCATTAGGATTAAAACCCAAATTAATTCAATTAATAGACATTCATTCCAAAGCTAACGAAAAAGAAATTGGTCTCAGCTCAGTATTTAGAGAAGTTCTTTGCGGAGAGATATGGGAAAATTTGGCTCCTTGGATCAAGGAAGTCAATTTAGAATTCGGAAAATCAACATTTGTAGATTTTAGTTATATGGCGAGTGTAACTCAAGAAAAAATGGACGCAGCAAGAAAACATATGATGTTATATTCTAGTGCACTTAGAAGTTTTTTACCTCCAGGAAGTTTACTTTGCATTCCAACTACCCCTGATGTTGCCCCCTTCAGACAAGCAGAATATCAGCAGGTTAATCAATTCAACTATGATAAATTGCGCCCATTAATTGCGTTAGCAAGTGTGGGAGGCTTACCACAAGCAACTATCCCTTTAGAATGTCTCGATTCTCCTCCATTAGGAGTATCTCTATTAAGTGGTTTCAAACAAGATTATTTTTTAATT
The DNA here is from genome assembly GCA_039936115.1 of Gammaproteobacteria bacterium. GTDB lineage: Bacteria > Pseudomonadota > Gammaproteobacteria > DSM-16500 > DSM-16500 > DATIJJ01. The sequence continues at coordinate 8,232 of JBDTIZ010000186.1, forward strand.
AACTCAGTAAAAATGATATTAAAAATACTTAATGAGCCAAAAGAAGAGATGCGTCTTAAATATTAGATCTTTTTGGGGTTCCGCTTAAACTGAATGGATTATAATTTGCGTCGTAGTCATAAACATCAATCCCTTCTTTTTTCTTTAAAAAGCTACTGATCATGTAAATTAGAGGGATTGTTGCAACGCACCACAAGACTTTGTAACCATATGCCAATATCATATTCGGCAATAATTGAGTTTTAAAGTCTAGCTTGTCAGAAAATCCAATTACTCCACCCACTACTTGTAAAACAGCTTCCCCAATCATAGTGGATCCTAAAAGCCTAGCCCATAAATATTGACCAGCTAAAATAACTTTCGATTGAGAAATCAAAAAATCGTTTATACGCG
>JBDTIZ010000187.1:0-5607 GCA_039936115.1 Gammaproteobacteria bacterium
GCAATTAGATAAAATAGCTGATAACATGAATAATACCCCAAGAAAATGCTTGGGTTACCTAACACCCACAGAAGTCTTTATGCAGCATCAAAAAGCCATCTGTCGCACTCCACCGTAGAACTCCCCACCTCCTGCTTTTGTAACTCTTTGATTTTACAAAAGCAGTATGATTATTTTATTAAAGGGTTATATGTATTATACTTCTTTTAATGTATTTAAATGATTAGTTAGAAAATATTAATAAATTATTGAGATAAAGCTTTCAAATCATCTTCCTCAAAATTCAACAAATTAAAAATTTTCAATGTCATGCGCAAGTAAGCGTCGATTAGCACGAAAATAAGTTAATGGCGATTGCTCGAATAAATCAGCTAATTTTTCCATATAGATACAGGCATAGCGCTCCACTTGATATGCAAAATAACTTTCTTCAGCGCCTGCACGAAATACGCGTCCCCAATGAATATTATAAAAGTTTTTTTCTTCTTGTAAGAGTTTTGTTATTTTTAAATCAAGTGTAGAGATTTCTTTTTGTATCTCTACAGTTTGTTTATTATATTCTCTCGATTTTTCCTCAATGCTTTGAGTATGCAAATCAATATTTTTATGCTCCAATTCTTTTTTGATATTCATTGCTTCAAGAATTTGTTTCTCAATAGGATAGGCTTTGTTCTGTGATTCGATTTCTTCACTCAGCTCTTCAACGACCAGTGCAGTACGCCAGTTACAATCTTTTTTCAATCTTAAAATATCACCATAAATGTGGTCGCCAACATATAAAATTTCGTCACCATTAATTTGTAAATCTTCAGTGAATTTTCTAGCATTTCCACCTTGATATACCCCTGGAACAAAGGTTCCATATACATTTGTCATGGTGCCATCTATTGGATTTACTGCTAGAAATTTTAAATTGTCATAAAAGAAACGAGGCTTGTTAGCAAGAGTAATTATAAACTCAAAGAGATCTTGCCAACTTTCGCCTTCTTTTAAAAAAGGATTAATTGCATGTTTGAAGATTAGATCAGTGTAGGTATATTGTGAGTTCGTCAGTAGAAAAAACTTTTTACCATATCGAATAAAGCGCTTAATTCCTTCTACGACTTCTTTTTCTTGTAAAACATAGTCTTCTATGTGCTTAGCGATATGCTCTTTCAGACTTCCATCTGCATGGACCTGATCTACAATACTTAAAACATCTGAAGCTATTCCACTGTAGGTAGGTAGCTCATTAGGCTTTTCTTCCTTGAGATCGATTAGCTGGCTATATAAAACGCAAAATGCGATTGAAAAAGAGGTGTCTATAGCAATGTAATTCGGATCTTTCAAATCAACGTAAATACTGCGATAAATTTCTTTTTGTTTAGCAAAACTAATTTCTTTAGTTCCGTGATAACTTTTTCGTATGGCAGCGAAACGGCTTAGTTTTAAAATATTGCCATTCTTGCTATCTACGATGAGACCTCGAATTGCATCAGAAAAATTGAACTGGAATTTTCTTAACTCCTCAGGATATTTTTTATCATTAATTAATTTTTCTATGACCATCTTATATACTAGCGTTTCAAAGTTTTTGATGTTGTAGCGTATTAAAGTATGATCCATATCTAAACCAATATATTTGATTTTTTTTAGATTCAAAATGCGATTTACAAAAACTTTTTGGTTCATATTTTCCTCAAATTCAAAGCTGCTTACGTCAGTAAATGGCTAATAGAGTTATCCTCTTAATCCTAAGGTTAACATAATAAAGCTCATTTTGAGTGAAAAAAATGGTTTTAATAGCTTATAGGAGAAGAGGGGAGTTTTATCCCGGGCGTGCCCGGGATACATATTACTTTTGGGCGGTTTCAGTTTTTGGTAAATCCGCTGCTTTCGTTTTATTATTTTTTAACACTTGAAATAAATTCTCATAAACATTATTCGCACTCCACACATACCAACCCGAAACGTTTTTAGCATCTTCAACCGCTCTAATTTCTTGTAATAAATATTTTTGTTTTTGTGCATTAGACGTCTTTTTAACAAAATGATAATTTGCAGCCTCAATGAATGCGTGCACTTTAAACGGAGTGTTATTATCAAATTGATGTGTTAGGGCATTTAATGAATTGTTGATGGTTTTGTAAGGTTCAGCAGAATATTTTTGATAAGGCCAAAAATGGGATGGATAAACCATAGGATTTACCCCATCCACGCTATCCGCAAACATTTTGATATCTTGTCCAATATGCATCGAAGGGTAATAACTGACTTCACCAAAAATATCGATTTCCATTGGCACACCTTTGGCATTTATTTTTTCTTTAAACCATTTAATTATTTTATAAACGTCTTTGGCATGCTGTGGATTCGCAGGTTCTTTGGAGCTATAACGAATATAATCAAGTTGAATAGCGTCAGCGCCCGCTTTAATTGCATCATCGGCAAATTTTAATTTTTCTTCCCAATGTTCTTGCGAGTGAATTTGTTTAGCATTACCGCCATCAGAAAATACGACAATACGCGTGACATTTTTTATACCGGCGGCTTTCACTTTGGCGATGGCAGGAGCGTAATGCTTGCTATAATATTCGTGATCGATGATGAAAGTATTAATGCCGGTTGCTTTTGATTCACGAATTAAATAATCTAATTTTTCCTTTTTTTCTAACATATACTGAGTTAAGTAAATCCCCTTATCCCATGCGTGAGCTGTGCTGAATGTGCCTAAAAGTACTAATGTGGGTAATATAACTTTAAAGGTTGATTTCCACATACTGACTTCCTTTTATTGGTTCGCCATTAAGATCAGTATATCCTAAATTTAAAGGCTTTTTTTGATGTCTATTATTACAAAGTTCGATCTTAAGCATCAAAATATGAACATAATGCCGATCTTTTAAAGTGGGGGAGTGAGATAAGATTGAATCATTTAAATTAGCAAAGAGTCGAATAGCGAGTTATATTAATTTTAAAATTCAGCTATGTTTACGCTACATTTTGGGTTTACGTCTTTCAAATTCAATTTCAAATTTCTTAAATTACAGAACTAGTTAGGTTTTGATTTTATTTAAATTGTTCAAAAGAACTAAAAGTGCCCAAATAAAAGCATCTGTATGATAAATAGTAACAATAATAAATTCTGAAGATAAATTAAACACAATTCGGCAGAATACTGATACAATGTGGCGCATTAGTAATCATCATCGTAGTTGAGGTAAATAATTCATGAACGGTCGTCAAATGAAAAAGATTGGTACTAGCTGTTATCTTATCGCTACAGAGATAGGAGGTCTTCGTTCAGAAGATAAAGCAGAAATAGCTATAATAGATGAACTTAATCGTATGAATATTGGGGCCGCTGGAACTGCAATAGAAGATGTGCTAGGAGATGCAGCAGACGATGCAAATAATGAACTTATTCTTACAGAAGCGAAAAGCAATAGTTTCATCAAAAAAATAGAAGCTTTATATAATAAGATTGAAAAAGCATGCGATAAACTAAGTCCAGAGACAAAAACAGATCTTCAACCATTACTTGATGATCTATACACCAAATTGCACCCAAATGCACCCTGCCAGTCAATTATCGAGGACATTCAAGTTGATTCGAATGGCCGTCTTAGAAATGGCTTACAAATGCGCTTAAGTAACTTACTTGAGAAAATTTCTGGAATAAATCGATTTAAATCGTTACGGGAACAGGTAAGGGCATTCGACATCAAATTGAAAAACTGTGGCCAAACAGAAGAGCTAAGTGTTTTGTCAGGAGAAGAGTTTCCTAAACTAGAAAGTGAGGTTTTTGAAGCTATATTTGCAAACTTCAAGAGTCGTTTAGACAGTCTTGAAAAAGAGTACCCAAAAAAACGCGACAAGATACTAGAAACACGGGCGGAGATTTTAGATATCCAAGAGAAAATGCCATTTTACGGAAAGCCAACAGCTGGACAGATTTCTGATTTTCACGAACAAATAAAGCGATTACAACCTACCTTGCGATGGCCATTATTTAAAAGACCATCACCCTCTTCATCGCCGTCACCGTCTCCCTCCTCATCTGTTAAAGACGATTTATCACCGTCATCTCCTGCTTCAAGTATGCAGCCAAGCACTCTCAGCAGTTAATGGTCACGTTTTTCCACATTGTAGGGGCGAACCTGTGTGTTCGCCCTTGCTAAACTTCAAGCTAAAGCCGCTGAGCAAACACGTCCCTATATTTGACCTAACTAAAAGGCAGTAGACTGAGCCGCTTTTTTGTAATACTTTTGTAGTCACATGGAAAGGAATATGGCAATGAAGCTGATGAAACGCAAAACAAAGACACAAAAATTCACGTCTGAAAATATCCAAGATTTCTTTACTGAAATAGCCAAATTAATTACGAGTTCGCTCGAGATCAAAAAAATAACAGCTACCATCATGGAGCAAGTCGAATTATTTTTTGAACCCAGCAACTGGAGTTTGTTGCGCGTTGATCCGGATACTCACGAATTGTTCTTTGTCATTGCAAAAGGCCTCGATATCGAACTCGTGAAAAACATTCGTTTAAAAGAAGGCGAAGGTATTGCAGGACAAGTCGTAGAAACTGGCAAATCGATTTTTGTCGAAGATGCGCAAAAAGATTTGCATTTTTCACAAAAAATTGACAAAGCATCAGGTTTTAAAACTAAATCTCTGATCGCTGTACCCATCATATTCCAAAAAGAAGTATTAGGTGTGATTGAGTTAATCAATACGTTTGAGGACACCAGCTTTACTGAACGCGATCTCAGGATTCTTGAGACAATTGCAGATTTTGCAGCGATTGCGTTAACCAACGCAATTGCTTATGAACGTCTTTCATGGATTGCTAAACATGATCCATTGACGGGTCTTTATAATCGCAGTCGTTTAATACAACTGTTGAGCGAAAGTAACTTGGATGCCGAGCTTGATAGGCAGTCAGAAGATTCGCGCGCTATTATTGTAGGCGTGGATATAGATAAATTTAAAGAGGTCAATGACTATTATGGTCATCTCGTGGGCGATGATATTTTAGTAAATACAGCTCGATTGCTGCAGGCCATTTGTCGTGAAATGGATTTTGCATTTCGAATTGGTGGTGATGAATTCCTTCTTGTCTTATTAAATATACCATTGGAAGACGTTGCAACAACAATGGATCATTTAAATAAGCAACTTCTGACTGACTCACGTAAAATTGTACCAGCATCAGGTTTTTCTTTTGGAATTTCAATGGGTATGGAATCGGATTTACCAAATTTAATCAAAGAAGCGGATCGGCAAATGTATATCAATAAAGCGAAACGGAATGAAAAAATTCTTTAAGGTTTACCATCAAAAGTATCGAGATTATTTCATAAATTAAAACGGGAGCTAACGAGAAGCCTGTCATTTCCGCAAATGAATCTATCTAATGAATTTCCCCCTTCGCGGGAATGACAGGGGCTATTTGAACCCCGCATTGTTCGCGCACGCGACCGTCTCTGGCGACAAGCCGAGTATGAAAAATATTTTGTGTAAACGGCCGTCTCATTGATTAAACTCTACCTTCGAATTCAATCATAAACCTAGCTAATGCCGGTTTCCAATCGCGAATCGGCATTGTCCACTTCTTCGAAATAT
>JBDTIZ010000188.1:0-10936 GCA_039936115.1 Gammaproteobacteria bacterium
ACTATGCGAGTGACAATAAAACCTGGGTTGCTTCGCTCGCGCTCGCAATGACGGTGGTGAAGCAATCGATAGAGAGGGCGAACACACAGGTTCGCCCCTACAAAAGCCAAAAAGGCTGAACAATGTCGGTACGACGACATCGCCGTCGTACCGCGGCTTGTCCGCGGTATCCAGTCAACTTGGCGTCAGTTTTGATTCGTAGCAAGTATTAGATAACACTCAATCCACCACAGGGCCAGTCGAAATAATATCAATCACCGGTTCGCCACAATGCTTCGCAATTTCAGTTCTAACTATCGTATGCAATTTAATAATATCACTCCAATTTTTTTCTTTAGGCGCAATTGGATCTCCAATATTAATCTTTATCGAGTGTGGCTTGCAGAGAAAATTATCACCACGCAGAATAAAACGAGTACCGTGAATTGCGATCGGACAAATTGGCGTGTTAGTTTCTACCGCAATCGTAAACGCACCTAATTTAAAAGGTCTAAGACCTGTTGCATAAGTAAATGTTCCTTCAGGAAAAATAGCAATTGAGTTTCCTTGGCGAACATGTTCTTCAATCGAGTTTTTATTTTCTAAGTTTTTGGAAAAATCCAATCTATCCACGGTTAAAAATCCAAGTTTTTTAACAAATGTTTTAATGATAGGCATAGTCAAAACTTCTTTCTTACCAATAAATAATGCATTGGCAGGTAAGATGCTCAGTAACAATAAAGCATCACTATAGCTCGTATGATTAGCAACAAATATCATCGGTGAATGTTTAGTTAAATTTTCTTTTCCCTTTATTTTAAGTGGGCAACCACTTAGACGGAAAAAATTTCTGGCCCAAAATCGCGAAAGTAATCGCGCAGGTTTAGTTGGAAGCAGAAATAACATCAGCCAAATAATTGGAATGGTTATCAATGCAATGATACTGACATACAAGGTATAACATAATTTGCCGAAATAGCTTAACCAGCTAAGAATTTTTTTAGTTAAACTCATTAAGGCAAGTTTAATCATTTGTAATTTGGCGGGTAGCGGCTGACGCGTCAATTTGCCTTTGATATAAGCATCTTTACACGCTGAACGCTGTAATTTTCCACTCGATGTTTTGGGAATAGTGCGCGGCGGAACGAGAACTACTACATCAGGTGGAATTCCTAATGAAATAGCCATATTATCGATTATTTCAGCACGTATCTGCTGCCGGTCTTCTTTATTGAGTTGATAAGTTTCAGCAACAACAACTAATTTTTCCGTACCAAGATTAGGATCGTTGACACCAAACGCTACCACACAGCCTTTGCGTATACTTGCCAATTGCGTAACAACTTCTTCAACTTCTTCCGGATAAAGATTGCGTCCGGCTTTAATAATTAAATCTTTTTTGCGACCAATAATAAATATTTCACCTTCAACCAAATACCCGGTGTCACCAGAATCCCACCATCCATTTCGATATGCTTTTTGCGTGGCTGCCGGATTGTTGAAATAGCCTTGCATGGACGATGGACCATTAAATTGGATGTTCCCAATCATTCTATCAGCCAGTACATTTTCATTGTCATCTACAATTCGAATAGAATGTTCAGGCATGGCAAGACCACAACCAATAAATTCAAGAAAATCTTTATCAGTGGGTGATTTGATCGGCACGGCCTTATTTTCTGTTTCAAAATATTTGCGTTGAATTTTGTCAATTCTAGGTCGGCGCTTTTCTTTTGGAAAAGTAAGCGCAACAGTTGATTCCGCCAGGCCATAAACAGGTGCAAACGATTCAGGATTAAAACCATATTCAGCAAAACGTTTGCTAAAACGTTCTAAGGTTTTTGGGTTAATTGCTTCAGCACCATTAAATGCAAATCGCCAAGAACTCAAATCAAGTCCCTCAAGATCTTTAGGGTTAATTTTTTTAACGCATAATTCATATGCAAAATTAGGACCGCCGGATAATGTGGCGCGATGATAGTGAATTGCCCAGAGCCATTGTTCTGGTCGAGTGAGAAACGTAATTGGCGATAAGATTGTGAGCGGGATACCAAAATAAAAACTAGCTAACCAACTCATTAAACCCATATCGTGATAAAGCGGTAACCAACTCACTACGACATCCGTTGGTTTTATCGGTACAGCTTTGCCGATAGATCGAATGTTAGTAAGCATATTTTTATGTGTCAACAATACGCCTTTAGGATCGCCAGTACTGCCAGAAGTATATTGAATCAAAGCGGGATCATCCGATTCAGTTGTGACACTCGGCAAATCGCCTTTGGTGGTTCGAAGATTTTTAAACGTGACAACATCTTTCAAACTAGGAATAAATGTTTGTAAAATATTACTCAGAATTTCAGCGCGTGAAAATGTAATCAATAAACGCGCTTGTGCATTTTGTAAAATTTTCGCTTCTCGCTTTGCATATTCTTCAATTCGATCGGGTCGAAAGGGTGGATAAATTGGAACGGGTACTGCACCCGCTAGCAGAATACCGCAATAACAATAAAAAAAAGCATCACTGGTTGGCAACATAATCGCAACAGTTTCACCAGGCAAAATACCGCGATTACGAATACCACGCGCTACATGTTTTGCTTCGTCGGCTAATTGTCCGTAACGAATTATTTGTTCTTCGCCTTTTTCATTTTGCAAATAAATATGAGGGCGTTCTGGATCGTTTTCGGCATGTGCTAATAATACTTCCGCAAGGTTTTTTGCAGAGGATAAATCAAGCGCTTCGGATTCAGTTACCGTTAACACAGTTCGCGATTTTTTATGCTGTGCAGAAGATGAATCGCTATGTTCTATCACTTTAACTAGATCACGCAGTGATTCAGCATCTATCATTGCTTTTTCGGGAAGTTTAATGGCGAAATTTTTTTCGATACGATCAAACAGTTCTACTTTTCCAAGGCTATCCATTCCCAGTTCGCGTTCAAGAGATGCATCTAAGGTGATAGCTTGCAATGCTCGTTCCGCTTGCAGTTCTTTAAAAAATGCTCGGGTGATATTAATCAGTTGTTTTTCAATTTCGCTTTTACTAATACTCATGTAAGAGTTGTCCTTTCTAATTTATTTTATAGCGTCCGTAAGTAGAAGAGAGAAATTTAGTGATGTTTTGTTTCTAAAAAGAAGGGGTTCAAAACAAAAAAAAGCAGGATGTTCTAAACATCTACCAGCATTTCACCCTAACTAAATCAGCGCTCTTTGTAATGCGCTTAGCATCTCACTCAAGGGTGAGCATGCATTCAACATATCCAAAAAATCTGAATCTCCATATAGTTAAAGTGGTTATCTGAATAGAAAACAAATTAGAACATCCCACTCATTAATTATAGCACAAATAGTCAAAAAACAAGCTTTTTTTACACTATCGTAACCAAGTGTACATTTGTAACTGACGGAATTTACTCACAAGAGATCCGCGCGCGCTTGAAAGTGGATAATTAAATTGCTACTGTTCAAGAGGACTTATTTTAACAAGGAATTGAGCTATGTTGAACTGGGTATTACTATTTTTAATCGTAGCAATTGTTGCTGGCGTTCTTGGTTTTACGGGTGTTGCAGTACAAGCAGCAGGCATTGCAAAAATTCTATTTTTTATCTTTCTCGTATTGTTTATTCTCTCGCTTTTTATGCATCTATTCAGAAAATAAAAATGCTCTGTCATTCCCCGCCTTCGCAGGAATGACAGATCTTTTCGAAGTCAAAAAAAATCTAACACGGAACTCATCGATGACAGAGACGAAGGATACGCGCGGAAGATTAGCTATTCGCATTGTGGCGATGCCAAAAGATACCAATGCAAACGGTGATATTTTTGGTGGATGGTTGGTGTCGCATATGGATATGGGTGGCGGTATCGAAGCTCGTCGCCGCGCCCGTTGTCGCGTGGTCACTGTTGCGATTGATGCTATGCAATTCATTAAGCCAGTAACAGTCGGTGATACAGTGTGTTGCTATGCAAATTTACTGAAAGTCGGGCGAACTTCAATGCAATTTAAAATTGAGGCTTGGACATTGGCACTGGAAGATGAGGAGCCTAAGAAAGTTGCTGAGGGAATTTTTACCTTTGTAGCAATTGATGAGTCTGGAAAGCCACATCCTGTTGATCGCTAATCTGCAATACGATACTCTCACATCTATTTAATCATCGTTAGGGCTGTGCCAATGGTTGACTTTAAAAATCAAGATGTTTACATCGATCAGAATTTTTCAAATATTCATTTATTAGAAAATGAAATCATGGCAAAAGAATTTGATAGTTGTTTATTTGATGCATGTCATTTCAACGATACTAAGTTTATAAATTGCAAATTTTACGAATGCAAATTTGTAAATTGCAATCTCAGTATGATTGGTGTGAAAGGTTGCTCTTTCTTCGATGTGGTATTTGAAGATACTAAAGCAATTGGTATCAATTGGACGGAAGCAGCATGGCCGCGGATCAGGTTAAGCAGTCCGTTTAAATTCACCAAATGTATCTTAAATCATTCTTCTTTTTTCGGTTTGGGATTAAAAGAAATCGTGATGCATGAATGCATCGCTAAAGAAGTTGATTTTAGAGATGCCGATTGTACTGAAGCTAATTTTTCTTATACGGATTTCGCGAATAGTTTATTTGGTAAGACAAATCTGACTAAAGCGGATTTTTCTGAGGCGATAAGTTATGATATCGATATATTCAATAATGAAATAAAAAAAGCTAAATTTTGTTTGCCGGAGGCAACTCGGTTGTTGAATTGTTTGGATATTGAGTTAGTGGATTGAAATTTTTTTCTGATTCAAATACTGATGCTGCGCGACGGCTAAATGCCCCTCCTCTCCTCCCACAAGAAACGTGAGAGGAGAGGGTTGGGGAGAGGAGGGCATTTGTCGTATAGATATCCTACGCCTGACGAGATTTTAACTTTGCTAATTCTTTTTGATTTTGTTTATAGAACGGCAAGTGCTTAGCAGCATAAAGTTCATATAAAGGTTTTTCATTGAGACTGATATTTCCCCAATCGTTCTTACTATTAGGTTTGCGAGGAACACCAATAATTGCGTTCCTATATGACTCAGGATGCTCACCCAGCTCTTCTATCTTAACATCAGGGCAATTATGCCAAACTAGTTTTGCAATATAAAAACCAGCCATTGTAATGCAACTAGTGACTTCATTGTTTAAGGTTCTTGCTAAAGTGTAAGAACTTTCAGGAATTTTCATATTTAGCAAAATGTCTCGTTGCTGAATAGGTAATGTATCAAGAAAAACGGCCAACCTATCAGATGCTAGCTTAGACCTTGTGTCGTGATCCCCATAATAAAATGATACATAGCCTTCTCTAAAAACACTTTCTTTTAGGTAGGCTATAAAAGCCTCCTTCACTTTTCCATCAAACCCAGTTTCACAATATCTTTCCGTGAAGTGTTGCAATAAGGTTTGGGCAATATCAGGATAATATTTAACAATATGTTGAGTTTCATTCTCCGTTAGAGCTTGTGTTGCAATTGTCTCACCACCACTTGAAATGATATTGACTAGTTGGCCATTATTTTTATAACGGTCGAGGAGGTAAGGCACATAAACCCATTTACCCTGCGGTAATGCGATGATGTGCTCATATTTAAACTCATCCACATCATTCATCCCATAAACCCCTTGCGCAATTCGTCCAGGCATAAGCAACTGATATGCGGTAATTTCTGCATTAGGCTCAAAATTTTTAAGACCGTTCTTAACCAGTAATGCAATCGATTGATAGATTTTATCTGTTGCTTTGGGAAATTCACGATAGTTGTCAGGATGCTCTGATAGAGCACAAAGTTCTGCCCAACGCTCTGCTAATAGATTTTTTAGCAAGGCAAGATCAAATTTATCCAATGGGAAATCATTTACGAATTCTTGATGATGATTCCTGATTTGTGCGAGAACATTTTCTAGCTTGTTTATCCAATCTGATTTACGCCCAAATAATTGTTTAAAAACGCCGCGTTGAAAATGGTGACCCACTTCTTTTTCATCTTTTTCTTCATCAGGAATAAAAGGTGCTATTTCTTTCATTTTTGTGAAATAAGAAGCATTGTGATCGGTAAAAAATGTTTGCTTGCGTGTGTATAGATCAAGCTTATTCGCTAAATCTGAAAATTTAATTTGTTTCTTTTTATCTACGGGTTGAGGGTCGTAGAGAGTAAAGTTGATTGAACTTTCAAGCGTCATTAAGAACATGTCAACTGTTTTATCTTTTTGTCTTTCAAGCCGCACGTCAGGATCATTGAACAGCATCGGAAAAGTTCTAGTGCAAAAAGAGGTAAGCAATGGTTTGTGATCTTTCAACTCATCCTGGAGTTCAGTTTCCATTTGATTTAAAATATCAAATAATTTTTTTAATGCAATAGAAGGCAGTTCTCTTCCTGTGACTAATTTATCATCGTAAAATTTCAGCCAATTCGCAGCCAATTGATGCAATAATTTCGGTGTTAAACGTTTACCATACAGGACGGGTAATTCTTTTGCTGCTTGTATATCAGGTAAACAGCGCAAATTAGATTGCGGATCAAATGCGTACGGTGGCTTTACTTTCACTAATAAATTTTTAATTAATCCGTCAATTTTAAGCGCATAGTCACCGCTGAAATACGTATGGGTCAATTTGATATTCAATGCATAACAGAGAGTTAAGCGCGCTCTTACGGTGAATCCATCTAAACTAATATCGCCGTCTTTGTAATTACGATTTAAAAAATCGAGAAATTCATTGAATGCTTCTCGTAATTGCTTTGTACACACCGCTAAGATTTTTTCAGCCTCTGCTTTTGATTTATTTAGGCAGCTCACTGAGTTTAGGTTGGTCTTTGATATGTTTTCAAGAATCTCTGTAAATCTTTTATTATCGGAAGCGCTATAATATTGCCTGAAACCTTGAAAAAGCTGCACGAAGCCAATTAAGTTATTTCCCATGCTACATAAAGATTCAGGCGTCAGTTCATCTGGTTTGATTGGATTAGAAAACTCAACTTCGAAGGTTATTTTAGGCAGAGCCTCAATCTGTTTTTCATCTTGCTCTTGGCGTATTGCAAGAAGTGTGTTTTTGTCTAATAGTTTACCTGTCGCTAGATCTGTAAAAGGTTGCCAGCTATCCATTCGTTCATACTTTGTTAACAGCTTAACAAATAAGTCACGATCGCAATATATTAAAATCATAGCAAAATAATGAGGATTTAAAGACTTAAAGCATTCATCATCGCCTATAATTAATTCCAAATAGTTCGATGATTTAAACTGCATAAAAAATCTTTCTTGTTCTTGGAAAGCGCGAACAATCGAAGCAACAAGTGGCCATAAGGAATAACGAGGCGCAGCTTTACCTTTGTCAAAATATCCGGCTTTTATTCTAAATTCAGGTGTTTCAATGAGTGTTATAAATGCTTGCCAAGTAAAATCTTCACTTTTTAATGATGTGCGTAATTCAAGAAATGCTTCCGCTCTACTATTTGGAACTAAAAGTCCATTAGCCTTAATCTCACCTGGGCTTACTTCTTTAAGACAGCTGGCTGCATAATTATCTAAGCCTTGTTTTGCTTCATCTAGGAGTGTAATTGTTGTAAAATTATGTTTGTTAATCGCATCGAATATCTTTTCTAGTCTAGATAAATTTATAAAATTGCGAGTTCCTAGGCGGTTCAATGTAGTCGAGCGTTGAAAAAGCCATTTGAAATCGAGTAAAACCAGTTCTTCTAATGTTTTTTCATCGGTTAAAAAATGTATGGATAATTTACAAAATTGGACATGATTATTAAGTAAATGTTCGGATAATTCGTTCGATCGAGCCTTATTCCCATAGTTGCTACCAGCATTCTTTATTTCGAAGTGATAGAGGAAAATCAATATCTTGTATGCATCCTCTGCGGTGCTTACGTTTTCGAAGACGGGCATTATCCGCTTAACAAACAAAGGTATACGCTTGTTATATTCTTGAGAGTTTTCATTTTCATGGCAATAAAGATCTTTGCCATTATTTGCGTAGTTAGCGAATAGTTGATGAAATTTGCTTTCATACGCAGCGAAATGGGGTAATTTTTTTAATGATTCTAATAGCATACAGTGCGACCTTTGATCTGTTGGGAACAATACTAGCAGTATTAGCTTAAGAAACACTTAAAACTAAATAGCTCCCGCGATATTTTTCTAGGGGCGAAGCTATGTGTTCGCCCTTTCGATCGAAGAAATGACATTTGCTTATCGAGGCTGAGGGGGCGAACACATCGGTTCGCCCCTACAAAGGCTTTTTTTTGAGAGGAATGGAGAGGAGATTTGCGCTAAGCTACTCTTGATATTTCATCTATAACGCTAATCATACAAAAGTTTTTATGAATTATAAACCAAACACAAGGTGAGGTTTCCATGCACACAAGACATATCATTCTTTTATTAGATATCGACGATACATTAATTGATTTTGATTCATCAACCACGGTAGATACTGTTTATTGGAATGGTATTAATTCTGATAGTTGGAAAATATATCTTAATACTTTAAAAAAATTGGCCAAAGAAAAGGGCATTGAAATACACTATGGTATCGCTACCTATAAAAAAGCGCCGGGAGATCTGATCTCTGGCGTTGTGCTCAAACAGCTAGAAGACGTGCTTGATCCCAAGTTAATATTTTTCACGGGTAACCAATCTAAAACAACTCATGCATTAGACAAAGCGAGAGCTCAAATTCAAGCTGAATATAAGTCAAAAGTGCCAGAAACAGATGTATGGTTATTCGATGATGATGAAATGGCAAAAACGCATGCAACAGATAAAAAATACTCTTTTGCCAAAGCAGATTTCCAAGGCTTAGCTCCTTCAGATCAGCGCGTAGCTTTATGCGGCTTGTTTAAACCGCTCTATGAAAACCTCGGTTTGTTAGAGGCCATGCCAACAATGAGTTCATTGAGTGAGGAAGAAAAATCACGAACTAAGAAATTGATTGTGCGTAGGGAGCCTATCAAGCATGGAGAAAACTTAGGAAAATGGTTATTGCAAAAACCACAAATCGGTTTATCTAGTTTTACTGAGGAAGAGCTTTCTAATACACAAAGCTTAGATGAAGATGATGAAAGCGGGCTACAAAGCTTTCGAACACTTAATATAAACTAAAAAAAACTTTACCTGTGCTCATATCAACTTCTTCTCTACCTCTTTGAGGAACGCTTAGGTCCTGATTTTTTGCTTGGGTCAATTTTCTCAGTCACAGATGGTTTTGTAGTGCTCATCGGTTTTGGTTTTGTTTCATTATATTTTTTCATATGAAAAACCAGTTCGTTTCTTAACATTCTTAATGTGCCTGCTGGAGAGATCAATGGATTTTTATCATCAGATAGCAGTACATGTAAGCTATTAAATTTTGCAGCAGTGTCATCACCATTATTAAAGTTTTTTTGCAATAGCTTTATAAAGTTGTATTCGGGTGATTCTGCAGCATATCGTTTTTGATGAGTATCTAACGCTAATGTTACATCTGCCGCAAAACGTTTAGATGCATTGAAAGTATCTAATTTTGGACTCTCTAGAGATATAGCGATCCGTTGTGCCTCAGGTAGCTTCATTCTAGTTGCAGGCTTTGCGTTTTTAAGATCGTAATCAGAATTTATTTGAATCGTATTTTCTTTAGTGAATGTGCCGATTACGTTACCGTTTCTATCAAAAGCACAATAATCTCTGCCATTAAAATAATTTTCATAGGAAATAAATAACGGTTCACCTGGTTGGATTTCTTGTGAAGTGACTATGTAAGATACCGGACATCCTTTATAAGTGCCCGCGGCAATAAAGCAATTTGAGGTTGCAATATACTTTTTCTCGTCTTTAGGTGTTACTGTGGCCTTACCGAGAACATCTTCATCAGGCGCATGTTGTATAAAAGCAGTGATATTTCTATATTTAATCCCATCCGCTTGTGGAATTTTTAATTTTTTGCTAACAACGGATGCTGCATGTTCTTCACTGGTTAAGATCATTCCATAGCCGGACATCTTTTTTATACTTAATGGCGTGTCACAAATTTCTCCTGCGTAAACACTGATAACTGTTCCTGCAGGCAGAGGTTTTGCATCAGGGGCTAAAAATGTTCCTTTGCCAACAACTGAATTCATTTCACAGATAACTAATGTCGTAAGTGGATTATGCAACCTTTCTTCAAGGTCGCTAATAGCTGTTTTTGGATATTGTTTATCACTCCAAATAGCATCTCTTATTGACTGTGATGCAACTGCGCTATCTGTCCATGCGTAACCACCGCGCTCCGCAAGTTTTTGAGGTGTCAATTCTTCGGATTCTTTTGTGAGGCTAGGAAGACCTTTGAAATATCTAATAGTTTCAGGAGATTTGGCATAAAAAAGTGGTTCAGGCGTTTCTTTTTGCTCGTGTCTAAACATATAGAGTGACCTCTTTTTTAGGGGCGGTATGCTTATATTTTGGCCATTACCGATGATTGTGTCAATGTTCTTTTATGTATGTTCCTGATAAACCTTGGAGAGAAGCAATGCTTTTGTAGCTCATAATGGCCAAGTTGACTGGATACCGCGGACAAGCCGCGGTACGACGGCAGAGGAGCAAACACGACATGCTGAACGACGAACTTTTTGCATCCCCGTCGTACCGGCTTGTTGCAGATATTTTTGCTTTTGTAGGGGCGAACCTGTGTGTTCGCCTTGCGGCCTAAATATGCAACATTATTTCTTCGATAGTGAGGGCGAACACATAGGTTCGCCCCTACAAAAGTAAGAGACAACGTCGGTACGACGGCAGAGGAACAAGTGACTACATAGAGAGCTACGAGCATTTTGCACCCGCCGTCGTACCGCGGCTTGTCCGCATAAGCGCTAACCTAAGGAAGATGCCAAAATCAAATAATTTTAATACACTTCTTTCCAATATGGAAAGGAGTTGTATTAATGGATGTGAGTTCGGATGAAA
>JBDTIZ010000189.1:0-18931 GCA_039936115.1 Gammaproteobacteria bacterium
CTGATTTATAGCTTTGCTTATGAAATCTGGCAGGAACTATATTATTGGCCGGAAGAAAATGGCGATGATTATCCAAAAAATATACGCACGTATTGGTCATACCTAACGCCAAAATTCAAATCTGAACTATTAGAAGATTATGCCGATTTGAAAGCATCAGGTCAGATGCAACGAATTCGTTACCTACAGGGTTTAAGTGGTGCTGCTTATGATTCAGTGAATGTAAAAAAAATAGGAAATGATACCTGGGAAGTGGATCTCAAAATGCGATTGACTGAATTTAAAAATAATCAAGCTGTGAAAGATGTCGAAATTATCTACCCAATAAAAGTAACTCGCATTAACGCATCAACACAAAATAATCCTTACGGATTGGCGCTTGCTGGATTTGTAACCGAACCACAACGTCAAAAAACCTACATTTAATAAAGTCAGGAGAACATAGACATGAGATTTGTACTTAGTGTCATGCTATTTTTTTGTCTAGGCGTAACGGGTTATGCAGATTCACTCAGTAGTCTGACGTTAACAGATGCAGAAATGCAAAAGCTTAAAAAATATTTCCCCACGGACGATACCAGTCATTTAACATGGAAAGGTGATCCAATTTCAATTGCATTACCTGTAAATAAAGAAAAACGTGTTGTTTTTCCTAATTCAGTCAGTGTGGATGTGAAAAATGCCTTAACTGCAGATCAATTGCGAATATTAAATAACGATAAATCACTTTACCTAACTGCGCTTAAACCATTTCAAACTACCCGTATCTATGTGACATTGAAGGAAAATGGCGAAGTTATATTAATTGATTTAACAACTAATGAAAATGCATTGAATGAGACCCAGCAAATTGATATCAAACAAAATAGCACTACAGCCACCATCAGTGAAACGTCTTCTCAAGTTTTAGAAAATAAACCATTTAATGATGACATAGGTTTTTCTGATCTAATTCGTTTCGCATGGCAAGAAACATACGCTCCTACACGATTAATTCAAAATTCATCAATTTTCACACGCGCACCTATGCACACAGAAAAATTTGTATCTGATTTAGTTTATGGCGACAAAGTAATTGCCTATCCAGAAAGTTCGTGGATTTCAAATAATCATTATGTAACAGCCGTGTTATTGCGAAATAAATATCCACATAAAACACATGTCGATATTCAAAAAGATTTATGCGGTGACTGGCAAGCTGGATCAATCTACCCCACTACTAACCTGGAACCATATGGCAATAAACAAGGTGACTCAGTGATGTTGTTTCTAGTATCCAGTCGGCCATTCGGTGAGATGACAGGAGTATGTCATGGCGATGCATAATACAAATAGTCTTTTGAAATATGTAGCGATACCAGTGCTTGTCATTGTTGCTATTGTTCTGGTGTCCTCTTGGTTCCATCATGATAAACCAACAGTTTCTCATCAAAAAACAACTAAAATTAAAGATATCGCCTCTAATGATAGCGCCGCAGAATCACTAGATACACTGACCGCAGATTTATCTAAAACTAAACAAAAAATCATGGAAGTATCTAAAGATAACGAAGCCTACAAGAAACAAAATGCTCAATTACTAAATCAAACAACATCTAAGCATAGTGAGGAAAGCTCTAAGCTGTCGCAAGAGATAGATCAACTTAAAAATCAGATCCAGAACATGACGCAGAAAACTGATTCGAGCGATACGCCTGCCAGTTCTTCACCGCAGTCTATTGCTGTTGTAGATGACTTAACCCAGCCCCCCAAAAATCATCCCATTATGAATATATTAAATAATTCTTCAAATGAGTTCACTACATCTAATCATGCTGAACATAGCAAACCAGAACCTATTCCGTATTACACAATTCCCGCCAATGGCACATCAATACGCGATAAGTTAATGACTGCATTAGTGGGACGTATTCCCGTTAAAGGAATTGTCACCGACCCATATCCTTTTAAGATTGTTATTTCTGACGATAACCTTGCGGCAAATGGGTTACGAGTTCCTCATTTGCTACAGATGATTGTAAGTGGATACTGTGAAGGTGATTTGAATTTAGGAAGCGTGAGAGGATGGATAACATCACTCACGTTTGTGTTTAATGACGGCACAATTTCCTCTACGACTTCTAATGACAATGATATTGGTAATTACACAAAATCAAATAGCTTAGGATATCTCTCCGATAAATTTGGTAATCCTTTTATAAACGGCAAGTTAATTACCAATGCACCCGCTTATCTTGCTGGTACTGTTGCAATTGATGCAGGTGTGGGCGCAGCAAATGCCTATACACAATCGCAAACAACTAACTCAAATACACTCCTAGGAACCACGACAACCGCGGTGACAGGCTCTCAAGGAAAATATGTTGCAGGGCAAGCCATATCGAACTCTGCAAACGGTGTTCAAAAATGGTGGCATGACCGCGAAGAACAATCTTTTGATGCCATTTATGTTGCCCCTGTAGATGCAAAAGGAAATTTTGTTGAAATTGCAGTTAACTTTGCTAAAGAAATTCATATTGATTACGACCCCAAAGGGAGAAAATTGAATTATGCGCATAACAATGATGCTCATGTTAGTGATAGGCTCGATTAATTTATCAGCCTGCAGCAACATGTCGGGAAATGTAGTGCCAGAAAAAGGGCCTACGATGGAACAAGTCTATGACAGCATGGAAACATCAGATATAGAAAAACTGCATCAGATAAACACAAAAACTTCACTGCCACTTAATGCGAACGCAAGTGGTTTTCATAAAGCGCCAAATCCGGAATTAAAAATGTATGTCTTTCCACATTTGGCTGGAAAAGATGAAGTACCGATTCCCGGGTATTACACCGCATTCAATGCCTATACCCAAGACCATTACGCGTTACCAAATGAACTATAAGGAAATGCCATGCGAACTAAACCCTGCATCACGCGACAAGAGATTGCTCGATCTTATCAATCACTTCCTTCATTTGTAGAACATTTGCCGTGGCGCGATTATAACGAAAAATATAAATGTCTTTTATTAGAAGACAACACAAGCTTTGGGGTCTGTTTTAAAATAACGCCTATTCCTTGTGAAGCTCGTCCAATCGTTATGTTAGAAGACATTTCAGCAGCTATTAGTGAAGCGATTAAAAATTCGATACCCTGTGAAAAAGGCAATCCATGGATTTTACAAATCTATGCAACAAAGCAATCTGACTTGTCCCATGCTTATCAAGAAATTGAAGATAGCTTTCCTGAGAAACGAAAATCTACACGCGTCACTCAAGATTTTCTAATGAATATGAAAGAGCACTTAGAATATGTGAGCCGTCCTGAAGGAATATTTCATGACTCGCAAGTCACTAATCTAACTTTTCGTGGCGGATTTTTACATGTCTTTGCCGTATTGTATCGACGTAAAAGTTCAAATCAAAAAACCAGCATTGAGCGATATTCTCGCCTTGAAAAAACGTTACGAATAGCAAGAAAGTTTTCCAATCAATTGATTGCGTGCGGATTGCGCATTAAACGCATGCAAGCAAATGAATTTTATGATTGGATGGTGAAATGGTTTAACCCAAAAAAATCCATACAAAATAATATTACTTATCCAGATTCACAACAAAAGCCAATTGGTTTTGATTTGTCTGAACAATTATTTTATTCCACACCAGAATCATTTGAAGAAGGTTGGTTATTTGATGGAATGCCTCATAAGGTCATTACCATACAAAGCATGACAACAAATCCTGAAATTGGGCATTTATCAGCTGAGCGTAAACGCAATACTGACGACAAAGTCTTTAATTTAATTGATCATTTACCTGAAGCGAGTGTGTTTGTGATAACAATTATTATGCAGGCACCCAGCGAAGTGGATCTGCATCTTAAAACTATTCATGGTTCTGCCGTGGGAAATCATGCACAAGCGGTAAAAGTGAAGGAAGAAATTGCCCTCGCTGAAAAATCCATAGCAAATGGGAATTTCTTACTGCCAGTTGTTATGAACCTTTATATGTATGGTGAGTCACTGGATGATTTACATGCTAAAGAAGCTCAAGCAGAAGTTTTATTAAATAGTAATGGATTTAAAGTCATTACCGACGATGAACTCTTTCCGTGTGATGCTTACTTGCGATATTTACCAATGTGCTATGACTTTCAGTTTGATAAACAAAATTCCTATCGTTCACGGTATTTTTTATTAAGTGACATTGCAAAGCTATTGCCTTTTTATGGCCGTAGTCGCGGAACAAATCATCCAGGCTTGGTTTGTTTTAATCGTGGTGGTGAACCATGTTTTTATGATTTTATGCAAGACAAAACAAAGAATTCACATTTTTTATTGTTAGGTGAAAGCGGCACAGGAAAATCAAATTTATTATGTTTTATTATCATGTATCTTTTAGCTCGCCACTTCCCCAAGCTGTTTGTTATGGATGTCGGCGGCTCATTTGATTTACTAGGTGAATATTGCAAATCATTGGGATTGACGGTCAACAAAATTAAAATTGATACTAAACAACCTACTTCACTGAATCCATTTGCGGATGGCCTCCGCATTATTGACCAGATTGAATCAATTCAAGCTCAACAGAGAAATCACTATTTGCATGAAACTTGCGAGAAATTAATCAACTCCTCATCTGATGATGATGATGATGATGAAGATCGCGATATTCTTGGTGATATGGTTCTTTCTGCATTGATCATGATTACGGGCGGTGAAAAGAAAGAAGAAGAAACAATACGCCGTAGTGATCGTATGTTGATTATGGATGCCATTATTGACGCGGCTTATTTTGTTCGTAATCAAAAACGGGGACAAATGGTAGCGGGCGATATTGTTGAAGCATTTGAACGTATAACGTTACAACTTGACCCTAGTCGTGATGTCGAAAAAATTCGCCGTGCACGCGAAATGGCAGACAGTATGCGTTATTTCATCAAAGATCCT
Organism: Gammaproteobacteria bacterium; assembly: GCA_039936115.1. GTDB lineage: Bacteria > Pseudomonadota > Gammaproteobacteria > DSM-16500 > DSM-16500 > DATIJJ01. The sequence goes on from JBDTIZ010000189.1 coordinate 4,935, forward strand.
ATGTCGAGCCAATTCTTTAACAGTCATGGTAATCCTTGGATTGATGCAGATATTACAATTGTAGATTTTGGTTTATTTGCACGGGAAGGATATGAGGCCCATCGTTCTATTGCTTTTGCAGGATGCCTTAATCACATTCAAACAATCGCTGAAGCCAATCAAAATAGTGATCGGGCTATCTATACGATCATCGATGAAAACCATATTTTTACTTCTATTCCATTGCTAGCCAATATTCAAACTCGCGTTGCTAAAACAGGACGTAAGCTTGGCTTATGGTTGGGAGTAGCAACTCAAAATATGAAAGATTTTCCTGAGGGTGCGCGACGAATGCTAGCACAGCTAGAACATTGGATTTGCTTGCATATACCACCGACAGAGATTGATGAGATTGAAGATTTCATAGTACTTACGCCAGAACAACGCTCCATGCTTTTATCAACACGTAAGGAAAAAGGCAAATACACCGAAGGTGCCATATTCAGCCCGCTGTTAAATGCACTGATCCGCAATGTACCGCCTACGCTTTATCTTTCTTTAGCCGCAACTGAACAAGATGAAAAAAATCATCGCTTACGCTTAATGCATAAACATCATTGCACGGAAATTGAAGCCGTTAAGATGATTGCACGAGATATGATGAAATTAAAAAAAGAGAATTACCACGATGATTAAACAACTGTTAGCTTGCCTGTGCTTGATAATAATAACATCAGCACAGGCAGAGAACGGTCAAATCCATTCAGGAACTATTATTAAAGATACACTCGCAGCACTTCCGAACTGTTTACACTATCAAATACCAACACATTTTTGCATTTGGATATCGGAATCGGGAGACATCAATACTACGCCGATTGTTAGTCATTATTTACCGGATCTCGTCATCAGCGTATTTGCTAAGCCTCACGATAATCCCTGGATAGAGGTTAATAAAATCTTAGATAACATTGGTCAACCCATTCAAAAAGAGATTGTTAAAAGCGTGACAGGAATAGATGTAGGAAATGGTAATCATAATCTACTCGATCAACACGAACAAAACGTCATTTTCAAAGAAGCCGATGTCATCGGAAATCCTGCACTAACAATGATGCCAGCACACGGATTACTACCCAGCATAGCAACGCCTTGGCAACCTTATTTTCAATCGATGAGTGATAGTTTGTTATGGCGCGGATTACCTCCTGCAGCACTAACTGAAGAAGGAATGGCACTTGGTTTAAATGTTATTCATCACATTGGAATAGGACTCACCAATTGGGGTGGTGTCTACCCGCATGAAGGAAAAGTAATAAATGATAATGATACAAAAGCCTCTGCTGTTATTGCAGAACGAGCTGGCGATTTAGTAACAAGCCGCAGCGAGTACGGACATGTTTACAAGTATCTCTCCACTTCTTGCGGTGAACACTGTTCTGCTTCACCGATTCAGGAAAACAGCGAAGAAGCTTATTTTCAAATGATTTATCCCACCACTCAAACTGATTGCCATATTTTAGGTAACAGTGATTCGTACACACCCGACATGTTAAATCCAGAACGTGCTTATGTTTGGGTTGTTTGGCGGCATTACGAAGGTTGTGCAGATGGAGACGGGCAATATTTGGGGAGAAATTAAAAATGCAAAAATTGTTACCTGTTTTATTATTAGCCTTTAGCATCACAACCCAAGCTTCTGATATTATTCCAATGGGTCACGGCAATAATAGACTTTATTACAAAATTGGCGGTAGTAATGATTTTGCTTTACCGCCAGTGTCAAGCACTCGTACGACTATTCTCGATACCCGTTCGAATTTAGGAATCGGTTATAGTTGCGGAGCATATAATCCAGCACTATCCATCACGAACAGCATTAATGATCTCAAAAATAGCGCGGATAATTTAGAACAAAATATTATTGCGAGCGCAACCGGCAGCTTGATCCAATTACCAATGTATTTATTGGCACAAGCGAATCCAACCGCGTATAACTTATTAAATAGCACATTATTAGACGCTCATAAAAGATTAGAGCTATCTACCAAATCATGCGAAGCAGTTAAAAGCCAAATTGCCAAAGGCCAAAATCCTTACCAAGATTGGGGAACGCTTTCAGTTAATGATCAATGGAAAAAACACTTAACAATGGTTTCGTCTGGCAATGAAGATATTAACAATTCCAAAAAAGATATTGATGCACATAGTGGCGATACGGGTGTGCCGTGGGTGCAAGGAAAAATCGATTCTGATACAAGCTTGCACGCGGGTGGAAAATCACAGCCTCCAATCCATGTGATTTCCGATACGGTAAAATCTGGTTACAACACAATGCTAAATCGTGATTTACAAAGTGATTTTGACGCGCCAAACGAGTCACAAAACAGCGAATTAAGACAATTTTTTCCCAATCCTAAATCAGCAAGTGACTGGATCACTAATGTCATCGGCGATCAAGTCATCACAACTTGTAATGATGAAAGTTGCAAAAAACAACAAGGCAGCTTAGTCGGACATGGGCTATTGCCTTGGGTTACATCGTGTCAAGCCAATAAAAATGATTGCACTGACACTATTCGAGATGATCTTGGAAATCTAGTAACGGGCAATCAAACCATAACTAAAGACAGTCTCAGGAAAGTCTCTGCTGATGGCATTGCAGTCAGTCCAGACGTTATCGCATCCATTCGTGGAATGGATATAACGCAGCAAAAAATTATTATCGACAAATTAGCACAGGAAGTCGCTGTGCAGCGCGTAATGGATAAAGCATTTATTGCTAAAAATATTTTAGCTACTGGTGCGCAAGTGCCTGTGATTGCGGCAAACCATCCTGCACAAGTTATTATTGGTCGAGCAATTATGAATTTAGATAATGATATTCGATCTCTTGCATTTGAAAGTCAGGTGCGGAAACAAACGATATCAAACACTATTTCAGAAACACTACAATTTGAAAATCAACAACAGCAAGATGCAATGCGTGTATCACCCGTTTCATCTTCTACCCCGCTAATGGAAAATGGCGCAATTCCAAAGGAGCTACCAAAATGAGTATTGGCGTGCAATCTTTCCCAGAGCTTTATACGATGTTAATGGGATGGAATTTATACGACAAAATGTGGAATCTTTTGACACAGACAGGAATTGCCTATCTTCCCTTTATTGGAATTATTTTGCGAAATGTTACGCAGTCATATCTTGCGCATCGTGATACAGGACAAATTTCTTTGCGCCGTATGGAAGTAGATTTAATTACGACTCTACTACTTATTTTATTTGCAGCCTCACCGTGTGTTCCGTTAAGTGCGCATGCGCTCTCATATTCTCCCGTGTGCGGAGCAGAGCAAGGTAAAACTTATTATACAGGTGACACAGGCACAACCTATGACAAAGCCTTTTCTATCCCAACCAATGATGTCACTGTTCCGATTTGGTGGTATGTCGTTATTTCTGTTTCGGAAGGAATGACGAATGCAGCAAATACGATGGTCGGTTGTGTACCCAATTTACGAAAGATGGTGACACAAGTTGATATGACAAAAATTTCTGATCCTGAAGTAAAACAAGAATTACAAGATTTTGAAACGATGTGTTATGTGCCTGCACGGATTCAATTTAATCAAGACAAACAAACGAAAAATATTACTCATCTGGATCACATAGATAATAATGTCAAAGAATACGGAGTTGAAGACACTGAATGGGTAGGTTCTCACGGTTTCACTGACGTGTATTATCAGAACCTGAGAGCTACCCGCCCTATTCCAGGATTTTCTTATGATGCAAGCCAAGATATTAACGCGGATAGTAATCAAAAAAATCCACCAGCTTATGGAACGCCGTCTTGTAGTGAATGGTGGAATGATAGTCAATACGGATTAAAAAATAGGTTATATCAAGTATTACCCAAATCATTTTTCGATGAATTTAAAAATTATTTGAATGATGCAAAAACGCATGATGATGTGGTGAAACGAATTATCAGCAATAATGCGAATGGGTTTGATAACGCAAATGCAACGATTGGTGATAATGGATATTCACACATAGTTTCAGCACTTGGTATTTGGTTTCACCAGATGGAAGAATATCCTAAGCTTTATGCCGCAAGTCAGGCAGCTCCTATCATGCAAGCATTATTGCTGTTAATGATTTATGTGTTTTTGCCCTTTACGCTTATTTTCAGTAATTATCGAGCAAGTAGCTTCGTAACGGGAGCCATGCTTATTTTCTCCGTCATATTCTGGGGATTTATATGGCATTTAGTAAGCTGGACTGACAATGCTTTGATGCAAGCACTCTATTCTGACTGGTTTGTTAAACAAGGCGCTGGCGCTACATTAGCTGATATGATTATAGCTTCGCTAGTTATTTTTTCGCCGATATTTTGGTTTATTTTTATGGGAGCGATGGGCATAGCGGTTGGTGATATCGCTAGCAGCCTTTCAATGGGTATCAATAAAATTGGAGAAAATGCTGCGAACAAGGGGGCTAATCAGGTCAAAGCTGCTGTTAGTGAAGCAGGAAAAGCACTTTTAATATAAAAATTCAATAGACTGATACTTTCACATATAAAAATTTTGCATTAATTAGAGGTAAAAAATATAGCGACCATCCAGAGTTGCAAAAGCTTCTCAAGCAAATGATATTTCAAGAGCAATCGTCGCCAATTATAGCGGATGAGCTTATTGAGGCTTTTATGAAAGCCTTAGTAAAATATCCTGATCATAAAGAGTATATTGAAGAAGATCGTCTTGTAGACCTTGGCAAAAAGCTTTCACCTGAAGATGGTGAAAAAGCATTCAAGGAAATTGAATTCGAACTCCTTGGCTTTAACCTGCGTGCTAATGTTGTTTTACCGAAACCTAGAATGTAGCAATACATTCAAAGCGCCATGCAGCTTATTTAATTTTAAAGCTATATAAGCTGCATGGATAAGTTACCAATTTTTTTGTTTATTAACAGAGGCGGCATACACATCGTAATCATCACTCCATTTTCTTTGTGCATTTATTCTTTTAGTAGTTGCGTCGCCAGAAAGATAAAGCAAAACAACTTTTATTGAAAAAAGAAAAACCTTTTTTCCGATATGGAAAAATGCCTTTAAAATCTTTAGTAAAAATAATTTATTCATAATTTAAGTCTTCAATAAGGTCACTTATGATGAGGAGCTTTGTCGATCGTCTGCGTTTTGCTGGGATGCATAATTTGCTTCAAATAGCTGGAGTAATGTTGATAACAATTCTTCCCGTTATTTTGATATGTTTGTATGACCCCGCGTTTTTTAATTGTATCACACAAAATATAACCCTTCATCCCATGCCACTTCGATTATTTCGATGGGGAATGATTCTATTTTTCATGTTTTTTTGGCCATACATTGTAAGAAAATTTGGCAAGCATTGTGATGCCTCAGAAGGGCAAATCATTGGTTGGCAAGCAGAAATATTTCGAATAGCAATGTGGGTAATCATTTTTGAATTTTTGGCTTGTGAAAACATTTTAAGCAAACTAATTTATTTATGGTAAGGATTACGAAATGAGTATGCAAACTCCATTAGAAGGCTTGCTACGCCCTCCCCTTGAGTGGATTACCAGTACGGCAACTTTCTTAACCTCATTACTTTTGATAAGTCACCCTACTCTGTTTTTATTATCAAACAACTTAGCATACGGATTTGCAAGTGCATTGGTACTATTTGGTTGCAGCCGATTTAAGCAGGGATATCGAGTCTGGCGTTATCAGCGTAATTTAAAATGTATGCCTACCTATACCATTACATCTACAGAATTGCCTCTCAGCAAGGAAAAGCTATTTCTAGGCAAGGGATTTGCATGGACAGCACAACATACGCAACGCTTAAGAGACCTTGATCTTGATTACAATTTGCATTTCAAATTTCCATCGAAATTGAAAAAATGGGCACGGGAAAAAGAATTTCTTTGGGAAAATAAATCTACCCTAAAAAAGATTGCGCGATTATTTAAAAAAGATCACTGGCTCAGTCCATTCCGACCCTATCCAGAAATAGGCGGTGAACCATGTATTCATGGTGTGTCTGATAAAGAACAGGATGTAGCAATTAATTTGGTAGAACGTGCTAGTCATTTGCTAGTGCTAGGTTTGCCTGGCGTTGGTAAAACTCGCTTTGCTGAATTGGTCATCAGTCAAGATATTCATCGCGGCGATGTTGTCATTGTGCTTGATCCAAAAGGTGATGCTGATTTATTGCGTCGAATTTATATCGAGGCAAAGCTCGCTGGTCGTGAGCAGGATTTATTGATTTTTCATTTGGGATTTCCTGAGCAATCCTGCCGTTATAATCCAATTGGAAACTTTACCCGTGTGACTGAAGTGGCAAATCGGATTTCAAATCAATTGCCAAGCTCAGGGGAAGCGGTGGCGTTTAAAGAATTTGGTTGGCAGTTTATTAATTCTATCGCTATGGCATTAGTCGCTATGGGAGAAAAACCAGATTATCAGAAAGTAAAATTTTATATTACAAAAATGGATTTACTTCTTGAGCGATACTTAGAATATTGGTTGCCGCAAATTGATCCAGGATTAGAGACATGGGTTAATGAATACATTAAAAATAATGCATCAACAAAACAGGGACAGCGTTTAAAAGGATTAGTCGCTTATGTGCAACAACATCAATTAATTGAAAACCCTATTTTTGATGATTTACATAACGCATGTCGCTATGACAGTGAATATTTCAGTAAAATAACAGCGGCCCTTGGCCCGCTACTTAAAAAATTAACGACTGGAAAGTCAGCTGAACTTTTATCCCCTGATTACAATGACATTAATGATGAACGCCCTATATTGGATTGGCTGCAAGCGATTCATAATAAACAGATTGTGTATGTCGGTCTTGATTCATTGACAGATCCAGTAGTAGCGGCCGCGGTAGGTAATGCTATGTTTTCGGATCTCGTATCAATTGCTGGAAGGTTATATAACACTGGCTTAGAAAGTGGCTATTACGAAACTCAAGAACCACAACCATTACCTCGTGTTTGCTTACATTCAGACGAGTTTAATGAAATTATTGGCGATGAATTTATTCCACTTTTAAATAAGTCTCGCGGCGCGGGTTTTACAGTGACGGCATACACACAAACATGGTCGGATGTCGAAGCACGATTGAAATCAACTGCGAAAGCAGGACAAGTTGCAGGAAATATTGGAACAGTAGTCATGTTTCGCTGCAAAGAAGCTGCAACTGTAGAAATGTTTTTGGGGCAACTCCCTATGGTTCCAATTTTGCGTGTACTGCCTGCATCGAGTAGCAGTGACACTTCGCATGGTGAGGATGGCGTTTATTATCGTTCCAACAATGAAGATCGCTTTGCTCACAGTGAACAACGATTAATTGAACAAAATGATGTACTCAATCTTCCTAAAGGACAAGCATTCTGTTTATTAGAAGGTGGTAAACTTCATAAGTTACGCATGCCTTTGCCAAAACATGCTCAAATCCAACTTCCAAAAAATATTGAAACGTTGCTCGTAACTATGCGTAAAAAACAAAAAAAAATAACTTGAGGCTTAGATGTCAGAATTAGAAAATGAAACCTTACCAGAAGAAAATAAGATTAACGTTTGTTTATCAGGACTTGAGTTGTTGCAATTGCCAAAATTCCAATCTTATTATATTGAAATACGAAATTTAGTGAGTTGCCCAGACAATATTTTTAGACAATTGTATGTGGCTACCCTTTATAACTTTGCTGAATTTTGCCAAGCGATGCCTTTTTCCAAAAAAGAATTTAATACAGCTCATGGATTCTTGGAACGTCAATTAAAATTAGTGATTGCAGTACTAAAGCTACGGCGGGGCTTTCTTTTCCCTAAAAATGCAGGAACAGAACAGATATCGGAAGAAGAAGCACAATGGACGTATGCTCTTTTTTCAGGGACTTTGTTAAAAGATTTACATTTGCTGCAATCAGATAGAGAAGTTACTTTGTACAAAGCTGATGGAGAACAAACTGGAGTTTGGCTTTCTTTAAGCGGGGCGTTTTATAGGAAAAATATTTATTACAGTATGAAATTTTTTCCTAAGAATATGGTCTTTAAAGGAGATATCTTGATGGCGGCATTTTCAGGAAGCATTTGTCCTCCTGAAGCTGTTAATTGGCTATCAAAAAATCTACATCTGTTTAAGCAATGGTGGAATGTCGTACTCCATCAGACACCAGAAGAAAATGATATTGAAAAGATTATTCGATTAGCTGCAAAAAAATTAGGAATTACTTTACTTGATCAACCAAGCTCGACAGATAAGCCCGATTTAAAAGAACTTTTTATTAAATATCTCATAACAAACATCAAACAAAATCCAGAGAACATGATTAAAACAAATGAGGGTATGTTTATCAGCCTTCTTCTTCTAGAAGATTTTCTTACTGAAAATCGATTTACTTCAAAAGATACCCTTTTTAAAACGCTAGAGAAAGAGAACTGGTTAATCTTAAATGATGAAAATCACCATCATGAGCTATATCCCAAAAAATATGAAGATAAACGCGTGCTACGGGGCATTATTATAAATATTGATGCGTTGCCAGAGGAATTACAAAAGCTTCCTATAGATTCTTCATATCAGAAAAAATCAAATAAATTGTGAGATGAATAATGCAAGATACTCTAGAGACAATACCGCCTCAACAAGGAATAAATAAGAGCAAAATCGCACAGCATGTAGTTATAGCAAACCTTACATTACATACAGAAATTGCTCACGATATTTTCTATGCAACATGGAAAAAAGGAAACATAGGACTAGTCCAGTTCGCCTCGCAAGTTGCTAAGATTTACAAAGCATCTCAAGCAGATGATCCTTATGCTGATTGGTATTTAATGAAAGTCTATGACGCCATATTTACAGCAAAAGAACGGCTGCAAAAAATCGAGGAAAAAACCGCTTCCTATTTTGACAATCAGCGAGGGCTTAAATTGCAATATACGCCAAATAAACCTTGGCAACACGAGCTTCGCATTATAAATCCATTCAGCTATATGGGTGCTGGCTTGCTAACTGATTTAGATCACATCTTGCGTCAGATTATTATAGTACGACATGTTTGCGCTCAGACTGAAAGCGAGCTGACGATTAAGCAACCCATCAAAGAATTACAAAATTCTTTTGCGGTGCCTTTTGTTTGGAAAGATACGAAAGTAACACGAACGGACATACGTTCAGCTAATCACAAAGCACTTGAAGCTAAAGAAGCATTTAAAGAATCGCTACCAAATGATGTGTTGAATGAAAAAATTGAATTCTCCTATTTACCAAAAAAGAAAACTAAATAATGGTGACATGTGTTTGTTATTCCTATTTTTGACGGAGTGCCGCTCCATTGTATTAACGAAGCAGCTGCTGAGTATCATATTCCTTCCAAGCTTATTATTTCGTTACTAAGTGTTGAAGGCGGCAAAGTGGGAAAAGTTGAACATAATAAAAACGGCTCCTATGACATGGGGCCAATGCAGATTAATTCATCCTGGCTTCCTGAATTAAATAAGCTAGGAATTACAAGAAAAGATATTTTATTCAATCCATGCCTCAATGTAAGAATTGGTGCTTGGATTTTAGGAAGATACATCGCCAGTGAAGATGATCTACTAACAGGGATCGGCGATTATAATTCACATACCAAACGCTATAATCAAGATTATTACCAGAAAGTCAAAATCAGCTTTACAAAAATTCATCTCCTTTTATCTTAAATGAAGAAATCATATGCAGACTAGAACCGACAAACCAAGTACGGGTATTGTTCAGTATTTTGCTGATTTTCAAAAAGTAGCTGAAAACTATCTATCATCAAAAGCCAAATTAAAAAAATCTGTGTTTTCATTTTTTAAGCCTCGCTTCGTGGAGGAAGATATTGCAAATTCATTGTTAGAGCTGATTTCTAAGATTAGCTTTTCTATGGGTTTTCCCAATATTGCATTTAGCAAGAAAATAGCTTTTTTAGAGGGCTGCACTGAAATTTATTCAACATTAAAAAAATCTTTGCATAAAACATCAAAAAGAAAAAATCAAGATAGTGATTTGGTGGAATTTGAAATTGGATATGTTCGTATCTTAAAAAGGGTTTCATATTCATTATTAAGTGGTCAGTTTGAAAATAGTGATGAAATTAATCCAAACTATCTTGATTATTATATTGCTTCAATATTTTCAGGTTTAGGCTGCCCAACAAATGAAGAAATTTTGAAAAAAGAAATATTGACTGTTTTACACGATCACAGCACTCGTTATCCCAACAACATAGTGATGCTGTTTTCTGAATCGATTAAACATGACAACAAAGGCATAAATCAATATGCCGAGAATCGGCATGAGAAATTACGTAATTTATTAGCAGTGATTAAATTGTTTCAAACAACATTAATCGAGCGAAAGGAGTATGCATTAGTCGCCAAGATAAACAGCGTTCTTGATAGAGCATCTGAATATAATGAAGATATTGGTTTGAAATTACTCAGCCATTCACCTTCTTGATGCTCAATGGTTTAGTCGCCCATTTTGCACGACTCTAACTTGCAGAATAAGATCAGCGCCGCGTAATGAAATCCTGATCGCAATTTTTGTTAAAAAATTGTTTATGCTGATTCATATTTGTTATGAATCATATTGCAAGCCTGTAACACTCATTTTTTTTGATTGTTATTTAACAACACCCGCATGGGAGAAATTCCCCATCGGGTCTTTCCTTCATGCGGTTTTTTTTCAATTGGAGGAAATATCATGTTTGAAAAGCCATTTCTTAGTTTGAGTGGTTATGGTCGTTTGCAAGAGATAGGTTACGATGAAGAAGGCGATGTTTGCATCACATTACAGTTAATAAATGAATGCAATGGTTTGTCTTCTGATGATCTATGGATTGTGTGTCAGGTTAATATGTGTAAATTTCCTGAAATAGCTGACTTGGAAAATTATTTAGCTAAAGGAAAATTAATTACAGTTAAATTTGATGCTCAATATTTAGGCTTCCAGCAGTGCTATGCTGGGATGTCTGAAAATGATCCTCGCTTTATCGTACATCTACAGGGAAAACTTCTTAATATTCATGAATATTATATCGAGACAGATAACAAATCTTCTCAACATAATCATGCTATTGAGAATCACATAGTATCGCAAACCTTGCGTGCTTAAACATTAAAATGGAGCTATACTATGCACAGGTCTCAAGCAAATGATTTATTTCAATTACAAACAGAACTCGTTGATATGAAGGTAGAAATGGCCGTGAGCAAATCAATTGATCGCGTGGTGGAACAGATTACTAATCTTCGGTATGAAATGCATACCGATTTTCATGGTATTAGACATGAAATGACTACTGAGTTTCATGGCCTCAAACACGAAATGAGTGAACAGTTTTCTGCACTAGATAATCGTGTTATAGCGAGTGAAACTAAACTCGGTATGGTTGCTGGTACACGTAAAGCATGGTACGACAGAATCATGGATCAAGTTGTCAAGTCTGTTCCAGCCGGGATTGGCTTTTTAGTTGCTTATCTAATACTGCATTTCAAATAAGCTTTATCTTACCCACTGGGGAAACTACCCCAGGGGATTAGTTTCCTCAGTATTCAATGAGGAAATTAATATGTCTCGTCCTTACTCACTATTCGCGTATTCACTAAAGCCTAAAGAAACTAAGTTAGTGGCTCGTGCATTGCGTTGCTTGGAAAAACGGTTGCGCTACAATTCAGAGACGCTATCTAACCCGCAAGATGTATGTTCTTACTTGCGATTACATTTAGCTGAAGAACGAAATGAAGTGTTTGCCGTTATATTTATCGATAATCACAATCGTCTATTAGCATTTGAAAAATTGTTTTTAGGCACCATTAATGAAAGTGCGGTTTATCCACGAGTGGTCGTGCAAAAAGCGTTAGAGCATAATGCTGCGAAAGTTATTTTAGCGCACACCCACCCATCAGGACACGCTGATCCCAGTAATGCTGATATTGAAATAACTCGTGATTTACAACGAATTCTTTCAATTATTTCCGTTACAGTGATTGATCATATTATTGTTGCCCGTGAAAACAGTTATTCCTTTGCTGAGCATGGATTGATGTGAAGTGTTTCACCCTATGGGGGCCAGTCTCCCAAGGCTTGTCTCCATAAATTTATTTTTAGGAGATAAGCTATGTCCTTAACCAAACAAATCAGTATTAAATGGCACATTGACGATGTTTTATCAGTCAGACCCGATCTAACTCATTTACAAGCATCCAAAGTTCTGGAACATCTTAAACGGAAACACGATGCGGATGTTGGGGTAAATTGGGAAGTGATAGAAGCAGTCAGTGACATGTTATTTTCTGAATAACCATTCAGTAATTAGCTAGCTTTTTAATGAGTCACCCTGTGGGGAAATTCCCACAGGGGTTTCTTCATGGGAAATTTAACCAAGGAGAAATAAATGATGCATACCGATTTTAATTTAAACGAACTTAATCAATTTATTAGCTCAGGACAATTCTTTAAGCATTGGATCAATAGCAAACTTGTCTATACAGAAGGTGTTCAATATCTTGCTGAAAAAGCCCATTGTTACTGGCTGATAGATGAAATTGCTTTTGTGCTGCTGCCTCATCTACTTAAAAAATATAAAGACCACTTCTACTCTATCAAGTTAATTAGTGACTGAGTGTTCGGCCGTCGTTACGGTTGATGATGGTAACGGCAAGATACATATCAACCACAGGATAAAATGGACTGACTTTCCGATTTCGGATAAGCCAGTACAATTTTTTCTGTGTGCGTCTGATCAATATTATTGCTTGATGTTGCCAAGCGAATATTGATTGCTTTAAATTGCCCCATGAAAATGGGGCTTTTTTTGCCTTGGCCTGTGTCGCGTCACTAAGGATATCGAAGATGTCCATAGTGACGCGGCGCTTTTTGTCGCGTAATTTTTTGAATATATAAATAATTTTTTTTAAAAATCTCGCAATGTCCGCAGGACAGTCAAGAATTTCGTTTTTAAAAAATTCAATTCGCTTTATCAATTAATCATTAATGGAGGGAAATTTAAAACCAATAGCAATGTAACGTAGCTCCTAACCATTGTCTCTTTGCAACGTAAGTTGCGGTCTTTTGTCGCACGGCGCAAAAGGTTGAGACGTTAACACTAAGCATTTAATGTGCCGTTTAATAGGAGCTAATAATTCAATATGTCTATACAGAATGATTTAAGAAAAAGTATCTTTAGCATCATCAAGCGAAACAATGATGGTTCTTATGCAACGCAAGCAGATAGACGCACAATTCTTACTCAATTTTCTAAAGATTTGGTATCACTAAGATATGGTCTACGTGATATTTATAATTTGAAAGAAAAACATATTTTAGCAGTCATAAAATTCTGGCAAGAAAAAGAGTTAAAAAATTCTACAATAAAAAACCGCATGGCGGTTTTAAGATATTTAGCCAAAAAGATTAATAAACCTAACCTTATTCCAGCTAACAATAAACTAGGCATCGAGAGACGTACTTATATTCCGGTTAGAAATCGAGCTTTTTATGACCCTTCGTTTTCCAAAATTAATAATCGATATGTGCGCGCTTCACTGGAACTACAACGTGTATTTGGTTTAAGGCGCGAGGAATCATTAAAAATTAAACCGCATGTGGCAGATAAAGGTGACAAACTGGAATTACTTTCATCGTGGTGCAAAGGCGGACGCGGACGAGTCATCCCAATTCGCACGGAAGATCAACGTTACTGGCTAGAACAAGCCAAAAATCTCGCTGTGAAGTTTAACCATTCCCTTATTCCAGAAAATAAAAACTATATTCGTCAACGTTATGTTTATGAGAAGCAAGTCGCACGCGCAGGACTAAAAAATATGCATGGCTTGCGTCATGCATATGCGCAGCAACGCTATAAAGAATTAACTGGATGGGAGGCACCGATTAATGGTGGGCTTAAATCCTGTGATTTAACGCGCGAACAAAAACAGATCGATT
>JBDTIZ010000190.1:0-9800 GCA_039936115.1 Gammaproteobacteria bacterium
GAAGGGCGATTTTTATGAAATAAAATTTCATTGTGTAGAGCCTCGCATTTAATTTTAAAGTCTTTACTAAGACTTATAATTAACTACGAATTAATGCAAGATGACCCCCCACAATTTTACGCTCTCCCATATGATGAACTTTTCTCTCAGCAGGAAACTAGCTATTTTACGCATTTAGTGTACATTTTTGGCTAAAACGGGTAAGGTTGTGCGCATTAATATTAACGAGTAGCATTATGTATTCTAGAAACCTCATTAACGCCTTATCATTTGTTTCCGTCGCGATAGCGGAAGATATAGTTGATAAAGAAGAAGAACTTTTAACTTTAGCAAAAGAATTCAATCTGCTTAGTTTTGAGGAGCAAGCCAAAATTATCAAAGAAATAGGCCCTCTTTTTGTGACTAGCTTGCCAGAAAGCATAGATTGGAATTGCCGATGGCAAGCAATTTTATATTTAACTTATTTAGAACGTGTCGGTACAAACAACGAAGATCCTAACTATTTTAATAAAATATCACTAGAATCGAAAGTCGAATCTATTCCTGAAAAGTTAAAAAATGGTATCAAATGCCTGGTTAAATGGCGGGAAAAACAAGCTCCAAAAATAAAATTTGATTTAGGTTGTTTTGCCATTGTTGATTTTGAAGAATTGACTGAGCGATGTGCCGCTGATTTCCCGGATCAAATCGAATTTCAAATTCAGCTTTTTAAAGCAGCAGAAAAATCACTTGTGGCATGTGAATTAGTCTCTTGTATTACCCATACTTCCTCAGAAAGTATTTTTAATGAAAATTATCAGGCTTGGATGGATGTTGCGAAAATAATTTTAAATATAGCTGACTTAAAAGAAGATGCTCCCCTGATTAGCAACGCGATAGATAATTCTCTTAGCAAACTGGTAAATTTCATCGGTGTCACACTTTGTAATAGTATAGGTTTAACAGGTTTGCGAGTTACTACACTCGAAATGATACATGACCTATGTAAGATGTATCTTTCCACTTTTGGTGATGAATTTGATAATGAAATTGAGTTCGGTAATTTTAAAGTCGAACGAAAACTCCATGTCACTTTTCAAAATCGTTTACACTTGCTCATTACTCATATTTCTTTATGGTCGACAACCTTAAAACCATTTGCTTCGGAGTTGAATGCTGGCTTTAATCGTATATTAAATAGAACTGTATCAGAAGCAGAAGTTCTAGCGAATAATAGCCATGTTGTTCGCGCTGGATTTGGACGTCCTGCCTCATTGACAGTTACTTATTTTGGTACATGTAGATCTAATGAAAATGATGGAAATATCGCAAGGATGAGACATAACTTATATCCAGATGTTGATGGGCAATATTGTTCAATATACTCATTCACATTTCCTTATTGTGGAAAAATAACTGGCTTGCGATTATTTCACCCAAATACTTTCGGTAAACATTTTGCTAATGTAGCTTCAAGTCAAACCATAGTGCCTTATCAAACCTTTGAGTTAGCAAAAAAGCAGATGGTAGAACAACGTAGGCTCCAAATGAGCTGCTATAACATTCGTACTGATATTCAAGCGTACGTGCAATTAAGAACAAAATCAATCGTAACAAAAATTCAATCACCGATCACTGCGCACGGCGATGCGTTTAACCGATTAATGAAAATTGTCGTTGCATCATTCCCCGATGAACTAATACTCATTGAGGCTTTAAATAAAAAACAATTTGCTAATGCGCTTAGAAAAATATGTTCGAATGATTCAAAAATCGCATTTTCTATCGCTAAAATCTTATTAGCATCACGATTTATTACAAATGAAATGATCCACGAACGCAATATGGATCAAATGAGCGCTCTAGATTATGCTAAGAATTTAAGTGAAAAAATGTATAATTTGTTGAATAACCATTTGAACCCGAGTAATCAGCGCACTAGCATGCCAAGTCATTCGATACGCTAGAAATTATATTATACTAACCTTAAGAATAAACGTAACAGCCCAGCGGGTTTGTTTCTTAACTCACTATAAATAAGCTATTTTGGCTTTTTTCAAAATTTTGGACGGACGTCTGATAAGCTGACACACATCATCAGGGGTGTGCTTTTTGCGGAAAAATTTTTCATCTGATTCTCCATTGAATTTAAAAATGGAGTGTAATTAGATTGGAGAGAATTTTTTAGTGGGTGGTTTAATTAGCGCTTACCGGTAACTTAACGAATAAGACAAGTATTAACGAACAACCAATAAAATAATTTTTTTGAAAATGTCGATATTTAAAACTTATCATTACTATAACCTGATTATTTCTATAGGACGTATTTTAGCAGATTAATGTTTTATGGCGATACTACCGCTAATAGACCGCCCTAATCTAAATTATTGTTTTATTTTTCCAATACTTTTAGGGTTATCCACAGAGGTAAAATTTCTAACTGAATAAGATGTAGATAAAAGTTGTGATGCCGTTGTTGTTTTAATATAAATTAAACTATCAAAATTCAGTCCTAGATAATCTGAGTAGCTCTCACTTGATTCAGAATTAAATTGAAATTCTTGTGGCACTTCTTCCGCACCGATGCCCCAACGATAACGAGAAAGTACCGGGTTGTATAGAAATGCAGGTAATGTATTTTTATCAGAAAAGTTTAACAAAACTAGCGGCATATTTAATTTTTCTATAATGGATTCCATCGCATTATCAGGTGGTGTTTGCAAATCATACGCACCGAGCTTAGTTGGGTCATTTGCTGACACAGCCGTATATTTTCCTTCTGATGTTAAAAAACCAATAGCTCGGTAGTTGTCAGCCAATGCATTCTGAAGATATTTTCCCATCCTTGGATAAATCATATCAGAATGTACAATATGGCCATTATGCGCCCACAATATAAATTTATCATTAGGGTTTTGCTGTACTATCCATAAAATATTTTTAGCCATTAGTTTATCACGAGTGCGATCAGAATTTTCTAATGCGGCTTCAAGTTGCAAATACTCTTTTATAAGTTGGATATTTTCTAACATCACTTCATATTTATCACAGCCAATTTTGCTTACAAAAAAATTTTTATTGCTAACAACATCATTAACTAAAGCATCAATTCGCGTATTGAGCGACTGAACTAATATAGTATCTTCATCTTTGATCGATTTTGCTAGCTGATTAAATTGATCTTGAATTTTTTGTATTTCCTTATTGAAATTAAGCTTTAATGCAGTCGCTTCCATATTAAATACAGCATCAGGTAAATGTTTTGTCTTTAAAGCAGACAACAATTGCGAATAATTTTTATAAGCATTTTCCTCTAAAGCTTCTGTTTTTGACCTTTCAGAATAGTATTCTTGTGTTTTTTGAGTAACCGGACCAACATCAGTGATAATCTGATTTACTACTTCTGATTCATCTTCTTTACCTGCTTCAATCATTGGGTCAGTAATATTTTTTTCATAGGTATTAGGTGGTAATACCATATCAAAGCCCACAAATTTAATTTTTTTCTCCGCTGTTTGATTATATTCACCCATCCATTCAATCATTGCTAGTACTTCATTGGTATACCACGTCCAATATCCCATACCAGCAATCAATTTTTGAGGATTGCCTTTCCCATTAAGTATATAATCATTCAAAAGATCTGCTTGCGGCATAGACCCTTCAATAGCAAAAATAGTGAATCCTTTTTTCTGGACAAGATATTGCACCATTCGATGTTTCATTTGAAAAAATTCATGTGTTCCATGAGTGCCCTCACCTAAGCCAACGACTTTAGCATTACCAATTACTTTATCTAATGCAGCAAGGTCACTATCATCAGGAATTTTGGGATCAACCCCTTGTAATGGATTAGCAAGATCTTTAAGTTCATAGGTTTCTTTGGTCGTTAATTCTTGCGAAGAAAATACTGCGGTGGTACAGATCATAAAAACAATTAGCAGGATAAATTTAATTTTGCGTTTCATTATTTATAACCCTTTTTATCTAACAGCAGATTTTTTTTTGATCAGGAAATCACATATAAGGTGTGTAAGTTTATTTGGGTGTTCCAATGAAAGTAGATGTCCAGCTTGAGGCAAAATAACCATTGTGGAGTTAGGAATTAAATCTGCGAATTTCTTAACCTCAGCAGGTGGGCAAATCCTATCTTCATCCCCAGCAATAAATAGAGTAGGAATTTTAATATTTTTGAAACATTCAGCTTCTGATTTAAATGTCTTTTGGGCACCAAAGTGGCGTTTAAGGCCTATTAATGATTTTGGCTGTGACTTTTGATCTGGTTTTTTCGGCGAAGCAAAATTCTTTTCTAGAAATTGATCTGAGAAAATCCATGGCAACCCTACTTTTTCAATCAGACTATCTGCCAAATTTAATTCATGTAACTCGATTAGAGTTTCTATAAGTAATTGTACATGCGTGTTTATATTTGGATAACAAACACAGCCAATCATTTTATTGATTTTATCCGGATATTTCACTGCAAATTTCGCTGCAATTTGCCCACCCATGGAATAACCGATTAAGTGTGCCTTCTTAACTTGTAATGCTTCCATTAAACCTGCCACATCATCTGCCATCATCTCTATGCTGTAGGGAATATCAGGCTGGTCGGATTTACCTACTCCACGATGATCAAATTGTATAACTTGAAAGTGCTTAGCTAATGCAGACACCACAGAATCAGGCCAGACGCTTTGATGGTCTCCATTCAAGCCACTAATTAAAATAAGGGGATAGCCTTTCCCATTTACTTGATAATAAAGCGAAATATTGTTTGAAAGTATTTTTGGCATATTGACAGTTAATTTTATTTGGGCAATGGAACTCTGAATTGTACTCGCTTTAATAATTTTATCTATTTATTTACTGTTTTTCTGCCCCACGGTATAAGACGGATATTAAGAAAGATTTACGATATAATTCGACCATCGTTTTATAATTGGTTAAATAAAAGAAACTTAGTATTAGGGGCTGTTGACAATTCAACATTAACGAATTGATAAATAAGGGGAGTTTTACAAAGCCCCTCCAAAGAGCCTGATCGAAAAATAGTCTTTCCTATTTATTTTTAAAATCCGATTCGTTAACCAATATTTTATCAAGCCAAGTATCAATATCGATGGTTTCATGTGATGACAAAAAATCGTACCGCCCTTGAAAATTGGCATGTGTCCAAGCAACTGGTGACAAATTCCTGATGGGGGTTATGTGGAGGAATCTCCAGAAGTGGCCGATTCCATTTTAATGATCATTAGAGTACATTGATTTTACAAATTTAATTGAATTGCTAGAGAAGAAACTTCGGAAAACAGCACGATTTATACTGCAAATTAAAAACCGGCCACTTCTGGAGATTCCTCCACACAACCCCTTAACCCGAGTTAAGTTTGGCAGCCAGATGAAATTCTTAACGGATTTAGAACATGATTCTATCAATAAAAGTAAAACTCTAAAAAATCTCTATGAGGATCTTTTAGGAAGACAAAAATTTTATGGTTCCAAGCAGCGATCAATACATTTAAGGAACACTATTTTTACTAAACCAGATGGAAAAGCTTATTTAAATCGCTATCATCAAAATTTATGCGGTGAAGCAAAAGTAAGTGATGATAAAAGCGTTTTATCAGTAAAAGATCATAGTCCGGAACGCATTACGGGCAAGTATCTTAATGAATCGAAGATTATTCAACTTATATTTGTGATAGCTATGTTCTATTGTATTTATAATAAATTTTTGAAAGAAGCTAATCAAGAGTACACTCCCTCACGTCTAGGAATGTGACGCTTCTCTAATAAAAGGAAACATTTATGATTGGTAGAGTTAAAGCAATTGCTGAAAAAATCAAAATCAAATTACAAGATGATTTATATCTAGATAAGTTATTTAAGCATGCTCCATATCGACCATGTATTGATGAAATTATTAAGGATATTGATCGATCCGTTACTAAGGCAGAAGAATCGAAATATGAAAATATAAATGATTTGACTCAGGTATTAGTTATTACAGCTTCTGAATTTGATATGCTGGCAGAAATACATGAACTACTTGAACTGAATATTTTTTCTAATATCGATTCGCCTATTCAGTTTAAAGAAAAAAATCCTTCTAATGGCAAAACTCTTCTTGGTATCTCTGCATTCCATGGTCATATTGATTTAGTTAAATATTTAGTTGAGGTTAGATTAACAGATATCAACGCAAAAGATTTTCATGGAAATACGGCATTACATCAAGTAACTCAAGGTGATTCTTTCCCTTTTCATAACAGTAATTTTGGAACCTTTCATAAGGAGGTTGCAGAGTATCTTATCCAATATGGTGCTGATTTACCTCAACGAAACCAGGAAAATCAAACAGCTTTTGATAAAACAAAATGGTGTGCGCCACTTTCTTTAGAACGTGCAGTTGGCCGGCGTTTCATTACAAATACGGGTTCTGCAATTTATTATGCGGATAAAGTACGACCTGTTTTTGAGACTGAATTAAAAAAACAATTTACTCTGACAACTAATAGGAAAATGAAAGCAGAAGACTATAAACAATTTTGCTTACAACACGCATCTGAAGAATATGTTAAAAATGGAATTCTGGTTTATGGATTTTCAACCCTCGATCAATTATGTAAAGTTTTAAACAATCTTTCCGCAGAAGAATGGAAACAAATGCGAATGATTATTGAATCACAAAAACCAGAACCATATAGTTTCAAATATGGACCTATATCGGATCAAATTCCAAAAATTATAAAACAGAGTGTCGCGATAGGCATCCTTACAGCTCTTCTTTTTTATTATGAGACTCAAAGCATAATAATTTCAGCAGGTGCCGGATTAATTTCTGCTACATTAGCTTGGTCATTTTTAAGCGAAAGAGCTACTCAACAAGATCTTCAAGTAAGAAATAACCAATTACAAAGAGCTTCAACTTTACTTAGTCATGATCGTTTCTTTAAATCATATGAACAGATTGCTTCGCAAGAAAGGGGGAATCAAGTAGCGCGGCTTTGTGCAGGGTTAAATCTTGATTTAGAAGATCAAGGGAATCATTTGCTGACAACAAAAAGAGCATAAGTTTATCCACAAATGCTTCTATTTTGTAAAATTGCCTAACTCAGATTCGGCACTTTTGGGGGTTCTTGCACTGGAGACCTCTCAGAACCGCATCGTGCCCAACTAAGGCAATGGGCTCCCAATAAATCCAGACTCCCCAGTCCATTCACGAGTATTGGAACATTGATACTGTTTTCCAGCGTTCAGGGAAATTAATTTTCTTTAAAATCCTTGAGAAAGTTTCCCAATTCATCGGATGTTTTCTGCCGCGGGGCCTTTTGAACTGGATGACATGTCCGAAACCTGCTGTGTAGCCGCTGAATCATTTTTCTTTGGAATAACAAATAAGCATGATGATGTTGTAGATTGTCTTTTGGCGAAAACATTGTTTTTTTGCTGTGTGTCGATTTTGGCTTCTTTCTCAGAACAAGGATCGGGAAAAACATATTTTAACTGGTTAATAATATTTCCACCATTAAAAATATAATCAATTCGATCAAATTTTATAATATCAAATTTCCATCCAACGGGTAAAGGCTTAGCTTTAAATTTTGTATTTAAATGCTTTGCAACAGGTTCTAAAATTTCATTAGAGCCATCATCATCTATATAAAGAAATGTTACTTCATCCTTAGAAAAAAATTTTAATGCACATTCAATATGCATATTCATAATCATTATCTTGTCACCAGAGGTACTTCCTGAAAATGTTTGGTATGCTGTGGAGTCATAGATAGAAACACCTTTTTTTCCAGGTTCTATCATTTCAATATTCGCTTGATAATCATTCAACGTATACTCACTGAAAATCCATCCATTTTCCTTGCACCATGCGGGTACATTAACAAAAAAGAGACCATTCTTGAGTAGAGAACAACAAGCTACATCATGCCCAGCTGATTGCCTCATTGAAGCATCACCGACAATGACTAAATCAGCAGACTCGGTATATTGCTTCAACATTGCTTTCAACATGAGTCTTACATATGCAACCTTCGACTCTTTACCAATATAATTATGATCGTCAAATATAGTAGAAAAAAATATGTCGATCAAATCATCATAATCTACTAATAAAAATTTTATTTTTCTCATTGTTGTTAACCTTACTATTTAGTCAGAGATTTTCTAATCTACGCAATGTTCATGAATTTGTACTTACGGAAATTTTGACGGGTTACGCTTAGTTCCCCTAATGCCTGGTTTTTTTCGCCCAAAAATTTAGGGTTAGTTAATAAGTGTAATCTGACGGATGACATGCTGTACCTCGGGTTGTATTTCAGATGTATTTATAAGTCCATTAAAATGACCGTTTTAATGAACTAGTATTGTATAGGCATTTGTTCTTAACAAATACAGGCTTCAGCTTAAAATAATAGTAGCTTTTGTGCTTAAATTGAAAAATTCACGTATGATTATGATTTAAAATGATAAATTCATGTGCCGATAAGGAATTTTACTGGAAATATCTTATCCGCTGAAGAAACTGGCTCGAAGTGCAACTTTTATTATACCAAGTTTCTGATAGTTTCAGTTCCCCCGCTTAATTTTGTGGATAACTGTCTTTTTCAGAATAGTTGTTTTACCAAATTTTTATACTCAATTTTGATATGCTCAAGCCCATTTTCTTTAAATTCAGTCATGTAACGCCTTTAACTTTATCTATCGCCATGCCTTTTTTTATTCCATCCATGGAATAATATTCTTCAATACCAATTTCTTTTATTACATCACGTTCATTCAGAAAGTCGCTTAAGCAATTCGTCCAAGAAAATATTATCATATTATAAAGTAATAAATCTTTCTTGCACCTGTTCATCAAGCTTGTTTGTTTCATGGAATACCCAAATCAGCATTAGCAGGTATTAGCCGCATTCGCGAAGATTTTTTTTTGCAGAAATCCTTACAGGTACTCAATCAAGCGAATTTTTTAGTTCTGCAAAAGGGAGTATTGAAGTACTCTATTTTTTATTTAATATCGAAAAAATACCCGTAGATAAAAGAAAAGAAGTTTTTGAAGACCTCTCTGAAGGATTTAAATTCTGTGGGCCAGGCATGCATATAGTAAGCTGCCCATTTTGTATTTTTTTCGGTGGAAACAACATAGAGGACCCCATTTCAAAGTGGGTAATAGTATATTTTTACTCACTATAATGCAACAGTAGAAGCTTTGATCTGTCTTAAGTGTTGGGAGTATATGTTACAGAACCTTACATTTTATCCACGCGGGTATCTATTCTGCCACATGAATATGCTCACTCCTTTGTAGCTTGGTTATAAATCAAATCCATTTGATATTCATTATGGCAAAACATCATTAGAAAATACGGTATAAACCTCCCACTACTTCCAAAAATATTTTTCTTTGCTGCTTGCTAAAATTTTCAAGGTCTCTTGATAACCTATATCAATTAATTCATTTTCTTGTTTAACGACAGAAATGCTTTTAAATTTAAATAAGTTTGGGTTTATTAATAAATCAGCAATAGCACCATTATCTTCTTCTTTTTGTGATGATCCTAATAATAACGAATTTATAAACATATCAAGATAACTCGGAAAACTGTAGGCTTTATATCCTAATCTCAATTTATGTAATAAAGTTTCTTTGATACTTAACGCCGGAGGAAAATCATAAACTCTTTTATCAACATCTGGATTGGAGAGCTTAGAAGCGATGATTTTACTCTCAGGGCCTAATAAATTTTTCATCACATCCGCAGGTAAATTATTCAATAATCCACCATCAAAATGCAATTGGCCAT
>JBDTIZ010000191.1:0-4813 GCA_039936115.1 Gammaproteobacteria bacterium
ATTTAAAGCCCGGACCCCGCAACAAGTGCGGGGTGACAAAGGTAAGGTGCGGGGTGACAAAGGTAAGGTGCGGGGTGACAGTTCGATAGATCGGGTGGCAGTGAGTTTCCTTAGCTCGTAGTCCATGACGCGGAGGTTCGCCCTACGTTACAATAAGCCTCACGACCGATTACTCACCCAAACCACATCATTATAAACACCAAACTGCTTCACACGATTATTTGCTTTAGCCATAAACGTCGCATAATTACTTTCGTTCAATAAAACAAATAATCGCTTATCACTATTCCATCGCTTCCAAAATGCTGTCTCATCAATTAACCAATCATTGGTATTTTGAAACGGCATTCCAAACCAGAGTTCGCGTACCCAATTATCTTTTTTAATAATATCAGGTGATTTCCAGTCGGCAACAATAGTGATACGTCGTTCGAGATAGATAGGTAAATCTTGATAATATTTATAATATGCAACGACTTCATCGGAAGGGACTAATTTAGGTTTAAGTTGTAATGCAACAGGTTTAATTGTGTTGTCATTAATGACAGATGTACTTGCTGATAAAGTTAATAAACCAATAACAGCTGTTGAAGCAAGACAAATAATGATATCTGTGAATGCTTTATTTCGTAAGAATTGATACGCGCTGGCACCAGCCAACAAAAAAGTGCATGCAGTAAAGCTTAAAAAAGGAATTTGTTCTCGGGTAATTTTAAATGCCGCGATATGGGGGCTAGCAAGCGCTATTGCGGCGATACTGATGGAGAACAATATGAATACTCCAACACCAATAGCAAAACCTTTTGTACGACTTTTGTTCCATAATCCATCTAAATAATTACCCACTATCAATGAAAGAGCTGGAAAAATAGGTAAAATGTAACCAACGGTTTTTGATTTTGGAATAGAAAAGAAAATAAAAATCAGAAAAAACCATAATACGAAAAATAATTGACTTGAGTGCTGTTCGCGGTTTTTCCATACGTTTTTGATACTGTTAGCGACAGCTTGAATCGCAAAAATAGACCATGGGAAAAAACCTGCAATCACAATCGGTATATAAAACCAAACAGCAGTTTGATTATTGAAATCACCTTTAGTGAGAAAACGCGAGAATTGCTGAGTCACAAAGAAAAAATGTAAAAATTCAGGGTTCGCTTGTTGAACGAGGAAATACCAGGGAATTGTAATAGCCGCAAAAATAATTAATCCGGTGATGAGACGCATGTGTTTTAGCATGCTCCAACGATTTAATAACATAATCCACATGCCAATAATCATTGCCGGAAACACAATTCCAATTAAACCTTTAGTCAAAGCAGCGAGACTGCAAAAAACATAAGCCAGAATAAAAAACAGTCTGCGGTTGCGATGCGAAGTCGTTTGTAATGCAAGTACAGAAAAGAATAAGGTAATACTGATGAGTGCGGCCACTTCCAAATCAAGGTTTGCATAATGTGCTGCCCCATAATAAAGCGGACTCGTCGCTAAAATAACAGCAGATAAAATACCTGTTCGACGGTTAAATAAAAATCGTCCGGCTGAATAAGTCATCAAGCAACCCAGAATGCCAATACACGCTGGCCAAAAGCGCAATGCCCATTCTTTCAAACCAAATAGTTTAATGGCAGAGGCTTGGAGCCAGTAATACAATACCGGTTTATCCAAGAAAGCTACGCCATTTAATCGCGGCGTTATGTAGTCACCCGTCACAACCATTTCACGCGCGACTTCCGAGTAGCGCCCTTCATCAGGTGTAAATAACGCATGACCGCCTATCCATAGCGAGTAGAAGACCCCTAACACTAAGGTTAGAAAGATAAGATCACTCAGCCAGGATTGTGTAAATTTTGCTTTGCTTATTGATAACACGCGTTGATTCCCGTACATTACTTTCAGTATGAAAAAGATTATCCTTTGCGCCGACGATTATGGGCAAAATGAGTCCATTTCTCAAGCGATTATTGCATTACTCGAAAAAAATCGTTTGTCAGCGACAAGCTGTCTGACAACGAGTGCGTTTTGGCGCGCTCATTCTGCAAAGTTAAAACCTTTTATAAATCAAGTTGATATTGGATTGCACTTTAATTTGACGGAAGGCAAGCCCCTTTCGGATGCTTTAAAAAAAGCACATAGTTTCATGTCGCTGTCTAAATTGTTGGTTCGGGCTTATTGGCGGCTGCTTAATGCTAAAGCTATTGAGGCGGAGCTTAATGCCCAGCTTGATGAATTTGAGTTAGCGCTCGGTCGATTGCCTGATTTTATAGATGGACATCAGCACGTGCATCAACTACCGGTCATTCGACAAGTTGTATTAAAAGTCTATGAGCAACGTTTAAGACAGGCAGGTTCTTATGTGCGCTGTGTACATGACCCTAAAGTTTTTTTCCGAGTCAAAAATCGTAACTATATCAAGAGCATGATTATCCAATTGTTAGGCGCTGCAACTTTCAAAAAAGAATTAGTCAAACGTAAGATTCCGCACAATTCATCTTTTTCCGGAATTTATCAATTCGCACACTCTATTCATTATTCACGTATTTTTCCGCAATTTTTGGCAAATAGTGCCCCCATGGGAATTATCATGTGTCACCCTGGTGTGGTTGGCGAACATGCAAACGATGCAATAGCTGAAGCGCGATTGCTCGAGTTTCGTTATTTTGAAAGCCAGCAATTTGAGTGGGATCTACGTCAGGCGGATGTTCGAATAGGTCGATTTCGATAGACTTATCGCTTCTCTATCTAGAAAAATTTAAAGTGTTATAATGCGTCGCATATTGATGTGATAGCAGTTTAAGAGGGTATAGTTTTGTCAAAAGAGTCTGCGGTTGAAAAAAAATTATTGCATTACACGGGTAAAGCGATTGCTGATTTTAATATGATTCAAACTGGCGATCGTGTGATGGTTTGCTTATCGGGTGGAAAAGATTCGTATACCTTGGTGCGTATTTTGCATTTGTTGCAACGTCGAACTAATAATAAATTTCGAATTTTTGCGTTTACGCTCGATCAATCGCAACCAGGCTGGGATGATAGTGGTTTGCGGGCTTGGTTAGAGAAACGTGAAATTCCGTATCAAGTATTAAAAGAAGATACGTATTCAATCGTCAAAGATAAAATTCCAGAAGGTAAAACCTATTGCTCGTTATGCTCACGTTTACGGCGTGGCATTATTTATCGTTACGCAGAAGATCATGGTTTTAACAAAATTGCTTTGGGTCATCATCGCGATGATATGATCCGGACTTTATTGATGTCGATACTTTACAACGGCGAGATTCGCTCTATGCCGCCTAAATTATTAAGCGATAGCAAGCGTCACATTGTGATTCGACCTTTGGCGTATTGTCAGGAAACCGACATTATTGCTTATGCAAAAGAACAAGCCTATCCGATTATTCCTTGCACTTTATGTGGCTCGCAAGAAAATCTAGTGCGCCAACGGGTGAAGTTGTTAATAGAACAACTGGCGAAAGATAATCCGAAAATTCCCAGCAATATGTTGCATGCATTAACGAGTGTGAAACTCAGTCAATTGATGGATCGCAATCGTTGGGATTTTAAAAATTTGGAACAGGGTCAAGTGATGGGTGAGGGGAAAACTGAGGAAGATTTGGCGATTTTTGTAGAAGAGTTGTTTTAGCAGTAGCGACGCAGTATTTGCATAATTAAAACCTAAGCCAAATTGACTGGATACCGCGGACAAGCCGCGGTACGACGGCTTCTAGAAAATTTCAATAACCTTGCAATCCGCCGTCGTCCCGCGACTTGTCCGCATAAGCGCTAACCTAAGCATGCTAATGATGTTTTTTTATGCTTTTGTAGGGGCGAACCTATGTGTTCGCTCTTGCTAAACTTCGAATTGGCGCCGCTGGGCGAACACATAGGTTCGCTCCTACAAAAGCATGGGTAAGAGCAACGATGAGGGAATTATGTAACATCTTTCGCATGCTTAGGTGAGCGCATATACAGCTTGTGGACAATCACAAAAGTAGTTTTAGCGAACCGTATGTGTTTGCATAGCTTTAACCAGCAATTCACACTCATATTCAAACAACACAAATAATTCAGATACAGCTTCAATATTAGATTTTTTCAAAGCAGTCTCCAATGCGCCAATCGCTTTTTTTAATCTAGGTGCGCCACAGTAACACAGCGCACCATGAAGTTTATGCAAACGTTGCAATAACTCATTCCGATCATTGTTTTCTTGTGATTGTTTAATAATTGCTAACTCAGTAGGCAAGCTTGCGATTAGCAATTGCAGCATTTCCTCAGCAAGTTCACGTTTGTTGCCAGCAAGCTTCAAACCCAGCTCCCAATCAATAACGGGTAAGTCATTATCATCTGTAGAGTTTATTTTTTGTGTTGTAGTGGGATAAGTTGACGGCGTCTGGTATTTTTTTTCTTGCAGCCATTTTTTGACAGTTTTCAATAATAGGTTTTTCAAAACGGGTTTCACGAGGTAATCATTAAAACCTTGTGCGATTAAATTTTTGTACTCATGAGGTGAGATGTGCGCTGATACTGCAATTACAGGTGTCGTTGCATTGAAATTATCAGCAGCACGAATGTGTTGCACCGCTTCAATACCATCCATCTTTGGCATTCGTAAATCCATGAGGATAAGATCAAATTTGGTGCTTTGCGTACACTGCAATGCCTCAAGACCATCATGCGCAATTACAATATTGGCATGCGTATTTGCAAATAATGCACTCACTAGATTAGCATTATGTAAATTATCATCAACACACAGAATTTGTTTGCCACTCATGTTAAATAAAGCATCCTGTTGATTTGTTGGATGATA
>JBDTIZ010000192.1:0-9250 GCA_039936115.1 Gammaproteobacteria bacterium
TGCCCCAGGTTTGGCGACCGACGGTCGTGATATGGGCACAATCGTATTCCCTGATGCGGATGTCAAAATCTTCCTGACAGCGAGTGCTGAGGTGCGAGCACGTCGCCGCCATAATCAGTTGAAGGAAAAAGGCATTGATGTTAACCTTAGCGACCTTATCGAAGAGCTCCGAGAACGTGACAAACGTGATAGGGAGCGGACTGTAGCCCCTTTAAGGCCGGCAGATGATGCAGTAATCATCGACACCGATCAACTGAGTATTTTGCAAGTTGTTGAACGTGTTCTGTCGGAAGTAAGAAAAGTTTTCCCTGCGTTATAAAGACGCAAAGGAAGATTGACCGTCGAGATCACCAACTATTACCTCGTTTTAGTTTTAATCTCACGGATGTTAGGCACGATATTTTATCTGTCATTTATACAGGTAGGAGTCGTTTTATTAATTTAACCAGTTGTTTTTATTGATCTTAAATGATCTAGGAAATAAATGTATGACCGAAAGTTTCGCGCAATTATTTGAAGAAAGCCTAAATGAAACCCCTATGGTACCAGGCGCTGTTATCAGTGGAACCATTATTCGTATTGACTCTGATAATGTAGTAGTCAGTGCTGGGTTAAAATCCGAATCAATTATTCCAATTGAACAATTCTATGATGAAAACGGCAAGCTCGAAGTCGCTGTCGGCGATAAAGTCAGAGTGGCGCTTGAAACCGTTGAAGATGGATTTGGCACAACACGTTTATCACGTGAACGTGCAAAACGTTTGGAAGCTTGGATCGATTTAGAAGAAGCTTACGAAAAGAAAGAAATTGTTCGTGGTGTTATTCAAGGCCGCGTCAAAGGCGGATTCACCGTCGAAATCAACAAGATTCGTGCTTTCTTGCCGGGTTCACTAGTGGATGTAAAACCAGTGCGTGATCCAGACTCCCTGGAAGGCAAAGAATTTGATTTCAAAGTTATTAAAATTGATGCTAAACGCAACAATATCGTTGTGTCACGTCGTCAAGCGATGGAAGCTGAGAACAGCGTTGAGCGCGAAGCACTCTTAGAAAAATTGCATGAAGGCGATGAAGTAAAAGGTATCGTTAAAAACCTCACCGACTACGGCGCATTTATTGACCTGGGCGGAATCGATGGTTTGCTACATATCACAGATATGTCATGGAAACGCATCAAGCATCCAAATGAAATTTTAGCTATTGGCGACGAAATCAAAGTGAAAATCTTGAAATTCGATCGTGACAATGCGCGTGTTTCATTAGGCTTAAAACAACTTGGCGAAGATCCATGGGCTGACATTAGCCATCGTTACCCAATCGGCAAACGTTTAAGCGGAAATGTCACCAACATCACCGATTACGGTTGCTTTGTTGAAATTGAAGAAGGCATCGAAGGCTTAGTACACGTTTCTGAAATGGATTGGACAAACAAAAACGTTAATCCTAACAAAGTAGTGCACTTAGGTCAGGAAGTTGAAGTTGTTGTGTTGGATATTGATGGCGAACGTCGTCGTATCTCACTTGGCTTGAAGCAATGCACCGCGAATCCATGGGAAGAATTTGCAACACATCATCAAAAAGGTGACAAGATCTCCGGTAAAATCAAATCGATTACTGATTTCGGTATCTTCATCGGATTGGATGGTGGCATTGACGGTCTTATTCACTTGTCAGATATTTCTTGGAATGAAGCTGCTGGTGAAGAAGCGATTCGTAAATTCCAAAAAAATGATGAACTAGAAACCGTTATTTTAACCATAGACGCTGAACGTGAACGTATTTCCTTAGGGTTGAAACAATTAGCGGATGATCCAATTGCTAATTACCTGAACGAAAACGAAAAAGGCAGTGTTGTAACAGGTAAAGTTATTGAAGTTGATGCGAAATCTGCGGTGATTGAACTGGCTGAAAATGTGCATGGCTCTTTACGTGCTTCTGAAATTGCTCAGGAGAAAGTAGAAGATGCGCGCACACGCTTGAATGTTGGCGATACAATCGAAGCCAAGATTACCGGCACAGATCGTAAAACGCATACTATTACACTTTCCATGAAGTCCAAAGATGCTCCGGCGAAGAAGCCGCGCGCAACAGCTGCGAAGAAGAAAGAAAAAGCTGCTGATGCCGCTCCTCTTAAGACGACATTGGGTGACCTCTTTAAAGTAAAAATGGGTAGCGACCAGGACAAAGAATAAAAATGTAGAGACACGGTTCGCTGTGTCTTCAACATAAAATAGCTTGTCTGAATCACTAGTAACGGCATCAACTTTTGAGTTGATGCCGTTTTTTTTTGTAATATTTATGGGGGTTTTGAGGTGGATTAAGGGTAAGAGCCCTCCTCTCCAGCCTATCTCAGTCATTTCTCCTAAAAAAGCTCCCTCTCCGCCCACGTTTTTGGTGGGAGGAGAGGGTTGGGGAGAGGTGGGTTTTTAAGTTACCACTGATGCAGCTTAAGTTCTCTGGAAAACCATCCCAAATCGGTTTATGATCGGTCACATTACCAAGCCGTGCTGATCATAAGATTCTGCATTTACAGGAGTCAATATTGCGTATAATAACGTTTTTACTGTTGCTAATTATTATATTGATAGGCGTCACGTTTGCAGCACTGAATCCGGATGTTGTGACCGTGCATTATTATTTGGGACAAAAAGATTTACCTTTATCACTTTTATTAGTATTAGTTTTTGCATTAGGTTGTTTTTTAGGTTTATTAGTCGGCGGCTGGCTATTGCTGAAGGTAAAAATTAAGAATTATGGCTTAAAGCAACGCTTGAAAATCGCTGAGAAAGAAGTACAAAATTTACGAGTCATTCCATTGCAGGATAGGCATTAATGGGTATGTGGTGGTTAATATTAATTTCTGCGGCAGTTTTTGGCGCTTGGTGCTTAGGTTACCAATCACGTCAAAGTCGTTTTATTGCCCAAAAACATAATTTACCACGCGATTACCTGGTCGGGTTAAACTTCTTGTTGAATGAAGAACCCGATAAGGCGGTTGATATCTTTATTAAAATGCTTGAGGTTGATAGCAATACCGTCGAAACCCATCTCGCAGTGGGTAAATTATTTCGGCGTCGTGGTGAAGTGGATCGTGCGATTCGCATCCATCAAAATTTGATTGCACGCCCACAACTGGACAAGACTTATCGAGAACAATCGTTGTATGAATTAGGGCAAGATTATTTTAGTGCAGGCGTGTTGGATAGAGCAGAACGTATTTTTTTAGATGTGGTCGGCATTAAAGAATACTCTGTGTCAGCGCTTCGTGCTTTATTAGATATTTATCAACAAGAAAAAGCTTGGGAAAATGCAATTCAAACCGCGTATAAATTAGAAGCCGCCACCAAGAAAAACATGCAGCCAACGATTGCGCATTATTATTGTGAATTGGCAGACATGGCATTTTCTAAGAGTTTAGGTGAGTCAGCTAATCAATATTTACGCCAGGCATTGGATGCCGATCAAAATTGCGTGCGCGCAAGTTTATTGCAAGCGCGAGTTGATATGCAGAAAAATGATTACAAAGCCGCGGTCAAAGCACTAAAAAGAATTAAGGGACAAAATCCAGATTATTTATCTGAAGCGATTGATGGCTTAGCATCGTGTTATGAAGAATTAAACGAAGAAGAAAAATTAGTTGGTTACTTGATGAAAATGCTCGATGAACATCCGCGCATTCCTGTTGTTTTAATTTTATCGGAACGAATCCGTAAGTGGAAAGGGGATAAGGTAGCAGCAAAATTTGTTGCTGATTATGTTCGCCGTTATCCAACACTCAGAGGATTACATTTATTTATTAATTTACATATGTCGAGTACAGAAGGGCAAGCGCGTGATGATCTGACTATTCTGCAAAATTTAACTAAAAAATTATTGTCAGATAAACCAGATTATCAATGCATTTCGTGCGGCTTTTCAGGGAAAACTCTACATTGGTTATGCCCAGGCTGTAAACAATGGAGTTCTGTAAAGCCTGTGCACTGTCTAGAGATTTAAAACAGTCATGCTAAATCGTCGTATTTCAATTGCTCCCATGATGGATTGGACTGATCGTCATGATCGATATTTTTTGCGTTTGATTGCGCCGAATGTATTGCTCTATACCGAAATGGTAACAACAGGCGCGCTCATCCATGGCGATAGAAATCGTTTTCTAACCTTCCATCCGCTAGAACATCCTATTGCACTGCAACTCGGTGGCAGCGAACCGGCTAAGCTTGCTATATGCGCACAGATAGGAGAAGAATTTGGTTATGATGAAATCAATCTCAACGTGGGTTGTCCTAGTGACCGCGTGAAAGCCGGTCGTTTCGGTGCTTGTTTAATGCTTGAACCTAATTTGGTTGCTGACTGTGTTGCGGCCATGCGTGCAGTTGTAAAAATCCCAGTGACAATCAAATGCCGTATTGGTGTGGATAATCAAGATTCGTATGGCGAATTAGTGGAATTTATCAAAACCGTTTCGAGTGCTGGCTGTAATGTATTTATTGTTCATGCACGTAAAGCCTGGCTGAATGGATTGAGTCCGAAACAAAATCGTGAAATTCCGCCATTGCGATATGATTTAGTGAGGGATATTAAACAAGAATATCCGGCACTTTCAATTGTTATGAATGGTGGAATAAAAAACATTTCAGATATTGAAGAGCATTTAAAATATGTTGATGGGGTCATGATTGGTCGAGAGGCTTATTCAAATCCTTATTTTTTAGCTGAAATTGAAAAATATTTTTTTGCAGAAAATGTATTAACACGGCATGAAGTGATTGAACAATTCATTCCCTACGTTGAAGAACAATTGAAAAATAATATAAAATTATCCAGCATGACACGGCATATATTTGGTTTGTATCAAGGTCAGAAAGGCGCAAGATTGTGGCGCCGCTATTTAAGTGAAAACGCGCATCGTGTTAATGCGAATATTGATGTCATAAATGAGGCCTTAGAAAATGTATGATTTTTTATTTTTACTCGCGAATCCTGTCGGTTTGCTGGGTGTGCTATTACTTTTGATCGCGTATTTTTTTCTAAGCACGGGCCGTTGGCTTTCAGATAGCATGATTTACCAAATTTATAACTTATTAGGCGCGTTACTTATATTGTATTCGCTTATATTCTATTGGAACTTATCGTCATTTGTGATTGAGATTGCTTGGGTTGCGATTAGTTTGATTGGGATTTATCGGATTATATCGGGTAAAAAGAAATTGTCTTTGCATTTGTAAAGATGGATCTCTCTTTAAAACAGAATGCTTTTGTAGGGGCGAACCTATGTGGTCGCCCTTGCTAAACTTCGAATTAGCGCCGCTGGGCAAACACATAGGTTCGCCCCTACAAAAGCATGGGCAAGAGCTTACGCCTCTGACATGACAAAACCGTCATCTCCTCGTCATTATCCTGCCCACTCCAATATGCTAATATTTAAAAGACAAAAAATTTTATAATTAACGTAACAAGTTGATAATTATGAACAACATAATCAGAAAAGATGCATCAAATCATCGCATGCCTAACCATGCAAATCCCGTAAATGCAGAGTGGGAGATGATTTCCTTTCAAGAAAAACAAAAAAAATTAGAAAATCAATGCGTGCAGGCAATTGAATCCCTATTGCTTGCTAATATTTCAAAAGATAAAAAAAATTCACGCAATACATTTTTAATGAATACATTTAACCGAATTATCCAAGCTGAAAACCTTGAAGAAATCAATTTATACAAAGATACATTTTTATTTGCAATCAATGACACAAAATCCAGTTCATGCGCACAAACAACTGAATTATTAATAAAAATAAACGAACTTTACTTGCTTCGTTTAGCTTATTTAGCTTCTGTGAATGCTCAGGCAAAAAAAGCCTTAAAAGAAATATTAAAAATAGGCGCGAGTACTGCAATTTCTCTGATCTCAATTAATGTTCTTGTGCTTGATGTTCTAAAAGCAGCAGCGAGTTATGCTCACGGTATTCATACCGATACTCGTTATAAAAACTCTCAAGCTCGTGTAGAAAAATGGCAAAGAGTGAAAGAAGTCTTTAAGGGTTATGTTCAAAACGGAAAAAGATTTTGTCGGGAGCATAAAAAAATCTTAAGCGTGTTGTTACCTATTGCGCTCGCGGGTACGATTGCCAGCTTAATATTTTTTCCTTTACCTGCCATTTTATTTGTGACTATGATTGCGGCTTCAGTAGCGACTGCTATTATTGCTGCCAAATCACTCTATGATGTTTATCGTGTTGAAAAGCTACGTGATCAGCGAATTATTCAACGTATGAATGAACATAACGCGGATCTTCTGCATTACAGAATGTCTCGATCGAAAAAAATAAAATTAAGTACCCATAAAGTCAGTGTGCAACAAGGCCAGCATAATACTACAAAGAAAGCTGCATACTCATTTAGAACGCTATTTCATTATGTTCAACGAAAACCGTTGATCGCTGTTGCCATTGGTCTTGCTGCGATTGTCGGTGGATTTTTCGGCTTGAGTATTGCAATCGCTGTATTAGCGATTGGTAGTGCGCATGCACTGCTGGTGGCAGCGGCACACGCAGCTGCTGCAACACATGTCGCAGTCACTGGAAGTGTTGTGATTACTACGAAATTGTTATGCACTGCGCTAGGTGCAACCTGTTCGGGAGCGGCTACGAGTAAGTTAGTTAATGAAAAATTACCTGCTGATGATGCTAAGCCTATTACTTCTAATTCAGCGCGCAATCAGTTTTTTTCAACACGCAAAAACCATGAGAGAACTAATCAGCGTGATGTTTCGATGGTTTCCTTGGGTAAGAACGCCTTATCCAATAACAAAGTGACATAATCGTTTATTTATCCTAATGAATTTACTCACATAAAATACAAGTTTAAATTTGAAAAATGCGCTACAAAAGATGCGCTATAATATTATCTATATAGTCTGTTTCTGAGTTTTTTAGCTTTTATTAATTTCGTCTCATTTTGAGGATTTAAATAAATGCGTAAAAAAATCAAGCCTCTGTCATATCAGTCACTCAGAATGAAGTTAAAATCTTCGCAATTAAATTTTACAGAGATCAATAAAATTAAATCCTTTCATGCTGTAGTCGGACAGGAAAGAGCAATTGAAGCATTGAATTTTGGGATTGGAATTAAGAGTGATGGTTATAATATCTTTGCGATGGGCCCGTCAGGCATTGGTAAGCGCTCCTTAATCAGTAGAATTTTAACTGCTGATGCAAAGAAAAAATCAGCACCTTGTGATTGGTGTTATATCTATAATTTTGATACACCTCAAAAACCAATTGCAATTTCTTTACCTGCGGGAAAAGCATTTATCTTTCAGCAAGAAATGAGAATATTAGTCTATGAATTAGCGATCAACATCAGCGCTCTTCTTGAAAGTGATGCTTATCAATACTCAATAAAAAAAATTAATGATAAGTTTGATAAAAAACAAAAAGATGACTCTATTATTAAGACCAGCAAGTTTCACAATTTAATCAAAGAAAAAAATAATCAGGAAAGAAAATTACAATTAAAATTAACTAAACTCGTTATTGCGCCATTGATAAAAAAATTAAAAATTAAATATAAGCGCTTTAAACAAATTATTATCTATTTAAAACAAGTCCAAGCTGATATTTTAGAAAATGCAACGGATTTTCTTAAATTAGATGAGCAAACAAATGTATTAACATTTTCACTAGAAAATGTCAGTTTAACAAAATACAAAGTGAATTTATTTGTTGATAACCGCGGTTTGAAAGGCGCACCTATCATCTATGAAGATAATCCGACTTATACTAATCTCATTTGTAGAGTTGAATATTCTTCAAGCCAAGAACATAGCGCAACGAATTTTACTCTGATTCGAGCGGGCTCCTTGCATCTTGCCAATAATGGATACCTTGTTATTGATGCTCGTAAAATTAAAAAAAACCAAAAAGCATGGGAAGCGCTTAAAAATGCATTATATAGTCATCAAATTCGAATCAAAGGAATTGAGCACACAGCGGATATAATTAAACCCATTTCATTAGATCTTCAGCCTATTCCTTTGTCAGTCAAAGTGATTTTAATTGGCGAGCGAAATAGTTATTATTCGTTATGTCAGCATGATAATGATTTTGCGGAATTATTTAAAGTCGTAGTCGATTACGATGATATGATTGATCGTACCAAAAAGAATATTAATGCTTATGCTAGATTAATTGAATCAATCATCACACAAAAGAAATTACTTGCGTTTCATCCTTCAGCGATTGCTGAAATAATCGATTACAGTTCACGATTAGCGGAAGACCAAGAAAAATTATCTATGCACATTAGCTTAATAAAAGATTTAGTGATTGAATCTAATTACTGGGCGAACAAAAACCATAGAAAAATAGTGAATGCCTCGCATGTTAACATAGCACTCGCCTCTCAAATCTATCGCATCGATAGATCAAGAGAGCTTTATCAAGAAGATATTACTCGCGGTTATACGGTCATTAAAACAGAGGGCCACGTGGTTGGCCAAGTCAATTGTCTATCAGTTCGTAAAGTGGGTAATTTTTCCTACGGTCATCCTACTCGCGTTACTGCAAGAGTGCATTTTGGTAAAGGCAAGTTTATTGATATTCAGCGTGAAATAAAATTAGCAGGTCCAATGCATTCGAAAGCGGGATTGATTATTTCACATTTATTGGCTGCGCGTTATTGGCGTAGTCGAGCGATTTCATTGTCAGCCAGTATTTCATTCGAACAAATTTATTGTTGGACAGATGGCGATAGTGCCTCTGTTGGAGAGCTGTGTGCTTTATTATCGGCAATTGCACGTGTTCCCATT
Organism: Gammaproteobacteria bacterium; assembly: GCA_039936115.1. Lineage (GTDB taxonomy): Bacteria > Pseudomonadota > Gammaproteobacteria > DSM-16500 > DSM-16500 > DATIJJ01. The sequence goes on from JBDTIZ010000192.1 coordinate 8,806, forward strand.
AATCAACATTTGGCAATAACAGGTTCAATCGATCAACATGGAAAAGTCCAAGCGGTGGGTGGCATCAATGAAAAAATCGAAGGATTTTTTGATATTTGTGTCGCTAAAGGTTTAAATGGGCAACAAGGTGTTTTGATACCTGCTATTAATGAAAAAAATTTAATGTTGAGAGAAGATGTTGTTGCAGCGGCTAAAGCTAAAAAATTCTTTATTTATCCAATTAAGACACTTGATCAGGCTATTTTGCTTTTAACTAATCATAAAGTGGGTAAGCGAAATAAAGAGGGTATGTTTCCTGAGGATTCACTTAATTACCGTATTGAAGAAAATTTGCGTATGTATTCTAAGTAATTCTGTCTCTGCAATAAAACCTAAGCCAAGTTGACTGGATACCGCGGACAAGCCGCGGTACGACGGCGCGTGGAGGAAAGGTCATCGTTTTGGT
>JBDTIZ010000193.1:0-4065 GCA_039936115.1 Gammaproteobacteria bacterium
AGGGGCGAACCTATGTGTTCGCCCTGCAGCCTAAATATGCAATATTATTTTCTTCGATAGAGAGGGCGAACACACAGGTTCGCCCCTACAAAAGCCGCCTTCCATTGCGTAGATTAATCTTTCCGAATTTCCAACAAATGAATCCGTCTACTATCGCTATGCAATACTTTAAAGAGATAATTCTCAATACGAATTGTTTCACCGCGTTTAGGCAAATGACCAAAACCTTTTAATACCAGCCCACCAATCGTGTCAAATTCTTCATCGCTAAATTCAGTATCAAAATATTCATTGAAGTCATCAATCGGTGTCATTGCTTTGACAGTGTAACAACCGTCTTCGTGTTTTTTAATATCATCATCTTCATCAATATCGTATTCATCTTCGATGTCGCCGACGATTTGTTCCAACACATCTTCAATCGTTACCAAACCCGCTACATGACCATACTCGTCAATCACTATGGCCATATGATTGCGATTGACGCGAAATTCACGTAATAAAATGTCTAAACGCTTGCTTTGTGGAACGAAAATAGCAGGACGAAAAATCTCAGACATGACAAATTCATGCGTATCTTTTTTGAAAACATATTTTAATAAATCTTTTGCTAACAAAATACCAATCACATCGTCATCATCCACCACAGGAAAACGTGAATGCGATGATTCAATCACTAACGGTAAAATGGATTCCAACGTGCTGTCGCGGTCGATCACCACCATTTGCGATCTTGGCACCATGACTTCTCGTACTTGCATTTCGGAGACTTGCAAAACGCTTTCAATCATGTTGAGCATTTCAGAACTTAAAATGTCACGATCTTCTGCGTCTCTCAGCACTTCCATTAGCTGCGCACGATCTTTAGGTTCACGAATGAGTAAATTACTTAAGCGTTCAAACCAAGAACGTTGTTTTTGTTCTGCTTCAATATCGTCACTCATTCTTTTTCACCTTTTTCACAAACTTGATAGGGATTACTAAAACCAAGGCTCGCTAAAATTTTAATTTCTTCTGCTTCCATATGCTCAGCATCATCATTTTTTTCATGGTCGAAACCCAATAAATGCAATACACCATGCACTACCATATGAGCCCAATGCGCTTCAACCGTTTTTCCTTGCGCTCCTGCTTCTTCTTCGATAATGTCAGCGCAAATAACAATATCACCCAGCAATGGAATTTCTTCGTCTAACTCATCTGGCATATCAAACGGAAATGACAACACGTTGGTAGGTTTGTTTTTATGACGATACGTGTTATTCAGTTCAGTTATTTCATTTTTATCTACAATGCGTATGGTTAATTCACATGCCGCAATTTTATTTTTTAACGCTGTTGTTGCAAAACGCTTTAATTTGACTGAGCTTGGCGAATTTTTTGCGGCAACAATTCGTTGGATTGTAATATCAAACATAAAAATTATTTGCCTTGTTTATTGTTATAACGCTCATAAGCTTCTACTATGCTTTGTACCAGCGGGTGACGAACCACATCACACGGCTCAAACTGCGTGAAACTAATTCCTTTAACGCCATGCAATACATCCATCGCGTGAATCAAACCAGAGTCACGACGATTTGCTAAATCGATTTGAGTAATGTCGCCAGTGATAACCGCTTTTGAATTAAAACCAATGCGAGTTAAAAACATTTTCATTTGTTCAGCTGTAGTATTTTGTCCTTCGTCTAAAATAATAAACGAATCATTTAAAGAACGACCGCGCATATAAGCCAGTGGTACCAATTCAATAATGTCACGTTCAATTAATTGATTGACGGGATCAAAGCCAAGCATTTCATATAACGCATCATATAGCGGACGTAAATAAGGATGAACTTTTTGCGCAAGATCACCCGGTAAAAACCCGAGTTTTTCACCCGCTTCAACAATAGGGCGCACGAGAATTATGCGTGCAACGCGTTCTGCTTCAAGCGCATTCACAGCGCAAGCAACAGCCAAAAATGTTTTGCCCGTACCGGCCGGTCCAATGCCAAAATTAATATCATGCTGCATGATATTTTGAATGTAACGCACTTGGTTTTCACCGCGCGCTACAATGGTTTCGCGTTTTGTTTTAATTTCCATACGCTTATCCTGTACGACATTAATAGCTTTTTCGCTTTGAGTATTATTTTGCGAAGTTTGTAGGTAAAGATGAATTTCATGTGCAGCCAAGACAGCTTGTTTTTTTGCTTCTTGATAAAGATACACTAGTGTTTCGCAGGCTTTTTTAACTGCTTGAAGTTCGCCAAAGATTGAAAACGTATAACCGCGTTGTTTTATTTCAACTTTCAAACGTTCTTCGATGAGGTGAATGTGTTCATCAAATCTGCCGCAAAGGTTTAACAAGCGCCGATTATCTTCGGGACTTAATACTACAACTTGTGAATATCGTGTGGTTTCCAAGGGTTACTTTGATCCTCATCAGTCATTGTCATATCTATATTATAGCGGAATCGGGGCTATTTTCACGAGATAAACTCATCGTACTCGAAGATACGCTGCGGATAGGCTCGCCGCGCAACGAATAAGGTAGGCTTTCGGTAATCTTAACCTGAATCATTTGGCCTATCAGGTCGGTTGCGCCATCAAAGTTGACGACGCGGTTGTTTTCGGTACGCCCGGATAGCCGGTTGGGATCTCTTTTTGAAGGTCCTGTCACTAAAATGGTTTGTTCTGTGCCAAGCATGCCGTCACTGATACGTTTAGTGTTCAAAAAAATGCGATTTTGTAAAATATCTAAACGTTGTTTTTTTACTTCCATGGAAACGGTATCAGGTAATTGTGCCGCGGGCGTGCCGGGACGAGGGCTGTAAATAAAACTGAATGAATTGTCAAAACCAATATCATGGATGAGATTCATAGTATCTTCAAAATCGGCTTCGGTTTCGCCGGGAAACCCAATAATAAAATCTGAGGTAATCGAAATATCCGGCCGCACTTTACGCAATCGGCGAATTTTAGATTTATATTCAAGCGCCGTATAACCACGTTTCATCGCAGCTAAGATTCGATCTGAACCGCTTTGAACGGGTAAGTGTAAATGATTAGCCAGTTTAGGAATGTCGGCATACGCTTGAATTAAATTATTTGAAAATGCGAGAGGGTGTGACGTCATAAAACGAATTCGTGCAATACTGTCGATGGCAGCGGTGTAATGGATCAGTAAGGCAAGATCAGCGATGCCGCCTTCGTGCATAGGGCCACGGTAATCATTGACGTTTTGCCCAAGTAGCGTGACTTCGGCAACACCTTGGGCTGCGAGGTTAGCAATTTCTGCTAGTACGTCATCAAACGGACGGCTGATTTCCTCGCCGCGGGTGTAGGGAACGACACAAAAACTGCAATATTTGCTGCAGCCTTCCATGATTGAAACATTTGCCGTTGGGCCTTCGGCAATCGGGGCTGGCAAATTATCGAATTTTTCAATTTCAGGGAAGCTGATATCCACGACTGACTTGCCCTCGCGTTCGACTTCTTTCAGCATGTCGCCGATGCGATGCAGAGTTTGCGGGCCAAAAATCATATCGACATAAGGTGCTCGTTTCAGAATGGCGGCGCCTTCTTGACTGGCGACGCAACCGCCTACAGCGATGATCAGTTTAGGGTTTTTTTCTTTTAATTCGCGCCAACGGCCAAGGTCTGAAAAGACTTTTTCCTGGGCTTTTTCGCGGATAGAGCAGGTATTAAGCACGAGTACATCGGCATCTATTGCTTGGGATGTTTTTTCCAAGCCATGCGAAGCCATTAAAACATCGGCCATTTTTGATGAATCATACTCATTCATTTGGCAGCCGTAGGTTTGGATGTAAAGTTTTTTCATACCTTCTAACCTCGTAAAAACAAGGCGCATATGATATTCGATTGCAAAGTTATTTGCCAGGTATACTCCTTCGGGGACGATGCAGCACCTCAAAACAGATGCCAAGTTGACCGGATACCGCGGACAAGCCGCATAAGCGCTAACCTAAGGAAAAGCCGTAAGACCTAATCTGCGGCTTTCTTTTTCTTGAGCTTTCTGCGAGTGCTTGCCTTATTTCATTCCATCTACTTATTACTTCA
>JBDTIZ010000194.1:0-18913 GCA_039936115.1 Gammaproteobacteria bacterium
GGCTTGTCCGCGGTATCCAGTCAACTGGGCGTCTGTTTTGAGTTGGTAAAAGCTCATCGCCACTGCATCTCTGTCATGCCAGATGACAGAGATTTGCAGCGGGGTTGAGCTCTTACCAAGAACTTAAGGCTTTCTTCTAGTGGGTTGAAAATCTAACTTATCTTTGTCCAACATTCCAAATCCTAGTGTACTCGCTTGCGGAGCGTCATTACCCACCAACATTGAGGAGCGCACGATAGAGTATTCTCTCAGCGGATACTGCCGGCGCTGTTCAATATAATCAGTCATCTCAGTGTTCTGTTCGAGCGACTTTGCCGCGTGATAAGTATAATAAGTAGGACTAGCATAGGGTTTTAAGCCTTGTCTCACGGCTTCTATATAAATAAGCTCAACCTCTTTTATTTGTCTGTTAATTTCATCAACGCTAATAGGTACATAGTCAATAAAGTATTCAGCATTTAAAACTACTTTAGCGCTGCTAGTCGGTCTAGTTTGACTCATGACTGGTTACTCAATTAGTTAAGACGTAATGCAGGGGTTTCAAATGCGGTTAGCAAAATAGATTTCGAAGCACGAAGCTTAGCCACCTCCATGTTGACTTTTGCTAACATCATATCTTGCGAATGGCCTGCGTCTTTTGAGGATTGAATCGCGTCAGAAAGAGGTTGTTGAAGAGATTGAAAAAGAGCTTCTTCTTTCATATTAGTTGCAGCCAAAGAAACAATACTCAAAGCCCAGGCTGGATAATCGTCTTTTTTTAACCCTTTTGATATTGCAGCTACAATGCTATTTTCGTGGGTCAATTCTAACATTTGTTGTAAACAGAGATCATAAGTTTCACGATCATTCGCATTCGCTGCGGCTTGCAAGCTCATAACCCATGCCCACATAGCGTCAGTGGTCGATGTGTTTTTACCCTCAATAAATTCTTTAGTAAGCGCATGAGATGCATCGATCATATTTTCTTTTTCGTTTGTATATTCAGCATTATTTAATCCTGCGAGATAAGCAATTGCCCAAGCAGACAGGCGATCTTTTGACATGTCTTTATCCTTAAGTAACGCTTTTAATTCTTCGCAGATTTTTTCTACAGCTGTTTTATCATTCATTAAATCGGCGGCAAGTAAGACTCGTCCTAACATCCATGCTTTAAAAGATTTTTTTTCTTGAGGAAAGGATTTGAGCGCTTTTAACATCGTAGGCAGAATGCGTTGATAGAGTTTTTTATCGCCTTGTACGGCACTAGCTACAAGCGGCATGCTTAAAAGATAAGCGTCGTCTTTTGCTTTTTGGAATTCGGATTGAATATGTTGAATTAACGCAAATCGTCCGGAGTATACTTGGTTGTTTAAATTTTTTCTTAGCATGGTATCCTCGTTGTGTATGTTTTTGTAGAGGCGAACTTATGTGCCCGCTCCGCAAGATATTGATAGTGCGCAATTATAGCGCAACAGAGTCATTTATGTCTATCAATCAAATCCTATTTAAGCTACCTGCTCAACAATGAATCTAGAAAATTTTTTCCTACTTTCCCTTGACATCAATCCATCAACACGCATCAACCCCCGAAAACTTGTGCACAGTTTCATTTTTTAGTCATAAGTACTGAAAAATATGTGTCATTTGCAATTGCGAATCGTACAAAATTTCATAACTTATTGAATATATTGACATGTTTACTTGTGTCCAATTCCTGCGCTTCAGGGTCTTATGCCTATTCCAGTCATGTTTAGGAAGGTTTTGTATAGGTTACTAACAGAGTTATCCACAGAAACTGTGGGTAACTTTGGGTTAAAATCTATTCTTACAAAATCTATGATTCCGATAGCAAAATGATTATACTCATCGGCCAGGAGTACAAGCTAAGTATTAAGGAGTAACAATGGCTTTTTGGGAAGTTCTCATCTTACTCATGGTCGTCGTCGGACTGGCTTTTGTTCAGGTCCCAGTCATATTATGGACACTTGTTATCGGGTTGGTTTTATTTCTGGTAACCGTTTTTGGCACGGTGAGTTACTGGTTGCTCGCTGTTTGCTGGCTAATTTTTCTGGCCGCAGCTCTTTTCGCAAATCTGACTAACACTCGGCAAAAGTATTTTACCAAGCCTATTGTAACTATCTTGCAAAAACGCATGCCTGCCATCAGTGATACAGAACGAGAAGCGATTGAAGCAGGTGACGTCTGGTTTGAAAAAGATTTATTTTGCGGACGCCCACAGTGGAAAAAATTTCTCGCCATTCCGCAACCTAAACTAAGCACCGATGAACAAAACTTTCTTGAAAACCAAGTTGAAACTTTATGCAAAATGCTAAACGATTGGCAGATCATTAGTGATTCTAATCTCCCGCCCGAAGTCTGGGACTACCTTAAACTAGAACGCTTTTTTGGTTTAGTTATTCCAAAAGAGTATGGCGGACGTGGTTTTTCAGCGATAGCACATTCAACAATTGTGACAAAAATTGCAACACGCAGTATGAGTACTGCAGTCAATACTATGGTGCCAAATTCACTAGGCCCTGCTGAATTATTATTACATTACGGTACACCGGAACAAAAAGATTATTACTTACCACGTTTGGCGCGCGGGGAAGAAATGCCTTGTTTCGCGCTTACGGGTCCTGAAGCGGGTAGTGATGCAGGTTCGATGACAGATACGGGAATTGTCTGTTACGGCGACTATCAAGGCAAAGAAGTATTGGGTGTTCGCCTGACTTGGGATAAACGTTATATAACGCTTGCACCGATCGCGACTGTCTTAGGTTTGGCATTTCGTTTATATGATCCTGATCATTTGTTAAGTGAAAAAGAAAACATCGGCATCACGCTATGTTTAGTGCCAACAAACCATCCGGGTGTTGAAATTGGTCGTCGTCATCTGCCTATGCACTTGGCATTCCTGAATGGCCCGACGTTTGGCACCGATGTGTTTATTCCAATCGATTGGATCATTGGCGGCGCTGCCATGGCAGGTGAAGGTTGGCGAATGCTGATGGAATGTCTATCGGTCGGACGTGGCATTTCTTTACCTGCGTTAAGCACAGCCTGCGGCAAATTAGCCTATCGTCACACAGGTGCTTATGCACGAATACGTAAACAATTTAATACGTCTATTTCTAATTTCGAAGGTATTGAAGAAGCGTTAGGCGAAATTGCCGGCTTAACGTATCTGTTGGAATCCTGTCGAATGATGACGGCAGGTGCAATCGATTTAAAAATAAAACCCGCTATTGCAACAGCAATCGCTAAATTTAATATGACTGAAATGGCACGCAAAGTCATGGCGCATGCCATGGATATTGAAGCGGGTCATGGTATTCAGGTAGGCCCGCGTAATCTCATTGCACATCCTTACATGGCAATACCGGTGAGTATTACGGTAGAAGGTGCTAATATTTTGACGCGTAATTTAATTATATTTGGACAAGGCGCTATCCGTTGTCATCCCTATATATTGCAAGAGGTCGAGTTATTTGCAGCTACGAATACCCCAGATCGGATCGAACAGTTAGATAAATTATTGCTATCCCATATGGGCTATGTCGTGAGTAATATGGCACGAAATTTATGTTGCGGCATTAGCGGTGGAAAATTATTGTTTTCACCCGTGCGCGGCCCCACAGCGCGTTATTATCGACAGCTCACTCGCATGAGCTCTGCACTGGCTTTATTGTCCGATGTCACTATGATGATTTTGGGCGGTGAATTGAAACGTAAGGAACGTATCTCTGCGCGTTTAGGCGATATACTAAGCCAACTTTATTTGGCGTCGGCAGCACTCAAATATTTTCATGATAATGGGCAAGCGATCGCTGAATTAGATACGTTAAAATGGTCGGTTGAAACTTGTTTACATGCAATTCAAACCGCTTGCGATGAATTACTGAATAATTTTCCTATTTCTTGGCTTGGAAAAGTATTGCGTTGGTTTATTTTTCCTTTTGGCACGGCTTATCATCGTCCAAAAGATAATTTGTATCGCAAAATTACCGCGCCTATGTTTGAGTTATCAGAGTTTCGTGACCGGTTAACGCGATATACTTTTTTGAGTAAAGAACCAATTGATACAAGTTATCAATTAGAAGAAGCGTTAACACAGATTGCAAAGATAGATCCTATCGCGAAAAAATTTCAAAACGCACTGCGAAGTGGTACATTACCTGTGCTTGGAAGCTTTGATGATCGCGCACTTGTTGCTGTCAAAACAGGTTTATTAACTGAGGATGAAGTTCGTGCATTGCGTGAATATAATGCGTTGCACAAAGAAGTGATCAAGGTAGATGAGTTTTCATTTGATCTCAATACGGTACTGAGCTAATAAAAAATAGGGAAGAACCATGATTGATACTAACAGTAATATGAAGCGTGAAGTTTATATAGTCGATGGAGCGCGTACGCCTTTCTTAAAGGCCCGTGGCAAACCTGGATCACTTTCAGCGTCTGACCTCGCAGTGAATGCAGGAAGAGAATTATTAGCACGCCAACCATTCGCACCTAATCAACTGGGTGAAGTCATTATTGGTTGCATGATGCCAAGTCCAGATGAAGCGAATATTGGTCGAGTGATTGCGTTACGTTTAGGTTGTGGTGATGCGATGACGGCATGGACTGTACAAAGAAATTGTGCGTCTGGCATGCAAGCCATTGACAGTGCGATAAAAGATATTGCAACAGGTCGTCATGATCTTGTGTTAGCAGGTGGAACAGAGGCCATGAGCCGTGCTCCCATATTATTTAATAATAAAATGGTCAATTGGCTTTCCGGTTTGTGGGGCGCTAAAACAGTTGGCGCGAAATTAAAACAAATTACACAATTTAGACCAGCATTTTTAGCGCCAGTCATTGCATTGATGCGCGGCTTAACGGATCCAATGGTCAATTTAACCATGGGTCAAACAGCAGAAAATGTGGCGTATCGTTTTAATATTACCCGTGAACAAATGGATGCGTTTGCGCTTGAAAGTCATCAACGTGTTGCTTATGCACAAGATAATAATTATTTAACTGATGTCACAGCGGTTTATAGTACGACAGGTGAATATGCTGTGTCGGATGATGGTGTGCGACGTGATACTACAATGGAAAAGCTCGCAACATTAAAACCATTTTTTGATAAAAAATTTGGTAGTGTGACAGCAGGAAATAGTTCACAAGTGTCTGATGGCGCTGCATTGTTATTGCTTGCCAGTAAAGAAACTGTCATAAAATATAAATTACCGGTTATCGCACGAATTGTTGATGTCGAATGGGCAGGTCTTGATCCTGCAGAAATGGGGCTTGGTCCAGTTTATGCTTCAGCTGCTTTGATGCGTCGGTATAATTTGCGTTTAGATGACATTGATTTTTGGGAAATTAATGAAGCATTCGCAGCACAAGTCTTAGGTTGTGTGGCAGCATTCGAAGATGAAGACTATTGCAAAAAATATTTAGGACTCGATCAAGCGCTAGGCAAATTGGATATGAATCGTTTGAATGTCGATGGCGGAGCCGTTGCATTAGGTCACCCAGTTGGCGCAAGTGGCGCACGTATTGCATTACGTTTAGCAAATATTTTAAAACGACAAAATGCAAAACGTGGCATTGCAACTATTTGCATCGGTGGTGGACAAGGCGGTGCAATGTTAATTGAAAATGTTTCTGATGTAGGAGTATGAGCTGATGCCAACTTATCAACACTGGCGTTTAGAAACGGACGCAGATAGAATTTTGTGGTTATATTTCGATAAAAAAAATACGTCTACGAACACAATGGATAGAGAAGTCATGGAAGAATTCTCTGACATCATCGATTCTCTCACCAATGACGCAGAGCATAAGGGTCTTATTATTGCCTCCGCGAAAAAAAATGGTTTTATTGCGGGTGCTGATATTTCGCAATTCACTCAATTTACTGATATCGAAGAAGCTGTCGCTTTATTAAAACGCGGACAACATATTTTCGCTAAACTAGAAGCGCTAAGAATTCCAACTGTTGCGATGATCAATGGTTTTTGTTTAGGCGGTGGGCTAGAGCTTGCATTAGCGTGCCGTTATCGTATTGCTGAAGATGGTCCAAAAACGCGTTTAGGGTTACCTGAAGTTAAGCTGGGTATTCATCCAGGTTGGGGTGGCAGTGTTCGCATGCCGCGCTTGATTGGGGCATTACAAGGTTTGAATTTAGTCATGTCTGCGCATACGATTAGTGGTAAAGCAGCTGCAAAATTAGGCGTTGTCGATGCCGCAGTGCCAAAGCGTCATTTAATAACTGCTGCAAGGTATTATGTATTACAACAACCAAAGCCACATCAAACTACATGGTTACAGAATGCATCTAATTCGAAATTTGTTAGACCATTAATCGCAAGTGTGATGCGAAAAAAATTACGCGCCAAAGTAAATCCACTTCATTATCCTGCACCGTTTCATGTCCTCGATAATTGGGAGCGTGTCGGTGTAGTTGGCGATGCGGCAATGGATAAAGAAGCCAGAAGTTGCGGGAAATTATTTTTCAGTGAAACGTGTCAGAACTTGGTACGCGTCTTTTTCTTGCAAGAGCGTTTAAAAGCGCAAGGAAAAGAAAGTCGTTTTGATCCACAACATGTACATGTCATCGGTGCTGGCACCATGGGTGGTGATATTGCTGCTTGGTGTGCAATGCAAGGTCTTAAAGTGACATTACAAGATCGTGATGCAAAATATATTGCGCCTGCGATTAAACGAGCTTATCAATTATTTAAAGAAAAATTAAAAGAACCGTATTTGATTCAAAGAGCAATGGATCGTTTGGTGCCAGATGTTCAAGGTTACGGTGTGCCGCATGCGGATATAGTCATTGAAGCCATTTATGAAGATTTAGCAGCAAAACAAGCATTGTTTAAATCACTCGAAAATCAAGTGAAGCCACAAGCTATTTTAGCAACTAATACTTCAAGCATCCCACTGGATGATATTAACAGTGTGTTGAATACACCGGAACGTTTAGTGGGTATTCATTATTTTAATCCCGTGTCTAAAATGCAATTGGTTGAAGTGGTGAAGGGTGCTCGAACGGATCCTTCAGTTGTTGAAAAAGCGACGAGTTTTGTGCGCAAAATTGATCGCTTACCGTTACAAGTCAAAAGCAGTCCTGGATTTTTAGTCAATCGTATTCTGATGCCTTATATGTTAGAAGCATTAATGATGTTAGATGAAGGCATTCCTGCGGGAGCAATTGATAAAGCCATGGTTGATTTTGGTATGCCGATGGGACCTGTGGCATTAGCGGACGCAGTGGGTTTGGACGTGTGCCTATCGGTTGCAAAATATCTTGGTCATTCATTAAATACCAAAATACCGCCGCGCTTATCTGAGTTGGTAGAAAAAGGTAAATTAGGTCGCAAAACCGGTGAAGGTTTTTACCAATACAAGAAAGGCAAGCAAATTAAGCCAGCGGTTAGTGAGTCGGAGAAATCATCGGAAGAAATTTCAGATCGATTAGTGTTGCGTATGCTGGATGAAGCGTTCGCTTGTTTACGTGAAGGCGTGGTGGCTGATGGTGATTTATTAGATGCAGGAATGATTTTCGGCACAGGTTTCGCACCGTTCCGCGGCGGCCCAATTCATTATGCAAAAACCAAAGGCATCACTGAATTGTTTCAGCAATTTGTGAAACAACGTCAACAACGTGGTGAAAAAACAGAAGCGTTGAAAACGTGGGAAACGAGCATAGAAGCGTCTTAATCTAGACGCCGTCGTCGTTGCAGACTTTTTGGCTTTTGTAGGGGCGAACCTGTGTGTTCGCCCAGCGGCCTAAATATGCAACATTATTTCTTCGATTTTCTTCGATAGAGAGGGCGAACACACAGGTTCGCCCCTACAAAAGCAAAAAAATCTGCAACAACGCCGGTTTGTCCGCGGGATCCAATATTTTCTTCAGTAACAAAGCAAACCTCATAAACTCAAACACTAATGTTAATTCAGTACTATACTTATGTTAATTAAATTCGTTAAAAACAGCTGAATTTATCACTTAAGAATATCTTAATAATTCAAGCGTAAACTTAATATTATAAGAAAGAGGAGTGCGAAAATGGCAAATTTACGTTCTTTTTTGAGTGATTATTTTCGCGTGGGTGAACAAAAAGAAGAGCTTCCGACGAAAGAACATCAAAAGCATAAAGAAATTGTTGCTTCTAGCCGTAGCAATGCAAATGATGCGACATCAAAAAGCTCGATTGGTATGATAGGACGTATTTTTAACGAATTTCCACTTCAATTCAGAGAACAAATCAAACAAGCAGACTCTAAAGAAATTGCTGTCATTCATTATGCGATAACCCCTGAAACTGTTGATGACTGGGCACACCGAGCAGCATTAGCTATCAAAAGCTGCAATTTAGTTCGTGAAACCATCACATTACCTCTTACACTGAAAGATGGTTCGCTAAGTAGCGGTGCATACACGCTAATTAAAGTAGAGGACTTAAAGGACTCAAAAAAAAGTCATGCCAGCACTACATTTGATAATTTGATTGAAGAAATTCTTTTGAAATCCGTCTCAGAATTATTAGACGAAAATGGTGAAGTGCAAAAAGAGATAGCCACCCTCTTAGGTATAGATACATTAATCGCAGATAATTTTCAAAATGGAATGATATCGAGTAATTTTGAAATTAAATTACAACTTATTGTAGCCTATGGTACTCAGTTAATTATTTCCAACATGATTCCATTCATGATGGCATATGCACCACCTCCTGGAGAGGAAGGCTTGGGTGAGCTTGATATGACTGATATGGCTAACATCGGTAAAACATATCCATCCAAAGTATTAGCTTTCCAACAGTATTTTTTTGATAGGCTTATGGAAAAAAATAGAGTGATAAAAAGTAAAGAGGGTGACGAACTTCTAGTGCCGACGTATACTCAATTTTTTAGAAATAAAATCCATGAGCATGTTAACCGCCTTTTCAATCCTGAAGCTCGTTACGCAGAATGTGCTGTCGAATTAGAAAAAATTTCACCAATTAAGGTAGCAGAAATCATTGCTCATGATTTAGAGGATTCAAAATCTTTATGTGCAGAAATGAAATCAGATGCACACGCGGCGCATCGAATTACTTTTTGGATTAAGGTATTAGAAAGCATTGAATTAAAGTATCGTAAAGATCCGAGCGTTAAATATTTTAGTCTAATGCAATCAATACTAAAAAGCTTACAAGAAAGTTCTTTTGATTTACCATCATTAATGAATCAAAAAACACAAGCTCTTTATCATGCCTGTATTTTGGCCTCCCAAAATCCACCAACTCCAACACATGCTACAGTTCTGTTCCCAAGTAAAATGCTAGATGCCAATCTTACTAGTTTAAACAAACTTCTTAACCTGGATGATAATATATTTATTTTCGAACAGGTAAGGAAGATCTCAAAACAATCTGTAGGAATTTTTTCAAAAGGAAAAGAATTATTAGCGCAAATGATAAATATGGAAACCCAGGCATCTTTTCTTTACGATTCACCTGTTAATGTGAGCCGCAGCTTGTTAGGTATGGTTCAAGGTGAAAGTAATGCCCCTGAATATCAAGCTTTTCTCATAATACAGGTTAATAATAGAAAAAATGCTCAATTTTCACGAGAAAGAGAAAGAACAATTGCTAATTTTCAGAAGGCACTTGAATCTGACAGTCAATTAATTAAAAAACTTACTTCTAAGCTACCTAAATTTGCATCAGCTGCGTTGACTGAAGCGATGTTTGAAATAACTCAAGATGATTTTTTAAATGTAACTAAAAAAATTCCCTATAGTAAATTGCTCGAAGAGTATTCTATTGCGATGAAAAAGCATCACTCTTCTTCTGAAGAATTAATCGCATTTAAAAATAATATTAAAAAATCATTTATTAAAAACAAAATAGAACTTTGCAAAAAGTTAATTGAAAAGTTAGATTATTTTATTGAAAATGAAATTGATGCGGATCTTATTAAAACTAATCCCAAGATACAACAGTCAATAGAAACCTATCGCGCACTAAAGACTTTTTTTGCTAAATCAATCGCTAATAATAATGAAATACATGATGATGCTGTGAAATGGGATGATTTAAATAAAACATTTAAAGTGTTTTTTGATAATTTTCTTAAGTTGGCTAATAGTTTTTACGGATTCACTCAAAAGTTAAAGTTAGATGCGAAGATAGCATTAAGAGCGGAAGGTGCAATTTTAGTTGAGCCATCTGTAACGGATGAGAAAAAGGAAGAAAGAGCGAGTGTTGGATTTTTTTCTGGTTCTAATGCAGCGCGATCACCTTTAAAAGTTGCTGTGGGTAAAGGAAAGGTATCTGAGCTTTCTCCAGAATTATTCGATTCATTTTTTTCAATGTCTTTTCCATTATCACCTGTCAAGGATGCATTTAGCCAGGAAAGTTTTTCTGCCGTAACAGAGACACAAAAATTGAGTCTGATGATAAAAATCATTCATGATGATTCTTCACATTCATACAAAGATGATACTTATCTTACCCATATTTACACGCTTATTTTCAATTCAATTGATAGAGTAAAACGTACGCATAACTGTAATTTGGATGAGATTGCTGCGCTAAATGAAAAGTTAACGCAAGCTATAAGTAGTAGAAGCTCCTCTCAGGAGATAAAAAGCGAAAATGATTCTATCGATGATTTGAAATCTATCAAATCACTTGCGGAATTATTCAGTGATAAAGTTAAACATAATTATCCATACGATGGTTCTGCAACGAAAGATCATACTAGAATATATACTGTGATGAGTATTCGACGCATGCATGAAAATATCAAAAGTCTTAAAGAATATCAGCTTGTCTTGATGGCTGAGCGATCGGCTTTTAGATTTAAGACTTCGGTTGCAGTTGCGCTAGATGATTGTATTCAGCAAGGTAAAAAATTTAAAGCCAATCCAGAACCCGATAAATTTTATTTTCCTCGAGCGGTAGATCTGTTGCAGTATATTAATAAATGCGAAACTTACGTTTCTCCGACAGCGAACCAAAATAAAGTAATATCAATTATGGCGGCTCGTTCTATCGCCCATAGTTTGTTAAATATTAGTTTAGATAAAACGCCGGGTATCAAATTAAAAGAACTCTATGAGGGTATTAAATTGCTTTGTGAGCAAGAGGTTGTGGATGGCAATCTAATAAAACTTTTGGCGTCAATCTCGAAAGATATTGAAATTAAATTAGGTATTACTTCGACTAAGCAACAGTCGAGTTGGTTTTCAAAATAAATATCATCACCTATCCACCGCCAAAACTTGTTTAGCAGCACGTATTCCGGTTAGATAGGCGCCATGCACAGTGGATGGATCTGTTGTAGAGGTTGCTTCGCCAGCAAAAAATAATTGATTATTAACCGGCGCTATAAATTTTGCATAATAATTTGGTTTAACACCTGCGGGTAAATAAGAATAAGCGCCATAACTTAAAGGATCCGTATTCCAGCGCGTAATGAAATAAGAACTTGGTTTTGGAATGTTTTCGCCATAGATTTTTTTCAGCACACTCATCAAATAGGTAATCGTTTGCTGATCACTCCAGTGTTCGATTTCAGCGCCGCGTGAACCGCCGGTAAACATTAACAAAATAGGTTGTTGTGTATATTTGTAATAATTCATGATATCGACGGTTTCATGCAAATTGTAATTTTTTGGAATGTAACCAATCCATTCTGTTTTCGTGTCCCAAAATGGATGATCGAAAAATAAAAATATTTTGTTATAAACTGCCATGTCTAGCTTATTAATAACGTCTAATTTTTCAGCGGGCAGGGTAGGCGTAAAAGTAATGGCTCCGGATTTTAATACGCCGAGTGGAACAGTAATGATGACTTGTTTCGCTTGATAGTGTGCAGTATCCGTATAAATATCAACACCTTCTTTTCCATAATTTATTTTTTTGACGCGTTGATTTAATTCGATTGGAATATTTTTTGTTAAAGCAGGAAGTATTTGGCTATATCCATAAGAGAAAATAACATTTTTTCCTGAAACAACAGACTGATTGTAAGGTAGTTGTGCATTAGCTGATAACGAGTGTAAATCAGCAGAGAATTCATAAATATAAAGCACAGTAATAATGTAATGCAAAAGATTTGCAGTATCACCGCTTAAATAGTTTTGTTGGATAAATAATTGATAAGCATCTTCTATGGATTTGTTGTCAAGCAGAGCAGTATTCTTTTCTACAAAATGATCAAATTGATGCGCTAAATTAAGTGCTTGTTTGACTTGATTCTCAGGTAATTTTTTTCCTGCTGCATCGTAAAAAATATACGATTCAAATCGAGCAAATGGACTGGTATCCGCGTAATGCGTTGCCGTTGTAGAGAGATGTTGTTGTTTTGCCATTAGTGCAATGGGATTGTTGTTAATTCCATGAATCCATGAGGCGCCTAAGTCAAGTCCTGGGCCCCAAGAATGCACTGTATCTATTCTGCCACCGATGCGATTTCTAGCTTCTAATACTAAAACTGGAATATGTTGTTTAACGAGGTAGTTAGCGGCTGCTAACCCTGAAATGCCTGCGCCAATCACGATGACTTCTGGGTTGTTTTTCTCATGATCGGTTTGTGCATGACAGATCGTTGAGCTTAACAGCGTGATTGTTAGGAGAATAAAAAGGAGATTTTTTTGCATTTATGAGATCCAGCTAAAATTCTTATCAGTTAGAAAGTATTAAGAGGTGAGGATTCTACGAGGGTGCTGAAAAAATGTCTAGTCTGTCGCGTTAATTGCTAGTCGCTGGGCGTATTATTTTTGAACCCTCCTCTCCCTAATGTGCAGCCAGGTACATTGCGTGAGAAACACTATCACCCCGCACTCACACCACTGTCACCCCGCAACAAGTGCGGGGTGACAGTATGGTTTAACTCTTCTTCCACTTAATATTACATCCCATACTCGGTTTTTGATCCGGATTAATTGTCTGGTCAGCGATGATAGCATCAAGCACCGCTATTAAATCTTTTCCCGTAACCGGAATCCCATTCCCAGGTGTTGAATCATCAAATCGTCCACGATATACACATGCCAAGTTGCGATCAAAAACATAAATGTCAGGCGTACAAGCTGCTTGATAAGCTTTTGCAATGTCCTGAGTTTCATCATAGAGATAAGCAAATGTATAACCATTCGCTTCTGCTTCTTTATGCATCTGCTCTGGATTATCGGCAGGATAATTTTCAACATCATTTGAACTGATAGCGACAAATTGAATTCCTTGCGCCTGATATTTTTTTGCAACAGCGACAATTTTTTGTTGAATATGTAAAACATAAGGACAGTGATTACAGAGAAACATGATCACAGTCGCAATATTTGATTTAGCCTCTGTGAGTGAAATTATTTTTCCTGTTCGTGTGTCAGGTAATTTAAAATCGGGTGCAAAAGTGCCTAACGGCAACATGCTGGAAGGTGTTAATGCCATTTTTGTCTCCTGAATTAAAATCGAATAAAAAATAACATAATTCATTGAATTTGGACAATTATTATTGAGTTAATTGATATTAAAAATCCTTGTTTTGTTATACGAATCCGGTATTCTAATTCATCTTATTAATACGAACGTATTTTTTTATTCTCAAGTTGATAAAGCACTATTCCGCTTGTCGGTTGATCGCTAATGCAACACATGGAATTTAAAACTGAAAGTGATGGAGGACTTCATGACGAAGCGATTTAATTTTCAACGTCTTTTTTTGTTAATGTCTGCAGCAGGAATTATTGGTTTTACAAATACTGTAACAGCAGCTGGTTTCCAATTATGGGAGCAAGATGGTGCAAGTATAGGTAATTATCATGCAGGCAGAGCTGCAAGTGCTGAAGATGCAAGTACAGCTTATTATAATCCAGCAGGCTTGATTAAAATTCATAATCAACAAATCGTTGCCGCTTTAGATCCTATTATGACGGATATTGATTTTCGCGGTACTGTAGGTGTTAGCACAGCAGGTATTGGGACTATAGGTCCACAACCCGTTGTAGCGCAAGGCGGTAATTTTGCACTTATTCCCGCTTTTCATTATGCAGCACCGATTAATAATCGATTAGTCTTTGGTTTAAGTCTCGTGGCTCCATTCGGTTTAAAAACAAGTTATGGTAGCAGTACGTTTGCGCGTTATGCTGCGACGCTGACATCGCTTCAGGTTGCAGATTTATCTCCTTCTCTCGGATTTGCAGTTAACGATAAGTTATCGTTAGGCGCAGGCTTTGATTTTGAACATGTTCGCGGCGAATTTGATGCGAATGCAGGCAATCCAATTTTGAACACAGTGTTTGGAACCAATATGGAGTCCACTTCACAGAATGTTGGAACGAGTAATGGTTATGGTTATCATTTAGGTATCTTGTATCAGTTTACTGAACAAACCCGAGTTGGTTTAGCTTATATCTCTCAAATCAGACACCATTTGCGGGGCTCTAGTAAGTTTGTTGGCCCTCTTGCCAATAATCTGGCTGGCGGTTATCAGAGTTCAGGACAACTTAAGACAGATGTAACTTTACCTGGCACAGCAACTTTAAGTATTTTCCATATGATTAATCCAGCTTGGGATTTCTT
The DNA here is from genome assembly GCA_039936115.1 of Gammaproteobacteria bacterium. Lineage (GTDB taxonomy): Bacteria > Pseudomonadota > Gammaproteobacteria > DSM-16500 > DSM-16500 > DATIJJ01. The sequence continues at coordinate 14,550 of JBDTIZ010000194.1, forward strand.
AGGATCGCTTTCCTATACCCAATGGAATGTATTTGAAAACCTGGTATTGCGAAATGTATCTGGCTTGTCAGGCGGTGCGAGTAGCAATACTATCGTCGCGGTTATTCCTGAAAGTTATCGTAATACATGGAATTTATCTCTAGGCGGAAATTATCATGCCAGTGAACAATTCATGTTTAGAGGTGCGTTAGGTTTTGATCAATCACCTACAAATAACAAATATCGCAATCTGCAATTACCTGACAGCGATCGTATTGTATTTGCACTGGGTGGTCATTACCAACATACCAATACACTTGGATTTGATTTAGGTTGGACGCATTATCTTGCAATGAATTCAAGAATCAATAATCTGTCGCAAAGCCTAGGCGATCAAACAACCGTTACAAGCGGCTCTGTTCAGCTCAGCGCTGACGTTATTGGGGTGCAAGTGAAATGGGATATTGTTTAATCTTATGCTGTCACAAAAAAGCCGTCCTAGGACGGCTTTTTTTTATCTGTTATTTTTAAATATTATGCAACAGGCTTGATGTTGACTTGTGTGTTGAGGAATCCCAGCGATATGATTTCAACCTTATAGTTAGGATAAGGTTTAGTGACTGTTACAACTAAGTTATCAAGATTGATAGATAGCTCTGCGACCTTGGTACCCTTGCAATTAGATGAAGCGTACATATCTGCAGTGCAGATGCCGCTTAATTTTTGGCAAATAAATTTAACGCCTGCTTGGGGTGTAGAAGCGATATGACCTGGTTGTTTGGTGTTAGGATTGTAAGCAGGTGTTGATTTGTCTGAACAAGATTGGAATTTGGAATTTGTTATCTTGACGCTTGAAGGTTTGTCAGTGTAGTTGTAAACATCTAAATCTGCGCTTGCTATGATAGGAAAACTTAATGCAATTACTGTGGAACCCAGTACTAAATATTTTTTAAATGACATGTCAGACTCCTGTAAAGAATTTTAATCTGCGGCTACTATAGGCTGAAAAATTTAAAAAAACAATCGAGAGTATCTTTATGAATCAAAAGTTGGTTGGAAAAGTTGCAATTGTGACGGGCGGAGGGAGTTGGATAGGTAAAGAAATTGCTGCCCTCTATGCAAGTCAAGGCGCTATGGTTTTTATTTTGGGGCGCGATGTGGTTAAGTTAAAACAAGCCGTTACTGAAATTTCACATGACGGTGGAAATGCCGGCTATATTCAAACAGATATTAGTCAAGAACAATCAGTTCATCGTGCGATTGAACATATCATTTCTGAATATGGACAAGTGGATATTGTTGTGCAAAACGCTGCGGTTTTTCCTATGCATGCGATTGATAAAATGCGCGTGCAAGATTGGCAATATGTGATTGATATTAATTTAACGGGTTCATTTATTGTATTGAAAGCAGTAGCTACGATTATGAAAAAACAGCAGTCCGGTAAAATCGTATTTATTTCTTCAATAGCGGGTGAAAAATTGGGTTTTCCAGGATTTGCACATTATGCCGCCTCTAAAGCGGGAATGAATGGCTTAATGCGAACCGCCGCCTTGGAATTGGCAAGTTATAATATCACAGTGAATAGTATTGAGCCGGGAAATATTTTTAACAATGAAATCTCTGCTGCAAGTCGATCTGAAATGAAAGCCATGTTAGATCAAATCCCACTGCGACGATTGGGTAAGCCAATTGATGTGGCTAACCTTGCTTTATTTTTGGCGACGGATGAATCGAGTTTTATAACGGGGCAGAATTTTGTGGTGGATGGTGGGGAGACGATTAATTGATTTACCCTGTCACTCCGCACTTGTTGCGGGGTGACAGGCAAGGTGCGGTGACAGTTTATTTTACTTGCTTACTGTGTTCAGCAATCACCTCAGCCACACAACACGTCAAATTTTTCCCCGTAGGAATATGTAAAAATTCATTCGGCCCATGCGCGTTTGATTTAGGTCCCAATACACCGGTAATTAAAAATTGTGCGTCTGGAAATTTTTTTCCTAACATTCCCATAAAAGGAATCGTTCCACCTTCGCCCATATAAACTGCTTCTTTACCAAAATATTTTTTTGATGCTTGTTGCGATATGTTTTTTAACCATTCAGCTTCTACCGGCGCATTCCAACCATGAGCATTTTTACCCAGTGTGAAAGTCACTTTTGCACCGAATGGCGGATTCGACTCTAACGTTGTTTTTAAAATCTTAGCAGCTGCCATCGCATCACATGTGGGCGGCAGACGCATGGACAAAGAAAATGATAATGTAGGTAAAGTAACGCTGCCAGCATTCTCTGGTTTAGGTAAACCGTCCGCGCCAATCACGGATAAAGCAGGGCGCCATGTGCGATTTAAAATTAATTCTGTCAAATCAGTTGTTACAGTATTCACGTCTTTAATAAATGGATAATCATCATAGACATGTTTTCCTAGCACTTCTGCGGTTAATTGCGCTTGTTGTTTTCGTTCATTAGGAATTTCGACAAATAAATCATCTAACATGATTTCACCGTTAGATTCGTTTTCAATGCGCGATAATAATTGTCGCAAAATTAAAAAACAGGAAGGAACAACACCACTCCCATTTCCAGAATGAATACCTTCTGTTAACACTTCAATTTTCAAGTCACCCGAGATCATGCCTCGTAATGATGTCGTCATCCATAATTGTTCGTAGTTGCCACAACCTGAATCTAGACAAATTATAAGACTTGGCTTTCCAATTCGATCTTCTAATACTTGAATGTAAAAAGGTAAATCATAACTACCACTTTCTTCGCAGGCTTCAATTAAAATAACGCAACGTGCATGCGGTAAATTTTGTTCGTGTAACGATTTGATGGCGGCAAGCGATGCAAATACAGCATAGCCATCATCGGCAGCCCCGCGGCCATATAATTTTTCATCTCGTAAAACGGGTGTCCAGGGATCAAGTCCTGTTTCCCAGCCCGTCATTTCGGGTTGTTTATCAAGATGACCATAAAGTAATAGGGTTTCTGTTGAATTGCCTGGAATTTCGATAAAAATAACGGGTGTGCGATTTTCTGCCTGAACGACCTCAATGTGCATATTTTCTAATGCATTTTCATGGCACCAGTTTACAAGCAATGCAACTGCTTTATCCATATACCCATGTTGTTTCCAATCAGGATCAAATAAGGGTGATTTATTTGGGATACGGATGTAATCCATCAACGTGGGGACGATGGATGTATCCCATAAATGATCGATATATTTTTTATTTTGTTGGCTATTCATCATTTTTTCCAATTATCCATAAAATAGAAATAGTTGTTGCCCGGCTCAATATTGTAGCGAATTTTTTGAATTTGTAAGAGAATGGGAGTGGCATTTTGTACGATAAGGATATCAGGTCTTGTAAGGTAAGCTAACTCTTTTTCACAACGACTGATTAACAATTACTGGAGAAGTGATTTATGCAGCAGAAACAGGTAGGTTTCACGTTGATTGAATTAATAATTGTTATCATTATTCTAGGATTGTTAGCGGCTGTAGCAGTACCTAAGTATATGGCACTTTCAGGCAATACCAAAACTGCAGAAACGAATAGTATTGCTGCTTCATTGACTGCAGCAAATGCAATTAATTATGCGGCGAGAAAAGCAAATGCAACGAAAGGTGTCGCAGTTGTAAATTGTACCGATTTATCAAAAGTGCTACTAGGCGGCTTGCCAACGGGTTATACGATTACTTCTTTTGCTGCAGCAGAAGATGCAACTGTTTCATGCACGTTGACAGGACCTGAGGCGACAACATCAAGATTTAGTGCAACAGGGATACTCTAATCTGCCGTCAATAGCATGGTTTTTAACAGAAGGTATCGTTGTATGAGTCGTCAACAATCTGGTTTTACCTTAATCGAATTAATTATCGTTGTAATCATCTTCGGTCTTTTAGCTATCGTTAGTGTACCTAAATTTATTAATCTTGAGGTAGCTGCTAAAACAGCTGCGATTAACAGTGTTGCTGCTTCCCTGTCAGCCTCAAATGCTGTGAATTATGTTTCACGTAAAGCGAGCCTAACAAAAGGGATTCCTATCTTGAATTGCATGGATGTCGGATCGACATTAGAGGGTGGGTTACCTACAAATTACGCGATTATTTCTACTGCGACTATGGAAGATACCAATACTATGTGCACTTTGACAGGGCCGAGTGCTATCACTGCTACGTTTATGGCGACGGGGATTGCTTAGTTGTTTGTGCTGTCATTCTCGCGAAGGCGCACTAGCATCCGGTAAATCAGTATAGATATTAAACACCCTTGAGAAAGCACTGTCACCCCGCATCTTACTCTGTCACCCCGCACTTGTTGCGGGGTCCGGGTTTTAAATAATAAAAAACACATTTTTATTTTTTTAAAT
>JBDTIZ010000195.1:0-6744 GCA_039936115.1 Gammaproteobacteria bacterium
GCATTACTGAAAAATGCTGATATTGCTATGCACCAAGCTAAATCGCGCGGCCGTAATACCTATCAATTTTTTCGCGAAGAAATGCATGCGCTTAGTCGACGTGAATTGATTTTGAGTTCTAGTTTGCGCGGTGAGTCGATTTATCAAAACCTAAATATTTATTATCAGCCACAAGTAAACCTTGAAAACAAAAAAATAGAATGCATGGAAGTGTCGCTCATTTGGCAACATCCGGATTTTGGTTTAATTACGTATGAAGAGTTTTCTCGATTGGCCGAAAACAATGGCCAAATTGTTCCAATAAATGAGTGGTTACTGCGCCAAGCGTGCCAACAATTGTTGACATGGCGTGAGCAAGGTTTTCAACTTTACTCACTTGCACTTAAAGTATCGTTAAAACAATTGGAAAAGTCGCATTTTATTCATAAGCTATCGGCCATTTTGCAAGAACTGCACCTGGATCCAAGCAGTTTAATGTTTGAAATTACGGAAGGATCATTGTTGAGTAAAATCGAACAGGTTGAAAAAGTACTGCATATGATGAAACATTTAGGCGTGCAAATTGCAATTAATAATTTTGGCGCGGGGCATTTGCCACTTCAACATTTAAGACGTTTGCCGATAGATATTTTTAAAATTGATAGTTCGCTGATTCAAGATATTACTGTCAATAAAGAAAGTGAAGCGATTGTGAAAATGATTATTGCTTTGGCGAAGAGCTTGCAATCTATTGTCATTGCAGAAGGAGTTGAAAGCGCTAAGCAGAAGAACTTATTGCTCGAACTGGGCTGCGCTAAGATGCAGGGTCAGTTGTTTAGTCGCCCATCGCTTGCTAATGAACTCACAACGGTTGAAGTTCAACGGATAAGTGAAAATGTTTAATCGTTTTTCGATGGAAAAAACCTTTTCCTAACATTCCCTTGTCAGAAGAGATATGGTATATATCAGCATCTGCTAACCGTAGTTTTAACCAACCTAATAAAAATAATTTGTGGAGACAAAAACGAAATGCAAAGATTAATTGCTATCGTGTTTTTCTGTTTGAGCTTAGTCATCTCGACACATGCTTACGCGATGTTAAGTATGGAATTGACCCGTGGTGTGGCAGGTGCCGTGCCAATTGCGATTGCGCCATTTGGGTCACAGGATGACTCGATGTCTCAAAATGTCTCAACGATTATTGGCAATGATTTAAAAAATAGTGGTCGGTTTAAAGTGTATGGGGGCCAGGCAGTTAGTCCTGATATGCCTATGAATTATTACCGCAGCATAGGCGCTGAAAACGTAGTGATGGGTAAAGTTGAGCTTGTTGGTGTCAATCGTTACCAAGTCACTTTTAAGTTATCAGAAACGTTCAAAGGCAAAGAATCCGATGCCATTTTGCCTCTTTTAACTCAAAAGTTTGTCGTGTCTGAGAGTGAACTGCGACCATTGGCGCATCATATTAGTGATTTAATTTATCGGCAATTGATTGGTGTTCGCGGAATTTTCTCTACTCACTTCGTCTATATTGTTGTTCAACATTTAGGTGCAGGTCAAAATCAGTATACGTTAGAAGTGTCAGATGCAGATGGCTATAACCCACGACCTTTGTTGAGTTCGACAGAACCTATTATGTCGCCAGCTTGGGCACCCAATGGTCGGCAAATCGCGTATGTTTCTTTTGAAAATAAGCATTCGTCCATCTATACCCAAGATGTCGCAACGGGTGCGCGACGTTTAATTAGTAGTTTCAAAGGAATTAATGGCGCACCCGCTTGGTCGCCTGATGGTAGAAAATTAGCTGTGGTGCTTTCTAAAGATGGTACACCTAATATTTATGTAATGAACCTAGACTCACGTCAATTAACGCGGGTGACAAACGATCAATCTATTAATACGGAACCTTCCTGGTCACCGGATGGAAGATCCATTATTTTTACGTCGAATCGCAGTGGCGGGCCGCAAATTTTTCAAACGAATTTAGGTGGGGGTGGGACAACCCGTTTGACTTTCGAGGGAAATTATAATGCGCGTGCTTCGTTCACGCCGGATGGTAAGCATATTGTCATGTTGAATCAAGACGCAAAATTATTTAACGTAGGCGTGTTGGACTTGGATACAGGCACTTTTCGTATTTTGACGAATTCGTCGGGCACAGATAATGAATCGCCTAGTGTAGCACCTAACGGCAGTATGATATTATATGGCACACTTTACTCGGGGCGAAGTGTGTTATCGATGGTAGCAAGTGATGGCAGTGTTCAGGTACGATTGCCAGCACGTAATGGTGAAGTCCAGGATCCGGCTTGGTCGCCATATTTATCTTGATGTTCAAAATAAGGGAGACAGTGATGAAGTTAAAAAAATTGGCACAAATTATGTTGGTTAGTTGCGGCATTTTAGCATTGGGCGCATGTTCTGCAAAGAAACATGGCGCAGGAGCGAATGGCAGTGATGCATCTGCGATGGACGCTATGAATGGTGGCGCACAGGTTTCAGGTGTAGGTGAGGGACAAACTTTCGGTGATCCAGGTAGTTCTAAGGCATTAGCAGCTAAAGGCACCTATTATTTTGATTTCAATAAGTATGATGTGCGCCAAGAAGATAAGCCTGCTGTATTATCTAAAGCAGATACTCTGGTTGCGAATCCAAATCACAAAGTTCTTTTGGAAGGCCATACCGATCCACGCGGTAGCCGTGAATATAATGTTGCATTAGGCGAAAATCGTGCGAATTCAGTATTAGAACTGATGAAATCACGCGGTGTGAACCCTAACCAAGTTCGCGTTGTAAGCTACGGCGCAGAACGTCCAGCTGTACAAGGTCATTCGGAAGAAGACTTCCAATTAGACCGTCGTGCAGTTATTGCTAAAACACAGGGCTAAGCCATGTTAATTTCTTATTTTAAACGAACTGTTCTGGTGGCGATGTTATCTTGCATCGCCTTGCCGGTTTTTGCGGATGATGCGCCAGTATTTGATGTGGATAATTATCCGCCTCAATTTGATGGCCAACCTGATGGAGGTGGTGCACCTACAGTGACTCCACAACCAGCATTGCGGGTGTCAGAGACGCCGGCAGTGGCGGCATCCCAATCACAGGCTAGACAATATGCACCTACGCAATTATTGTCGACAGAACAACGCATTGCGCGTCTTGAGCAACAGATAAACAACTTGCAGCATACGGATTCAGCATCCAAGATGACGTCGTTGCAAACCGAAGTTCAATCACTTCGCGGCCAAGTTGAAGGTTTGACTCATCAGCTGCAGCAAGCACAAAGTCAGCAGCGCTCAATGTATACGGACTTAGACAAACGTTTAAATAAGCTACAAGTGACTCCGCCGCCTGCTGCAACACAGCAAGCCGCAGAGGATGATGCACCTATACCCGCGGCGAAGCCTGTTCTTCTCGCTAAATCCAAAACACTCGCTAAAACAAAATCAAAACCAGCCTCTATCCCTGCCGCCGAACCACCAGCAACAGCTGACAAGGTAGATGCCGCATCAACAGTAACGGATGATGTTCCCGCAGCAGTTGCAACAGCGTCGCCAAAAGCAGCAACGACTTCGCAACAATCTAATATGGGTCAAGCAGAGTTAGAAATTTATCAAACCGCCTATGACCTGATTAAAGCGAAAAAATACGATCAAGCAATTGGCGCATTACAGGGCATGTTGCAAAAATATCCATCAGGCCAGTTTGCTGCAAATGCACATTATTGGTTGGGTGAGCTGTATGGCTTGCAAGGCAAAAATGATCAGGCAGCCGTTGAGTTTGCCAATATTGTGAAAAGTTATCCAGATAGTCCTAAAGTATCTGACGCACACGTTAAGCTTGGGATGATTTATGCGGCTCAATTTAAATGGTCAGAAGCTAAGAACACGTTCAAGAAAGTTATCAGTCGTTATCCAGGCAGTACCTCTGCACGATTGGCATCTCAGCAATTGAAAGAAATCAAATTGGCAGGTCATTAGTTCGTGAGCCGGTTACGTATTTCTGAAATCTTTTTTTCACTCCAAGGTGAAACCCGAACGGTTGGTCTCCCAACCGTTTTTATTCGCCTGACCGGTTGTCCATTGCGTTGCGGCTACTGCGATACTGCATATGCTTTTCACGGCGGTAATTGGTTAGAAATCGATGAGATTCTCAAGCAAGCCGCAAGCTATGGTGCTCATTACGTCACCGTAACGGGTGGCGAACCGCTCGCTCAAAAACCTTGTCTAGAGTTGCTAGCTAAATTATGCGATGTGGGCTATGAAGTTTCGCTTGAAACCAGCGGCGCGTTTGACGTTTCAGAAGTGGATAAACGCGTTGTAAAAGTTGTTGATATTAAAACACCAGGCTCTGGCGAAGTTGAAAAAAATTATTATCAAAATATCGCAGCTCTTTTGCCCCACGATCAGATCAAATTTGTTATTTGTCAGCGGACTGATTATGAATGGGCAAAAGAAATAACTCAAAAATATCAATTAACTGACATTTGCCAAGTGCTTTTTTCGCCGAGTTATCAAGAACAGCCCGCAGGCGAGTTAGCCGATTGGATTTTGGCAGATCGATTACCGGTGAGATTACAGATTCAATTACATAAATTTTTGTGGGGAGATGCTAAAGGTCGTTGATATTTTTTTTAAAATCTGTATTATTGGCGCCTCAAGTTTAGGTCTCGGGTCGTTAGCTCAGTCGGTAGAGCAGCAGGCTTTTAACCTGTTGGTCCTGCGTTCGAATCGCAGACGACCCACTCGAATCTTAATCTATCATCTTCAAAACTCCTAAAAACCATACTCTTCTTTGAGTTAACCTCCGGATTCGTTGTCATGCCAGCGAGTCAATACCAGTCTTTTTGTAGGGGCGAACCTATGTGTTCGCCCTCTCGGTCGAAGAAATAACATTTGCATATTAAGGACGCAGGGTGAACACATAGGTTTGCCTCTACAAAAGCCTGCCTTTAAGCTGGCATTCTGGTTGAAATCAAAGCAGCATATAAAATAGATTTTTACATCATAGAATGGTGCTAGGATATAATTAGACTTGAATTGTGACTTTTCAACCCTATCATTAAAGTACATGTTTAATTTAAGGCGCTCTCATGCGAATGGATAAACTGACGAGTAAGTTCCAAGCGGCTTTGTCTGATGCGCAATCATTGGCGTTAGGACGTGATAATGCATATATCGAACCCGTGCATGTGATGAAGGTATTGGTTGATCAAGAGGGCGGGAGTATTCGTCCAATCTTGGCCAAAGCGAATGTCAATATTGCAGCTCTGCGTTCGGAATTGGATGCTGCTATTAATCGATTACCGCAAGTCGAAGGAACCGGCGGCGAAGTGCATGTTTCAAACGACCTCAATCGTGTATTTAACTTAACCGACAAACTTGCGCAGAAGCGCAAAGATCAATATATCTCCAGTGAGTTATTTTTATTAGCCGCAACCGAAGACACAGGTACCTTAGGCGAATTATTGCGTAAAGCCGGTGCTATCAAACAATTAGTTGAAAAAGCTATTGAAGAAGAACGTGGCGGACAAAAAGTGCAAGATCCCAATGCAGAAGACCAACGCCGAGCGTTGGAAAAATATACGATCGATCTGACAGCCCGCGCTGAAAAGGGCAAGCTGGATCCGGTCATTGGTCGTGATGCAGAAATTCGTCGTACCATTCAAGTTTTATTAAGACGCACGAAAAATAATCCTGTTTTAATTGGCGAACCTGGTGTTGGTAAAACTGCGATTGTCGAAGGTTTAGCGCAACGTATCATTAATGGTGAAGTACCAGAAGGTTTAAAAGATAAACGTTTATTAGCCTTAGATCTAGGTGCGCTCATTGCCGGTGCGAAATTTCGAGGTGAATTTGAAGAACGTTTGAAAGCTGTGTTAAATGATTTGGCGAAACAAGAAGGACAAATCATTTTATTTGTCGACGAATTGCATACTATGGTGGGTGCCGGTAAGGCTGAAGGCGCGATGGATGCTGGCAATATGCTTAAACCCGCTTTAGCACGCGGTGAATTGCATTGCGTGGGCGCAACAACGCTGGATGAATATCGTCAATACATCGAAAAAGATGCTGCATTAGAACGTCGTTTTCAGCGCATCTTGGTTGAAGAACCTTCGGTTGAAGACACTATTGCAATTTTGCGTGGTTTGAAAGAACGCTATGAGTTACATCATGGTGTTGAAATTACGGATTCTGCTATTGTGGCAGCAGCAACTTTGTCTCATCGATATATTGCAGATCGGCAATTACCTGATAAAGCAATTGATTTGATCGATGAGGCGGCAAGTAATATCCGCATGGAAATTGATTCAAAACCAGAGCAATTAGACACATTGGATCGCAGAATAATTCAATTAAAAATCGAACGTGAAGCCTTAAAAAAAGAATCCGATGAAGCATCAAAAAAACGTTTAGATAAATTAGAAAAAGAATTAAAAAAACTAGAAACGGAATCTGAAAAATTGGAAGACGTTTGGAAAACAGAAAAAGCCGCATTGCAAGGTGCGCAAACCATTAAAGGCGAACTTGAGCGTGCACGTCTGGAATTTGATACAGCACGACGCGCGGGTGATTTAACTCGCATGGCTGAATTGCAATATGGCCGTATTCCAGAGCTTGAAAAACAATTAACCGCGGCGACACTTGCAGAAAAACAAGAAACACAACTACTTCGCAGTAAAGTTACCGAAGATGAAATTGCTGAAGTTGTGTCGAAATGGACTCATATTCCAGTCAGCAAAATGCTTGAAAGCGAAAAAGAAAA
>JBDTIZ010000196.1:0-22119 GCA_039936115.1 Gammaproteobacteria bacterium
GTCGTTCTGGATAGTGTAATTTATTTCTCTGCCGTCGTACCGCGGATTGTCCGTGGTATCCAGTCAACTTGGCCTAGATACAAGTTTGTTGCATTGCTATACTATCCCCAATATAAAAACACCAACAGCAAAAAACAGGTAAAAAATAATGACAACAAAAATATCAGTTTTACAATATATCAACAGATTTATACGCTCATTGGTGTTCACACTTTTTATCTCTATCGTAACTACATTTTATTGCGCAATCTGTCTACTCGCTTTTCCTTTCCCGCTGCGTTACCGTTACGCACTCATTGCTTTCTGGACTCGAATGATGGTTTGCGCGATGAAAGTAATTTGTCAAATTGATTATCACGTCGAAGGATTAGAAAATATTCCAAAAAATCGCAACGGCGTTGTTTTATGCAAACATCAATCCACATGGGAAACATTTTTTTTACCCAGTTTCTTTCATCAAGCAGCCATCATTGTGAAACGTGAATTACTTTGGGTACCGTTTTTTGGCTGGGGCATGGCAACAATTGATCCTATTGCAATTAATCGCAGCGACAAAGCCAATGCCATGCAACAAGTTATTTCGAAAGGAAAAAAATGTTTAGCGGCAGGCCGTTGGATTTTAATGTTTCCTGAAGGCACTCGAATTGCACCTGGAAAAATTGGTAATTATCGAATGGGCGGAGCGCGTTTAGCCGTTAGTGCAGGTTGCCCTGTTATTCCAGTCGCACACAATGCAGGTCGATTTTGGCCAAAAGGAAAATTTTTAAAAAAACCTGGAACGATTCAGATGGTAATTGGCCCTGTTATTGAAACAGCGGGTCGAACGCCAGAAGACGTGATGGCTGAAGTTAAAGCTTGGATTGAAACTACGATTTTGAAAATTGATGTGTAGAATTTTTGTTGCTTAGAATGTCATTCCCGCCCCTTGCGAGAATGACAAATCTACGTAATCTTTCGAAATTAACTCAACATTGCACAACTTTCAGAATTAATCACACATCCCACAATCGGCGCTTTAGACAATATCAACGGTCTCAATTCAGTATAAGGAATTTCAACTTCTTGTGGACCATCGACATAAGGTGCAACTTGATATTCATCAAACGTAATCAAAATTCCATCATCTTCAAGATTCCAATGCGCATAATTTTTTAAAGTCGGTGCAGTACCAGCGGCAATCATCCACTTGTCATGCAATTTCTCATTCAACGATTTATTGGAATATTTTGCAAAAAGAGTTAAATACTTAGTTCCGGGTTTAAAAATATCATTCAGCGTGAGTAATTTTCCTTTGCTGAGATCAAAGTTAAATACTTTGTGCATGTGATAAGGATGTGCTCTGCCTGCTTGCATGCCTTCGATGGATAAGCGTACGCTGACAATCGTTTGGTTTTCAGGTTTTACAACATCAATATCGTAATCAATCCGCAGGCTATTATGCTTTATCGCATCAGGCAATGTTTGCATATGCGGCATGTCTGCTTTGACATAATTTTTAAATTGTTGGATGCTTTGCTTTACGCTCTCATTGATTAAACGATTAAATTCTTGCGCCGGTGCAGTTAAGTTATCAGCGTAAATTTGTGGAATTTTAGTATCAATCGTGTACGAAAATTGTTGATCTTCTTCATGACGCGTCTCGGGTGAAATTTTAAAATATTGATTAACTTGAATACTTTCATTTTCTTTGCTATCAATCACAGCAAGCCCTTCTCCCGTCGCAGTTGCAACAGGTGCTGTTGCAGATGTTTCGGTTGTGTCAGCAATGCTGACGTTCGCAAAAAATGCGGTTGTAATTAAAATACTAGCGAGTTTTTTCATTATAAATACCTTTGTTGTTTGGAAAGAAATGTTTTTGAATTGCACAGGTTGGTGTCCAAAAATATATCAGAGCTAGCTTTGCTGGGTCAACTTAAATTTAGCGATTATTTGGAATGTGACAGCATTTAATTGTTGTTGGGCATGAAATGAGTAAAATACCCGTAGCAGCAGCCAGGCGAAAGTGTATGGCCGTCAAGCTGCTGTTACCTCGCGCTTGGCACTGTCATGCCGCACTTGGCGCTGTCATACTGTCACCCCACAACAAGTGCGGGGTGACACAAAAATCAACCCAACAAGTGAGCCCAATGAAACTCGCATTTTGTCTTTACAATTATTTTCCCTTCGGCGGATTGCAGCGTGATTTTTTGCGAATAGCCAAAGAATGTGTTAAACGAGGACATCAAGTTGATGTCTACACTATGGTGTGGGATGACGACTTAGATCCAGAGCTCTCTGTCACTATGCTGCCGCAGAAAGCTTGCCAGAACCACACTCGGAGCCAACAGTTCGTCAAAGCGTTACAACCTTATCTCAGAGAGCATCATTACGATCTCGTGGTCGGTTTCAATAAAATGCCAGGGTTAGACGTCTATTACGCCGCCGATACCTGTGTGCAAGAAAAAACACGACAAAAACATGGCGCATGGTATCGATGGCTGCCGCGCTATCACCATTTGTTGGCATATGAACAAGCAGTGTTTGAGCGCAGCAGTACGACAGAAATATTAATGATCTCTGCAACAGAACAAGCCGTGTTTGAAAAGTTTTATCACACCCAGCCAGCGCGCTTTCATTTATTGCCCCCTGGCATTGCTCGAGATCGAATTGCGCCATTCAATGCAGAACAGATACGACAAGAGTTGCGTGCCGAATTTAAATTGGCAGATGACACGTTTTTATTATTGGCAGTGGGATCAGGTTTTAAAGCCAAGGGATTAGACCGGTCACTGTTGGCAATTGCAGCGCTGCCCACAGCGTTAAAACAGCGTACTAAATTGATTATTATCGGAAAAGATAACCAGACGATTTTTCAACAACAGGCCAATCGTTTGGGCATCACAGACCAGGTCACTTTTTTACAGGGGCGTAACGATGTCCCACGCTTCTTGCTGGGAGCTGATTTGTTACTACATCCTGCTTATCACGAAAATACCGGCACTGTTTTGCTTGAAGCATTAACGGCAGGCTTGCCCGTCTTGACGACAGACGTGTGTGGCTATGCGCATTATATTGACCAAGCGCAGGCCGGAAAGGTCTTGAAATCGCCTTATCAGCAAACGGATTTTAATCAAACTTTAGTAGATATGTTATTATTACCCGAGCGAAAAATCTGGCAGCAGAATGGAATAAGCTTCGCAAAACAAGCGGATATCTACAGCATGCCAGAACGTGCCGTCGATAAAATTGAGTCATTTAAAAAATGCTAATGATTAAAACAGATATAAACTCTCAGTTGTCAGCAGAAATGCCTCTATTCGATCAATTGATGGCTATGCAGGGCAAAGTGTATCGCGAATTAGAAAACCGCCGTACGCAACGAGTTGTGTTGAACGATCAAGCTTATTTTATCAAACAGCATTTCGGTGTGGGTTGGCGCGAAATCATAAAAAATCTCTGTCAATTACGTTTACCCATTACCAGCGCTAAAAATGAATGGCGCGCTCTTCAGCGTTTAAATGAGTTAACGATTCCTGTGCCTGAAATTATGGCTTATGGCAATCGAGGTATGAATCCGGCGACCCAGCAGTCATTCTTAATGACTCGCGAATTACCAGAACACATTACGCTGGAAGATTTAGGCAAAAAATGGCGAACTGATGCGCCAACATTTCGCTTCAAGCAGAAATTAATCAAAGAAGTTGCTCGTATTGCACGAATAATGCATGAAAATGGTATTAACCATAGAGATTTTTATATTTGTCATTTATTGTTAGATTTGAAACACCAAATAAAGCCGCTGCTTTATTTAATCGATTTGCATCGTGCAGGAATTCATAAGACCACACCCAAGCGTTGGGTGATTAAAGATTTGGCCGGTTTATATTTTTCAAGTCATGAAATCGGTTTAACAGAACGAGATTTGTTGCGTTTTATTAAAGAATATCGTAATAAATCATTGAGAGCAGTCTTAACCAAGGAAGCCGCTTTTTGGCAGAGGGTAAAAATACGTGGCGATAAATTGTATCGAAAACATGCGTGATGTTATGAAGCAAGAAATTTCCTGGAAACAGTTGCGTCGAGCTAACCGCGCGACGCCTGTACCGTTTCTCTTAACACTCAACGCGAATGAATTTCCATTTGAATGCGAGGAAATTGTACGAATCATCCCTGGCAAACGCCTAGTGTTGTTTGGGACTTGGAACGAACAACAAGTCGTTGCTAAATTATTTTATGAGACTCGCAATGCCAAACGACATTTTGAACGTGAATTGATAGGTGTTGAAACATTAATGGCATCTGGCGTGCCTACACCAAAATTATTATTTTCTGGCGCTGCGCTAAAAAATCAAGTGCAAGTATTAATCTTCGAACGAATCATTGATGCACAAACTCTAGAGGATATTTGGCAAGATAAAACTAGTCCTTTAGAAATAGAGCTATTAATGGAAGCAGTCATTCTTGAATTAGCGACGCAACATGTGCTGGGAATTGTGCAACATGATTTGCATTTTAAAAATCTCTTAATTAAAAATAATCAAATTTTAACCTTAGATGGCGGCAGTATTGAATGTATCAGTCATGAGCCTTTAAGTAAAAAAGACAGTCTTGATCATCTGGGCTTATTCTTTGCGCAATTAGGCGTTGGCACCGAGGAATTACAAGGCCATTTATTTGATGTTTATACTAAGGCACGCGGCTGGTTGGTCAAAAAAGCCGATATAAAACTCTTGAAAAATGCCATAAAAAAATGGGCCGCGCAGCGCTGGAAAAATTACGAAAGAAAAATTGTGCGTAATTGCACAGCATTCAAGAAGGTGTCAAAAGCAACTGCACTGATGATGTATGCGCAAGAATATACATCGGTGGATTTTTTAAATGTATTAGCTAATCCTGAAGCGATATTTTCAGATCCGAAAACAGAGATTTTAAAGTCGGGTAGAACAACGACTGTCGTCAAATTTACGGTTGACGACAAAACATTAGTGCTTAAGCGATATAACGTAAAAGATGCCTGGCATTGGGCGCGCCGTAGTTTGCGTCAAACACGCGCCGCACGTTCCTGGCGTTTAGCCAATTTATTGAGATTGTTTGGCGTACCCACAGCGAAACCGGTTGCGTTCATTGAAAAACGTTTTTTAGGATTGCGCCATAAATCTTATTTCATTATGGAATATGTGTCGGGCACACATATTGGTGAGTATTTCTCAAGCTATCGCGAAGATGATGCACATTATGAAAAAATCGCGTTACGCGTTGCAATATTATTAAAAAATCTAGCCAAATTGCGAATGAGTCATGGTGATTTAAAAACAACGAATATTTTAATCGAACATGAACGGCCGTTATTGATCGATTTAGATGGGATGTCAGAACATAAGCGTAAGGGTGAAATGAAGCGTGCTTATCAAGCTGAAATAAAACGGTTTATGAAAAATTGGGCGAGCTATCCGAGCTTGCAAGCGTTGTTTGGGAAGTTGTTGCAAGATTAACCCTCCGCAACTGTCATCCGCTTTTGTAGGGGCGAACCTATGTGTTCGCCCTGCGGCCTTGATATGCGAATGTTATCTCTTCGATAAAGAGGGCGAACACATAGGTTCGCCCCTACAAAAGCCGCTTCGCTCAGGATTGGGAGAAGAGAAATTGAGAAAGCCATATAGGAATAGCTATTTATCAAGGAGAACCCATCATGCAGCTTCAAAACAAATCCCTCTTCCGCGAACAATGTTATCTCAACGGCAAATGGATCAACGCCGATAATAAAAAAGCAATTTCCGTATACAATCCATTCGATCAAAGTTTATTGGGAACTGTACCCGAATGCGGAACCGAAGAAACACGTCGTGCGATTTTAGCAGCAGAAGTTGGATTACAAACCTGGCGTAGCTTAACCGCAAAAGCACGCGCTGATTTTTTATTACGTTGGGCGAAATTGATTGATGATAATAAAGAAGATCTTGCGATTTTGATGACACTAGAGCAAGGCAAGCCTTTAGCTGAATCGCGTGCTGAAATTGAGTATGGAAATTCATTTATAAAATGGTTTGCTGAAGAAGGCAGGCGAATTTATGGCGACATCATTCCTTCAAATAAACCTAACCAACATTTATTAGTGATCAAACAGGCACTAGGCGTTGTAGGCGCTATCACTCCATGGAATTTCCCAAACGCGATGATTACACGTAAATGCGCGCCCGCTTTAGCGGCAGGTTGCACAGTTGTTATCAAACCAGCAGAAGACACACCTTTTTCTGCATTAGCGTTAGCGGTATTAGCTGAGTTAGCAGAAATACCACCGGGTGTGATTAATGTGATAACAGGTGTGGCTGAAAAAATTGGCGCAGAATTAACGTCAAATCCTATCGTAAAAAAAATATCATTCACAGGTTCAACAGAGGTCGGCAAATTATTGATGCAGCAATCCGCATCCACGGTGAAAAAGATTTCATTAGAGTTAGGTGGAAATGCGCCGTTTATTGTATTTGATGATGCGGATGTGGATGCGGCTGTTAAAGGGCTAATGGCATCTAAATTTCGAAATTCCGGACAAACATGTGTGTGTGCGAATCGTGTTTTGGTGCAAGAAAAAATTTACGATGAATTTGCTAATAAATTACTAGTAGCTGTGAAAAAATTAAAAATAGGTAATGGCTTGGAAGCAGGCTCACAAATTGGTCCTTTGATTAATACTGATGCGGTTGAAAAAGTAAAAGCGCATATTCAGGATGCGACGACTAAAGGCGCCAAAATTGAATTTGGCGGCACGCCTAACGCGTTAGGAAAATTATTTTTTAATCCGACAATTCTAACGGATGTCACTGCAAAAATGCGTATTGCTAAAGAAGAGACGTTTGGACCTGTCGCACCGCTTTTTCGATTTAATACAGAAGAGGAAGCGATCAAGATGGCGAATGATACGGAGTTTGGTTTGGCATCTTATTTTTACAGCCGTGATATTTATCGTGTTTGGCGAGTGGCTGAAAGTTTGGAATACGGGATGGTTGGGATTAATGAAGGAATTATGTCAACTGAAGTTGCGCCGTTTGGTGGGTACAAAGAATCTGGTATTGGGCGTGAAGGATCTAAGTATGGGATTGATGAGTATGTGGAGCTTAAGTATTTGTGCATGGGGTGATCTGGAATCAAAACTGATGCTATATTGAGTGAATTTAGCATCGGTTTTGATTTGTAAAAAAGACCGCAATCACACGATTCACCGCCCTTTCACATCCGTACTCTCAAAAATCTTATCCGCCGACGCCGCAACAAACCCAGAATACAATTTTCCATCCGCCAACGGATATCGTTTAGCAAATTCATAATAACAAGAAGGAATCTTAAACACCCCTTCACTAAATTTCACATCGACTTCTTCTGCCAACGTACTAGACTGCTCCAAGTAATCAGCAGGCGTACCTTTCACCAAGCCACCCGATGAATTTAATTTGAAATGATGATCTAACAAAAAAGAATTCAGCTCACTAATTTCTTTAAATTTTTTAAATCCATTAATATTCACAGTAAAATGATTTGCGCAAAACCCAAAAACATACATCCAAGCAGCATATTCAGATTCCGCTAACAATTCTTTATAGATCGAATAACTTAGTGGTTGCCAATAGGTTCCCGATGTTAAAAATGCTTCTGACACTAATGCTTCAGCTGGAATCTTAGCCATACAAGTCTTAATAGTGTTTTGTAAATTTGGACTAAATTTTTCAAGCAATAATTCACTAATAAATACCTTAGGCGCATCCAAATCTTTATGCTCATAATGCCTTGCAAATAATTTTTTCACCGGAAATTCATAAGAATCTTTTTCTACATAACCCAGCGCAATAAAAAATTTTGCCAATTGATCAATATTAATCGTCGGCAAATTAAACGTGCGAAAGGCAATGTGATCATTAATTATATTTTCACCTTCAGCGGAAAATAATTGCTGAACTTTAAGCGCATGGGGGTTGCGTTTAGTGTAGTCATGCCAAAGTGTTGTAAATAATGATTGATAGCTCATGAGTGTTCCTCTTCAACTTTTTTAATGATATGTAACAATGCTTCAACGGGATGCTGAAGCCTATACCCAGAAAAACGATTGACCTGGCTGCGACACGAATATCCCGTCGCTAATAAAAATGTTTTAGCATCAGGTGTTTCGGCTACATGTTTTTGCCAATCCATTGCAAATAATTTTTTAGAATTCAACGCATGTTCGACTTCATGACCATAAGATCCTGCCATACCACAGCAACCTGCAGCAAGAGGAATTAATTTTATGCCAATCATCTCGAAAATAGATTTCCATTGCTGATCCGTTTCCACTTGCGTGGTTTTTTCAGTGCAATGAGATAATAAATAATAAGTCGCATCTGTCACGACAGAAGGTAACTTATTTAAATGCTGGTGTAGAAATTCTTGCGGTAGTTGGACTGTAAAACCAAGTGGCTGCTGACCTAGCAATTTTTGATATTCATCACGATAAGTTAAAGTCATGCTAGGATCAATACCAATTATGGGTATGTTCAGCGCAGCTAATTGCTGTAAATATGTAATATTTGTGCGAGCCAGACGCGAAAATGATTTAAGAAAACCTTTAACGTGCAGCGGTTTGCCGTTTTTAAAAAAAGGCACTATACGAACGCTAAAACCAATCGCCGTAAAAAAATTATAACAAGCCGATAAAATATCCGCCTCGTAAAACGAAGTAAAAACATCTTGCACGATAATCAGTGAATTCCCCGCCGTTCCTTCACCCAGCGATTTATTGGATGACTGACTTTTAATAATTTGCGGTGGATCGACGATACGCAACAATTTGCGTAATATAAATCGAACTAATTTTCTTTGCACTAACCAATTAGAACAACGTGGAAATTTAGCCTGAAGAACAGCAATTGTTTCCGTGCCAGCGATAAAATAATCGCGCAAATGCCTTAGATAACGACGATGGTAATGTGCTAAGAATTTAGATTTAAAGTCAGGTACGTCTACACTCAATGGACATTGGTTCGCGCAAGCTTTGCATGAGAGACAGCCTGCTAATGCTGAAAATACTTCGTGCGAAAAATCCGTTTTTTTACCAAGGCGATTAAAAAGTTTAATCAAGAAATTTCCACTGGTATCGCTAGATTTAAAGCTATAATTTTTTTTAGCCAGTTGTCGCAGCCACTCACGAACAACAGTCGCTCGACCTTTTGGCGAATGAATACGATCTTGCGTGACTTTAAACGAGGGACACATGACATCCTGGGTCGCAAAATTAAAACAAGCACCATTACCATTACAAGCAATAGCGGATGCAAACTCAGCGTTTGCATCCGGTAAAATCTGCTTATCAAATTGTCCGCGCATGTGGCTCTCAAGATTGACGACAGTATCGTTAGAATCAAGAGGCGTCGCAATTTTTCCAGGGTTTAATTGATTAAACGGATCAAATAAAGTTTTAATTTTTCGAAGCACTAAATAAAGTTCGTCGCCAAAAAATACTGGCCCATATTCACTGCGATATCCTTTGCCGTGCTCGCCCCACATTACGCCGCCGTAACGTTTTACCAATGCAACGACTTCATCCGATAAAATACGAATTAGCTGTTCATCTTGAGGCAATCGCATATCAAGCGCTGGCCTAACATGCACACAACCTGCATCGACATGACCATACATGCCATACACTAATTGATGCTTATCTAACAATTGTTTGAATTCAGCAATGTATGCCGGCAATTTTTCCGGCGGCACCGCCGTATCTTCAATGAAGGCAATGGGTCTGCGTGTGCCATCTTTACATTGACTGATTAAGCCAACTGATTTTTTTCGCAAATTCCATAATAATTTTATTTCTAATGCATTTTTAGCTAAGTAGTAACCGATAGCATGATGACTGTTTTTGATGTTAGTGCACAATCGTGCAATTTGTTCATCAATGCTTTGTTCATTATCACCGACAAATTCAACCAAGTTGATCGCATCAGCTGGTTCAATAAATTCTTTAATTTGAAAATAAAAGCTATCCTGTCGCGCTAATGAAATTAATTTTTCATTGATAGTTTCGATCACTAACGGCTGTATATCGGATGTAATTTCTTTTGCACTTAAGGCATCTTCAAAATTACGATATTGAATCACAAGTAATTTATTGAATTTAGGGATCGGTGTTAATTTTAATTTGCATTCGCTTATAATTCCTAGCGTTCCTTCAGCGCCACATAACAGATAGGTTAAATTTAACTTATCTTGATAGGATTTTGCTAAATTGTAGCCGCTAAGTGTGCGTGGTGCCTCGAAAAATTTCTCATGAATCAATGTTTGATTTTGTTTTAATAAATCAGTGAGCGCATCCTGCAAATCATCTTGTGTTATTTGATTAGAATGAATCACCGTGCCATTGCTCAACACACAAGTTAGATCAAGCACATGATCACTGGTTCGGCCTATGATTTTAGATCCATTTCCACAAGCATCTGTGTTAATCATGCCGCCGATCGTTGCACGATTGCTAGGAGAAATTTCCGGTGCAAAATGCAGATTAAACTGACGTAAGTACTGATTTAGTTGATCCAAAACAACACCAGGCTGAACACGCACCCATTGTTCGGCGAGATTGATTTCTAAAATGTCACGCAAATACTTGGAGCAATCAATAATAATGCCGGCTGTAAGTGATTGGCCATTCGTTGCCGTGCCGCCACCGCGTGGCGCAAATTTGACGTGATGAAATTCTGGTCTTTGGCTGAGTTGCAATGCAATAACAATATCTTCCGTGGTTTTTGGCAGGAGCACAGCTTGCGGGATGACTTGATAAATACTATTATCAGTTGCAACCGCAAGCCTTGCAGCATAATCTGTTTTGATTTCACCAGAGAAAGCGCTATTGCGAAGACTCGTTAAATAGCCTAGATATTTTTTTGCAATAAGATGTTCAGTTGATATTTTTGGAAGCATCATGTTTCAATCAGCATAAGTAAAAAATTAAAAAGATAGTGACACATCCGATACTACATCACAATGTTGCAATTTAAAACCTCGTCCGATATATTGTTTTCAATTTGAACGTTACAGGGATTTTATTTATCAGTGTTTGAACGGCATAAGGAGTAGCCATGACAAATTCACGTGAAATATTAAAAGAACTTAATCAAAAATTACGAATAAGTAATACAAAAGAAAAAAAACAAACATCTTTCAGCCGCTTAGTCGAACGCTTAGGGAATACTGTCTCAAGTATTGCTAGAGATATTACAGGTGATTACTGGGATGCAACTGATGTAAGTGGCACAGGTGTTGCCAAACAAATTGGTCTCGCCATTAATCGCGCACGAATAAATCCACGCCATACAGCTAAGATGCGCTTCTTAACCAAAAAAGTTCACGTAGTTCAAGAAGCATCGGACGTGCATCAGGTTCTAGTGATTAACGAAGACAAAATTCACGGCGAAGATACCGTTCGTGTATTTGGTAAAATATTTAATGAAGGCAATATATTTGATGTTCCAACAGATTCTTTCGAATGGCGAGAGCAACGCAGTTATTTTCAACATTATATGACCACTGCAAAATCTTTAAATCACTTAATGACACCTATGCATGAAATTGCTAACGATTATGTACAGGAAATTTCTGAGTCTAAGGGAGAAATTTCTGACGTAGAAGATTTTGCAACGCGCTTTGCGATGGATATTATCGGCAAAACACAACTGGGTTTAGCCATATTTCCCGCAGCGACTAAATCGGCATTAGCGCATGATATCAATGCATCAATTGACAAACTTGCCAACCCCAGAACTTTGTTGTTCCCAGATAGTTTGATTAAATATTATGACACTTATATCCATCGCTCAAAGTCTCTTGAAGAAACAGTAGAATCAGCATTAAAAATGATTAAAGAAACAATTAAGGTTAATCAACTCAATATTCTCACTACGGATAATTGGTTGCGCGATGTGTCAATCAAATATCGTTGGTGCAGAAGGCGCGCTTTAGAATTTGCATTAGGTTTGAAGGCGGGTGATAAAAGTGAAAATGCAGTTCGATTAGCCAAGAATCAATGGCCCACAAAAAAAGCTAAAACCGATTGGTATGAGGGAATTGAAAAAGACCAATGGTACAAAGACATAGTTGAAAAAGAATGGCCTTTGGCTTTGCAGACATGTCTTAGCACAATGAAAAAAAACACGCAGTTTACTGATGCGGCTGCTAAAGATATTTATGATCTTCTTCATTCTACAGAGATTGGTAAAGATGCCGCATTATTTCTTGTCGTTGGGCATGAAACAACAGCGAGGTTTTTTCAATTTACTATGACGCTATTGGCGGATGAAAAACATAAAAAAGTATTAGAAATTATGGTAGAAGAAATTTATGCCTATGCAAGGAAACATAACAAAAAACCGGAAGAATTTACCAAAAAAGATATTGATAGCTTGGTTTATATGCAAGCTATATTAATAGAATCTTTGCGTATGTTTCCACTTGTTCCTGTCTTGAAGGCAGAAGCCAGCGCGGACTTTATATTGGGAAAAGTTGAGAAATGTGAAAGCAAAGCAGAACATAAAATAGCGATGGAGAATCGAGATAAAAAAGGTGACGTCAAAATTAAAAAAGGCGATTTTATATTTGCATTAGCAAGTGTTTCACAACGTTTGGAATCAAATTATGAAAATCCTGATATGTTTCTTCCCGAACGATTTATTGAAACCAATAGTGATGATGTCGCAGTCTTAAAAAAGCCCGACTCATCTAAATGGTATCCATTCGGAATCGGTAGACGAGTATGTTTAGGCAAACAGCTTGCAACTCAAGAAGTTGGCGTTGGTTTGATTCATATGTTTACGAAATTTAATTTGTTGATAAATGAACCTAAGCGTTATGACAATGTGATGATATTTACTTTGCGACCTACGTGTAAGGTGAGTGCGAAGGTTTCTGAGTATGACAGAAATAATGAGTCAGTGATGATGAGAAGACGTTAATTGATAACGGCGCTTTTTGTAGAGGCGAACCTATGTGTTCGCCCTCTCGATCGAAGCAGTGACTGTTGCGTATTCAAGCCGCAGGGCGAACACACAGGTTCGCCCCTACTAACTCACTGTCACCCCGCACTTGTTGCGGGGTCCGGGCTTTAAATAAAAAAAACACATTATTATATTATTTTTTTAGTGACTTTTTATGTTTTAAATTCCAGACCCCGCAACAAGTGCGGGGTGACAGTGGGTTAAGGTGCGAGGTGACAGCGGGTTAAAGTGCAGGTGACAGTGAGTTAAGCCGCGATGTGACAGCGGTTTAACATGTAAGCCTACCCAATTTCAAACTTAATTCCCTGCGCCAACGGCAACGCATCACTCCAATTAATCGTATTCGTCTGGCGTCGCATATACGCTTTCCACGCATCAGATCCCGCCTCACGTCCACCGCCAGTATCTTTTTCACCACCAAACGCACCACCAATTTCAGCGCCTGATGTACCAATATTCACATTCGCAATTCCACAATCACTACCACGTGCCGATAAAAACATTTCCGCATGTTTTAAATGATTGGTAAAAATCGCAGAAGATAACCCATGTTGAGAATGATTTTGCATGGCAATCGCTTCATCTATCGTTTTAAATTTCATAATATATAAAATCGGCGCAAACGTTTCACGCTGAACAACTTCCCATTCGTTTTTAGCCTCAACTAATGTCGGTTCAACAAAAAACCCGGAACGATCTAAAACTTTTCCACCAAATAAAATTTTCCCGCCCGCTTGTTTAATGTCAGCAATCGTTTTTTGATAATGCAAAACAGCCGCTTGATCAATCAAAGGCCCCATCAGATTTTTTTCATCGAGAGGATCGCCAATGGTTACCTTGGGATATGCTTTTTCTAATGCAGAAACTAATTTTTCATAAATAGATTCGTGCACAAACAAACGCCGTGTCGTCGTGCATCGTTGACCTGCTGTGCCAACCGCGCCAAATACAATCGCTGGAATGGCTAATTTTAAATCTGCAGATTCATCGACAATAATTGCATTGTTGCCACTGAGCTCTAGCAACGTGCGACCTAATCGTGAAGCCACTACTTCATTCACATGCCGACCTATAGTTGTTGAACCTGTAAATGAAATTAACGCGACACGTTTATCCTCAACAAATTTTTTCGCGAGCTCATTATTGTCTGTCGTGAAAAGTGAAAAAATCCCACGTAAACCATTTCGCTCCATCACAGCATTACAAATATGTTGAACCGCAACCGCACACAGTGCGGTTTTAGGTGAAGGTTTCCAAACGACAGTATTGCCGCAGACGGCTGCAACAAACGCATTCCATGCCCAAACCGCGACTGGAAAATTAAACGCAGAAATCACACCTATCACACCTAGCGGTTGCCATTGCTCGTACATGCGATGCTGTGGCCGTTCAGAATGCATAGTCTGACCGTATAACATACGCGCTTGACCGACGGCTAAATCTGCCATGTCTATCATCTCTTGAACTTCACCGTTACCTTCTTGTTTTGATTTGCCCATTTCAAGCGAAACTAAGCTGCCTAAGCTATCTTTGTTTTTTCTAAGTTCATCACCAATTTGACGAATAATTTCGCCACGTTTTGGCGCTGGCATATTTCGCCATTCCAGAAACGCTTTTTGTGCTTCGGTAATGACATGTTCGTAATCGGCCAATGCACAATTGTAAACAGACCCGATAGCTTTGCCATCCGTTGGATTATACGAAATGATTTCGCCTTCATTTGTAGTTTTCGACCACCATTTTGAATCAATGCTGGCGCTTGCATTTTTTTGAGTAAGTTTTAACGATTGTAAAATATCTGTCATGTAAAAATTCCTTATGCGTAATATTGACCGAATCGATTGCCGGTCAAAGCGTCGAGTGAAAATTGTTCTTGTTTAACTAAGCCGGAATACTTTTCAGGCTGTGTCACAACCATGTCGAGCACAGCACATATTGCTGATGCCGTCGTTAACTGAATCGCTGACCAACGTATCCCATTAATCACTTTGGGATAGAATTTTTTGACATAGTTTTCTTCTGTGTAAAAACCATCTTTTGTGCCAGTGACTGAGACATAAACTAACACGACATCTTGGCCCGTTTTTGGAATGGAATTTTCTAAAATGCGTTTTAGTGTGTCGCGATCGTAATTTAATTTTAAATCATTCATTAAAAATCGCATTTTTGCGCAGTGGCCTGGATAGCGAATGGTTTTGTAGCTGATTGATTTAACGCGATCCATATATGATGCTGCTAAACTGCCGATGCCGCCTGATGTATTAAATGCTTCATATGTCAAACCATCAATCTTGATTTCTTCTAAATCACCCAGTGGAAGTAATTGCACTTCAGCGCCGTTTTCAATGCCATGACAGAGATTTCCATACTCGTTGATCAAGCCGTCAGTCGACCAAGTAAGAGAGTATTGCAGTGCATTGCTGATATTAATAGGCAAAGCACCTACGCGCATTTTTACTGCATCAAGTTGTGGAAAATGCTCCATTAATTGATTAGCCACAATACTAATAAAACCAGGCGCGAGTCCGCACTGTGGAACAAAAGCAGTTGACATATTTTTTGATAATTCAGTTACGGTGCTTGCTGTGTGTGTGTCTTCAGTTAAATCAAAATAATTTAAATTAAATTCTTTTGCGAGCTGTGCAATCGCAATATTGCAATAATAGGGTAGGCTTGACAGGATAGTTTCAACAGGATTTTTACGTAAAAATTCTGCCACCGATTTTGGATCTTGTGCATCTAATTTTATTAATTCTATATTAGCGGCTTTTTCAAAAAGTCGTTTTAATGTCGGTGTCTCAATGTTGATATCTGAAAGATAAACTGTGTAATCGTTTGAGTGAGATAATAATGTTGCAATCAACGAACCTATTTTTCCTGCGCCAACTACGAGTATACGATGCATGGTGAAAATCCTTTTTTATAGTTTGATGATATATTTTTCGTTTTTGAAATAATCTTGACTGTCATTGTGAGCGCTATGTTGGTTAGTTCATGCCAAATTGACTGGATACCGCGGACAAGCCGCGGTACGACGGCGATGTGTTAGAGGTAATAATTCTTTCACTGCCGTTGCGCCAGTCAATTTGGCATAGACTAACCAATATAGCGCTCAGGTACGACGGCGATGTATTAGAGGTAATAACTCTTTCACTGCCGTCGTACCGCGGCTTGTCCGCGGTATCCAGTCAATCTGGCATGAACTAACCAACATAGCGCTCACAATGACAGTGGCGAAAGAATAGCATAGATTTTAAATAAGACTAGAGTGCAAAAATACTCTTGATTTTATCCAATCCGATAAGTCGCAGTTCCGGCCGCGATCAAAACAGATTCTTGGTTATATAATTCCATTCGCGTAAATGTAATTTTATTTCCGCTATGCAACACCCATGCTTTCGCAACAAAGTTTTTACCTTTGCCCGGCTGTATATAATCCACGTGCATGCTAATGGTGCTGGACTTGCCTAACAAAGTAGCCAGTTCTTCAAGTGTTTGATCCTCACGCTTTTGAATAGCCACCAACATAGCAGCCGTTCCGCCTGCCATATCTAACACCGCTGAAATTACACCACCATGTAAAATGCCATGCATAAAATTTCCGATTAATTCATCGGACATCGCAAAATTCATCGTGATGTGATCGCCTTTAATCTCATCTAAGTTCAAACCTAAAATGCGATTGAAAGGAATGTCATTAATGGTTTTGATGAAGTGTTGTAGAACATTTGTTTTTGAATTTATCATGCGTCAAGTAGTCCAACTATTTGGATTGAGGTGGTGCAGGTCTAGGCGCCATATTGTCGAGTCCCGCACCTTTAATAGCATCATTGATGGATTCCCACATATTTCCCAGTACACCCACTTCTTTAATTTTACCGGTGTTTTCGAGATTTTCTCTTAACATTGGGCTTTCCCCCGTTGCAAGTATCTCGCTTATGGTGACGATAGCGGGTTTCATGTCGGCTGTTAGAGCAGATGTAGATTCCACCTTATCACCAGCGTCATTCATAATAGCGCCACTTCGGTTGTCGGAAGGTTTCGGCGTAGGTGCCATAGAAGCGGTGTCTTTTAGCGAATCGGCTAAGTCATCGATAAAATCTTTGCTATCTTCCGGGCGCAATTCGTTAAATTGAGTTAACACGTTATCAATTTGGTTTTGCAATAATTTCTTTTCCGTGGCGGTTGATTTTAATTGATCATTAAAAAGTTCTTTTTTAAATAAAAGTTGTAAGTCTAATGGCATTTGATTTTTTGGCGTATTTTGCGCGACATGAGTCGCGGCAAGCGCTAAGCCTAATTTTTTTTGCATCTCGGGGTTTGCTATATTGTCGCGATTAAGTTCGACGCCCGCATTGCTAAGATTGGTCATCGTTTCTTCAACGACTAAACTTTTAGCATTCTCGCCTAAGCCTTTCAGCATGCCGCTTTTTTCCAAAATGAGCTCTAAGACTTCTTTGAGTTCATCTTTATCTAAAGTAAAACCTTTGCTTGCACCCATCGCGCCCTCCACGAATCAAGTAATAAAAAATTATAACATAGACTTTTGTAACCGCTTTTATTGTCTTTTTAGCCGCGTTTACTTTACAGTATCTGGCCATGATGACAGAACAACCCCTAATATTACAACTCGCCGTTCCCGCTCCTTTACGTCGGTATTTTGATTATTTATCGACAAGCGGCTGTGATTTGTCGCGACTTCCGCAGGGGGTCCGGATTAAAATCCCGTTTCAAAAACGCGAGTTAGTTGGCATTTTTATGGGCACAACGGCTACGTCAAATGTTCCCTTAGCTAAATTAAAGCCTATCCTTGAAATCTTAGACACTGAACCCGTTATTTCCAAAGAAATCATGCAGTTATGCCTATGGGCAGCAGACTATTACCACTATCCAGTCGGTGAAATATTGTTAGGTATATTGCCAGGTTGGCTACGGAAGGGTAAACCTGCGGTTTTATCTAGGGCAAAGCCATTGCTTGCAAGCATTGGGGGAGCTGAGCCTCTAGTGCTAAATTCTGCACAACAAGGTGCACTGGATGCCATTAAAGCGGCACAAAATAGTTTCCAAGTATTATTGCTGGATGGTGTCACGGGCAGTGGTAAAACAGAAGTCTATCTGCAAGCCATTGCCAAAGTGTTACAAGAGCAAAAACAAGTCTTAGTGTTGGTGCCGGAAATTGGACTGACGCCACAAACGATTCAGCGTTTTCGTGAACGGTTTGCTGTTCCCATTGTGTCCATACATTCAGGTATGACGGAGAAACAACGACTGCATGCGTGGTTGCACGCAAGATCAGGCGCGGCACACATTGTGATTGGTACGCGGTCAGCCATTTTTACGCCGTTTGCAGATTTAGGTTTAATTATTATCGACGAAGAACATGATTTATCGTTCAAACAACAAGACAGTTTTCGTTATCATGCGCGAGATGTTGCAATTATGCGGGCACACTTCAAACGCATTCCTGTGGTGTTAGGTTCAGCAACGCCATCATTGGAAACGTTACATAATGCGCGACAAAAACGTTATCAACATTTGCAATTACCGGAACGTGCAGGCGTTGCGTTGTTACCGACATTTCATATTTTAGATATTCGACACTTGAAGTTAGAACAAGGCTTATCACAGCCCATGTTAAATGCCATGCAACAACATTTAGAAAATGGCGATCAAGTCATGTTGTTTTTAAATCGTCGTGGTTATTCACCTGTTTTAATTTGTCCGGCGTGTGGATGGATGGCGAAATGCAAACGATGTGATGCGCGTATGACTTATCATTACAAAGCAGCGCGTTTGCATTGTCATCACTGTGATGCGCAAAAAAATATTTTAACGAGATGTGAAGGTTGTGGTGCCGCTGATTTGCAAGCGTTAGGGCAGGGAACCGAGCGATTAGAAACTTTTCTAACGACTTATTTTGCTAACTATTCGATTGCAAGAATAGATAGAGATAGCACGCGACGTAAAGGTGCGATGGAAGATTTATTAACGCGAATTCAAAACGGTGAACATCAAATTTTAATTGGCACACAAATGCTGGCGAAAGGCCATCACTTTCCCAATGTGACTCTGGTGGGTGTTGTCGACGCGGACGGTGGATTTTTCAGTGCCGATTTTCGTGCGTTGGAACGCATGGGACAATTATTGTTGCAAGTATCAGGTCGTGCGGGGCGTGATGAAAAACCAGGGACTGTGGTGATTCAAACAGAGCATCCTGATCATCCGTTGCTTTATCAATTATTACATCAAAATTATCATACGTTTTCATCTTCATTGTTACTTGAGCGTGGGCAAGCGGAATTGCCGCCGTATGCGTTTTTTGCTTTGTTTCGAGCGGAAGCGCATAGACAAGATTATGCGAATGATTTTTTGCAGCAAGTTAAAAATAATTTAGAACCAAATCATGCTAACATTCAAGTCATGGGCCCAATCGCAGCACCGATGCCGCGCCGTGCGGGACGCCATCGAGTTCAGTTGTTATTGCAAGCTAAGCAACGCTCACATTTACAATTAACATTAAAAAATTTATTGCCGAAGATTGAAGCGATTGCGCTGAAGCAGCGAGTTAGATGGTCATTGGATGTCGATCCTTTGGAAATGTTTTAAGATATAATAAAACTTGTGCAGACGACGATAAGGTTGATTAAATGCAGGGACGTAGTGTATCTCCTAAAGCTTTGGATGGCTCAGCAGTCGTTGAGATTGCTTCTGCCACTGTTGAAAATAAATTATTAGATATCGATACAATTTTTAAGCCGCATAATTATAAGTTAATTGATACGCGCGAAACAAAATCCACAGCGGAACAAAAATCATCTGAAGTCTGTTTTTATGTAGAGGGCTGCGGTGGTGATGGTCTGGCTGCGCAAAAGAAAGTGGCCGAGCTCATGGACGAAGTGGCACGTGGCACTAGGAAAAAACCCAAGTTTATTATTTTGTTGGGCGATAATTTTTATGATAACGGTGTTGATTCAGCGAAAAATAAAGAAGCTTTTGAGAAACATTTTTATGGCGTGTTTCAAGATCACAAGTTAACTGAAATTGCGGGCATTCCTTGTTTTATTATTCCCGGTAATCACGATCATAATCTACATTATTGGGGCAAGACAGCCGGCGATATTGATTTTAATAAGATTGCTGCGCAAATTGGTCATTCTTATTTAGAAAATTACTCTGAATCTGACAAAAAAAATAAACTGTATGCGGGTGAAGAACCGCTAGATCTAGGAAAATTGCCACCCTATAACATGCCTAGTCGTTTTTATTCTTGCAACTTGGCGGGGAATGTTGAAAAAGGCGAGCATAATCTTGAAATGTTTTTTGTGGACTCGAGTACTTATGTACGAGACTACTTGAACTCGTTAAGTGAAAAAATACGAAATCCTGATAATCAAGCAAATAAGCTAGCTGACTCTGCAAAAAATAAAAATTCCATGAAATTATTATTTATGCATCATCCGCTCTTTTCCGTGGACAAACGCGCGTTGCATTCAGATGCTAAATATTATTTAACAAAGCTAGAGATGGATAAATTAGCTGAGCTTGGATTTAAAGGAAATTATAATGAGATGCTGGATCAAATTATGCGTGCGCAAGAATTAAATTTCGATGCTGTTTTTTCAGCGCATACGCATTCTATGCTGTATCATTTGAATCAAAGCAAAGAAAAAAAACTTTGCCAAGTAGTGGCAGGCGGTGGTGGCGGAAAGTTGGAAGATAGAAGAGTGTTTACCAATCCTCAATTAGTGCCTGCGTATATGAAAAATCATGGTTTTGTGAGCGTGACGACTGATTTGCATGATCCGGAGAAAAAACTAGAATTTGATTTTTATTCGGTTGAAAAAACGCATTTAAAATTTATGAGCACAAGTCCGACACCCGTTAGATCAAGTCTAGCGGAAGTGGATAGTGTGATTGCTATTCGGAAAGCTATTCTTGAATCCTGCCACAAATATTTAGATTTTTATAGCAAACCGCCACCACGATTGTCTACGGCGTGGGTGGAATGGAAATTATTTCATGGTAGTGCTGGGGCGCAGCGAGCGGACGATTTGATAAATTTTTTCAATCGCTATGAACCGATTGGTGAAGAAGAAGCAAAAAAATATATCCTAGATAAAATGTATCGTTGGGCGCCGTTGTGTGAAAATTCGTTAGAGTGCTACCTTAGCAAAAGCATGGAAAAATTTTGCAAATTAACCTATGTCGAATTTTCTCAAGGTAAAAAACCTGGCGAGCAACAGGCTAGCCTTGCCACGCAAGAACTGGCAGTTATTCCTGTATCAGCTGCGGGGGCAAGCGTTGTTATTAACATTTCGCCATCTGATTCAGCACCCATTTTGCTGACACAGACCACCGATACTAATTCACCTCGAATGAATCTGAGCGTTTGAAGCCTCTAAGCCTCGTGATTTTTATCAGACAAGATTGACGTACCCCCGATCTTTGGTATACTCACCGCTCTTCCAAATAGGTTGCCGGGGTGGCGGAACTGGTAGACGCGCCGGACTCAAAATCCGGTGGTGGCAACACCGTGTCGGTTCGATTCCGACCCTCGGTACCAATCTAATTGTTGAAGTTTTTGCCTTGTCTTGTTTTTTTCTTGTCTTTTTTCGTTATCGTTGAACATTTACCCTTTATCTTTAAAACCTAAGCCAAATTGACTGGATACCCGCGGCACGACGGCGGTGGGAGATCGATCCTTTTATAGATTAATAAACGTACCGCAAAAAGCTGCTATATATCTATCACCGTCCCCATCCATCGACTGATCATCCTTCCCAGCGCCGTCGTACTGCGGCTTGTCCGCGGTATCCAGTCAATTTGGCGTGTAATATCAAGTTCATTGCTATCCAATTTCTTGATACAAATCCCTCCATTCGGGATTTATTTTTTCTATTAAATTTAATTTCCATTGCCTACACCATTTCTTCAACCTCTTCTCACGTCGTGCCATTTCAATGAGATTAATATGTTCCTCGTAATAGACCAAGTGAATGACGCCATAAGTAGAGGAAAATCCACTGAATGTTCCGTTTTTATGTTGGGTAATGCGTTGTTGTAAATTAGAGGTTGAGCCTACGTATAATGTTCCGTTGCGCTTGGATGCTAGGATGTAAACGAAATATCG
>JBDTIZ010000197.1:0-21581 GCA_039936115.1 Gammaproteobacteria bacterium
AAATTCACCTTTTACCGCAGGTCCATAATGACTGAAGACGTGATGCAATAATCCAGTACCCGATGTCATCGTCAAAAATTCAGTGTGGAAGCCAATCAAAGCACGCGCTGGAATCACATAATCCAAACGAACACGACCTTTGCCATCTTGTACCATGTTTTTCAAATCGCCACGACGAGCACCCAGTTTTTCCATGAGAGAGCCTTGATGCGCAGTCTCGATGTCAACAGCCATGGTTTCGTAAGGTTCGTGTAATTCACCGTCGACTATTTTCGTAATAACTTCAGGGCGAGATACTGCCAATTCAAAACCTTCACGTCGCATGTTTTCAATCAAAATAGAAAGATGCAATTCACCGCGACCTGATACCTTAAATTTGTCAGGATCTACCGTGTCTTCTACTCTTAATGCAACGTTATGCAGTAATTCCTGATCAAGACGTTCGCGAATTTTTCGAGTCGTGACAAATTTACCTTCACGTCCAGCGAACGGCGAAGTATTGACCTGGAATGTCATGCTGACTGTCGGTTCATCAACGCTTAATGGCGTTAATGCTTCAACAGCAGAAGGATCGCACAATGTGTCAGAAATTTTCAATGCATCAATACCGGTGATTGCAACAATATCACCCGCATTTGCCATGCCAACTTCGCTGCGCTCCAAGCCTAAATACTCTAAGACCTGTAAAATACGTCCTGAACGCGTTTTGCCTTCGCGATCGATGACAGTCACTTGCATATTGGTTTTTGCTTGACCGCGTTTGATTCGGCCAATGCCGATCATCCCGACATAGCTTGAATAATCCAGTGTGCTAATTTGCATTTGGAATGGGCCATTTGGATCAACATCCGGTGGCGATACATGTTTCACAATAGTTTCAAACAATGGATTCATGTTATCACTCGCATCTTCTAGGTTGAGTTTTGCGTAACCCAGTAATGCTGAGGTGTAAACGATAGGGAAATCTAATTGTTTATCAGTTGCGCCTAAACGATCAAATAAATCAAAGACTTGATCCACAACCCAATCAGGTCGTGCGCCTGGGCGATCAATTTTGTTAATGACAACAATAGGATTTAAACCTTGATCGAATGCTTTTTGTGTCACGAATCGTGTTTGTGGCATAGGACCGTCGACCGCATCCACGAGTAACAACACAGAATCAACCATCGATAATATACGTTCCACTTCACCGCCAAAGTCCGCGTGCCCAGGGGTATCCACGATATTGATACGATAATCGCCCCATATCAGTGCAGTGTTTTTAGCTAGAATGGTAATACCGCGTTCACGTTCCAGATCATTGCTGTCCATGATGCGTTCGATATTATTAGTCTTTTTAGATAAGCTGGACGTTTGTTGTAACAGCTTGTCTACTAAGGTAGTTTTGCCATGATCGACATGGGCAATAATCGCTATATTTCGTAATTGTTCAGACACGTTAGTTATACCTGATGTTATTCAAAAATGGCCTGTATGGTACCTGAATTAGCAACTTTTTGCTAATAACTAATTCACTTATGTAATTGAACGCAGTCACAATTGTGGGTGTTGGCTCTTCGATAGAGAGGCCGAACACATAGGTTCGCCCCTACACAGGGATAAAACTAGCGGCGATATATATCTTTTGTAGGGGCGAACCTATGTGTTCGCCCTGCGGCCTCATTATACAAATGATTTTTTAGAGCTTTGGATGCCAATCAAAAACAGCACCCCGATCAGCGTCTTGCATATTCCCCAATTCAGCAGGACGTCGATAGACGGAGCGTGCTAATTCTGATGCTGCATTTTTATAATCATCGTCAGTATAGCTCTTATGCTTATATTGATCGTTGTTAGTTGCATCGGAAAGCATTGTCAATGCTGCAAGGACTTCAATCTTTGCTTTTGATTTCTTTAGATCGTCATCGGTTATTGCAGCCACCGCTTTTTCTTTAAGAGCAACTCTTTTTTCCAAGACTTGTATGCGTGCTTGAGCAAGCATTTTAGCTTTTTGAATTTTATCTATTTCACTCGGGCCTTTGTCAAAAGAAGTTTTTTTATGCGCTGTCAATGCTTCCGCAAACATATCGCTACAATGGGTAATCATAGTAAGTTCTCTAGCCTCAAGCGCTGTTTTGCATGCTTGATCTAGCATCATTTTATAGGCAGATATCGCGCTTGAATTTTCGTACGTAGAGAGCGATAGAATTAAAGAGGATGGCTTTTTCTTCGCTGTCTCAACTCTGCTAACAAAATTTTTAAATTCTTGAATATGGGTACGATAATTTTTTAAACCAGATTCACTTTTAATAAGACTAGCTAGGTTCGCGAATTCTTGCTTCAACGAATCAATAAATGATAAAGACTTAAATTCTACTTCTTCAACAATCTGTTCCGCAGCAGGCTTGAGTAAGCCTAATTTTTCAACGAGAGAATCTAGAAATTGATTCGTCTCCTGTTTTGCTTGTTGAACTTGATCAAGTAGCGTTTTTGAACGATCTGGTGAGGTGCTTTTTTTTCCAAACATGAGGAGTCTCTCAATTTCAACTACAATTATTTGTTCATACCGTTAGAATTAAAAAATATAAGTTGGGCTGAATGTATGAGCCCAACTTGTCGGATAATTATTGGGCTTCATCGATGCTCGATTCAGCCCAATGTAAATGCAGTACTAATTGAACATTCCTGGTGTATTATCATCGCTCTTATCAAGGTCATGGTCATCTTCATTCTCTTGTGGCTTCTTCATGCCCGCAGACCGAGAGTAGAGGGATGATGCTGCCAGTGCTAATTCTGATTTTGCTGCTAACAGATCAGATGTTGTATACCCGTTGGTTTGCAAATCTTTATTCTCCAGTGCATCAAGG
This sequence comes from Gammaproteobacteria bacterium, assembly GCA_039936115.1. Taxonomy (GTDB): domain Bacteria; phylum Pseudomonadota; class Gammaproteobacteria; order DSM-16500; family DSM-16500; genus DATIJJ01. The sequence continues at coordinate 2,850 of JBDTIZ010000197.1, forward strand.
TAGTTTATGCGAGCGGCTGTTGCCCCTTCTACTTTAGCTTTCGCTTCTAGGGAAGCCAGTCTTACTTTAGCTAATTCTCGGGCTTTTTTAATAACATCTTTTTCATTTGGAGTGTTATTAAAAGAACTTTTTGAACGTTCGGACAAGCTAGTACCTTTTTCTTCTTCCACTTTTTGTTTAGCGGCGAGTATTGCTTCTTCACGTTTCATAGCGTCTGCTTTTGCTTTTTCTTCCTTAGCTAAGCGTGCTTTTTCTACCTGTTCTGCTTCTTTGGTAGCTTTATCTATCTGCGCATGAACTTTTGCAGTTTCAGCTGCCTCTGCTGCTTTTGCCTCAGCTGCTTTTTGCACGAGCAGGTCTTGTTGTCGTTTCATTTCAGCTTCTGCCGCTTTAGCTCTTTTCTCAGCAGCTATTTCTTGTTCACGTACAGCTTTATCTACCCTCTCTTTTTCTAGGCGTTGTTTTTCCAACTGCTTAGTTGATTCCGCAGCTGCTTTTTGCCGCTCTTTATCTGCGATCTTATCTAGAGCTTGTTGTTTATCACGGACAGCTTTTTCTTGCTTGTCTTTATCTTGCGCAGCTTTTTTTGCTAAAGCATTTGCTGAAGCAAGATCAGAATCTAATGTTTTAATAAAAGAAGTTAATTTGTTTCCGTAAGCGGATTTATCTCCATTACTTTTGCTAAATGCATCGGATACGATTTTGCTAAATTCCTCTTCACGTAGTTTTGCTTGTTTTATATTGAGTGCGCTTAAAGCAACTAACTTCTGATCAGCGTCCTGTTCTTTTTCAAGAATCGGGTTAGCTGAAACGCGATGTTGTAAAAGGCTAGAGACTAAGGTGTAAACGCTCTCAATAGGAAACAAATCTCTAATGAGAAGAGATTGTATAGCCATAGATCGGAGATTTTTTGTGTATTCATTTAATTCTTCGATGCTTTCATGCTTTCCTCGAGCGAGTAATTTTAGCACGGTCTTCGTTTTGGATATCGTTGCCTGAATTGCTGGAACGATGGCTTCCAATTTCTCGTAGGCTTCAAGATGAATATCTAAAGCAGTTTGTGTGTTTTCTTTAATAGCCAAATCCGATTTGAGTTTTTTTGATAACAAAACAATTTCCATCGCTATTATTTTTTCTTCGCTTGAACCACTGATGGTGACGCCTGGAACCGTTTCCTTTTCTAATCCTAAGCTAGCTAATGTTTCATCAATAAAAAGATTGGTGTTTTCTTGCGCCAATTTAATTTTTTGGCCAAGGATAGTTGCATCTCCTTGAAGTTTTTCATTAATTTTCGTTTGTGTCGAAATTCTATCCTCAAGCTTATGTATTCTGATGTTCAAGAGGCGAAGCTTATCGCTGTGAAAGCTTTGCTGATCTACTTCTGCAAAAACAGCAGCATTTTCAGTTTGTAGCTGTGCGGATAGTTCTTGATGGTTTTCAAATAATGAGCAAAGTGCGAGGGACTTTTCCTGTATAGCCGCGTGCTTTGAGTTTTTTTCGTCCCGTAGACGCTTACTAATTCTTGCTTTCTCTTCTTGTGCTTTTTGAAGGCGAGCTTCTGATAATTCAGAAAGATATGCATCAACCTTGGCTAATTCATTTTTAAGAGCTGCGAAAGGACATTGTGAAACGGCACTGTAAAGGCTTTTTACGTTGTTTGACGTAGAGATAGCTGTGAAGTTAATTTCAAGGGCGCTAAAGGCTGAAACGCGCTTTGAAATTTCTTCGGTTCTTACAAGAGTAGAAATTTGTATTAGTTCGCATAGCGATCCAGTCGCTTGTTTGAATGCATTCGTTGCGAATCTGTTACGGTCCAAAATACTATCTTCTTTTTCCTCTTGGATAGTTAATAGAGCATAACCAATATTTTGAACTTCATTACGAGTAGGCTGAATGGATAATATGTGTTCTATTAAATTTTGTGCTGCAGTTATTCGTTCTTTAGTTGTGTTGCCGATTTTTTCTAGTTCTTCTTGGATATGAGTCTCAACAGCTGCAATAGCTTTCGAAACTTCTTCCTTTTCTTTTTGTCTTGCTATTTCTTCTTGTTGTTTTCCTATTAGGATATTATCCGCGATTGCTGCTTTCATTACCATATCTTCATTGTTCTGATCAATGGTATGAAAATGAGTGCGAATATAGTCTTGTAACTCTGAAATATCCATTCTATCAAAGTTATCGCTCATGTCTTTAGCTTCTTCGTTTTGAGCAGCTGGATGAGGGATATGGGGGTCGCGATCTTCTTTTGAGTCAAGTGGTCTTTGTTCTTGCATGGTAGAAACCTCGTTTAATTTTGTATAAAAAATGCATAGTTAGGTCAACAATAATACTCACTTAATATTAAGGTTTTATTAAGACCCAAGAGGTTTTTATCTCTTAATAAAACCTTAAGATTCAATCCTGTACTATGGTCTAAGTCTATAAAAGGATCTGCGGAGAAAGGATTATGACAAGCGCCAGGAAGGAAGTATCAGAGACCGACATACCTTATAAAGTAATCTGCCAAATACTTGCTATGGTGACTGACAATATTACTGAGCATGCTCGTTATTATCAAAACCTTATGCAACGTCCCTGCAAAATCTCCTTGTCATTGGATGAAAGTGATATCGAACCTATCGATATGCAAGCAGATACAATCCGAACAACAATGCGTTTGCCCAGAGAGCAGTTAAAGCTCGATCATATTATCAAACACTTGGCGGCTGATCCTGATATAAAACATTTACAGGGCCAACGTGTTGCTCAAAAAGACTTGGCGGAATTTCTACAGGTTAAAATTGTGTCGCTGTATTTAAAAGGCGGTCTTTTATATGATCGTTCGATTGAAGGCTTAAGCGGAAGTTTTTTTCCTGAAACATATGAGCAGTTATTTGCAGTGTTAGGCAATAAAAAAACATCCAACCATAATACATTAATGTTTCATTGGTTTAGAGTTTTAAACTATGAACCTTGGTTGATGTGCAGCATGGCAGCTAGGCGATTAATGGAGCGGACGCTTCCAAAAAAGTTGAGTTCATCGGGTCGGGCTGTATTTAGACCGTCATCGAGCGTTGAAGAAAAAAATGTAGCTAAGGTTAGTGGGTCATATAGGGAGGACGAACACATAGGTTCGCCCCCACAAAAGCCCTCGAGTCCTGGGTCAACTGCCTCAGCACTATCTATGTTAAGCGCAGCCTCATCAACTACATCAGGTAGTACGGATTCAATAGGCCTGGGGCAGCATCCCAATTCATTGCAGAATTCACGCGCCTCAGTGCAAGGTGATCGCGATTTGGCTCAGACTGATAAAATTATTTACGATAAGCGGGTGCTGAAAAATTATTATCAAGCACCCACTGCGCAAGATAAATCCAGCCTGCAAAAAAAAGCGTATCGACCTTCATCACATACATTTAATTATCAACACACTATGAAGACAGCAAGCAATCTGGGCGCGGCGGCATACGATGCGGCATCGGGTTTAGTCGGTAGCTTAAAAAATATATTTTAAATGGCATAGCAGCGAGCCAATTTCATAGGCTAGAATACGCCGACCGAATTTTAAAAATCCCTTTCTACACGGAGCGTATTCCATGCTTGCCACTATAAAAAAAATGCTAGACGAACATCATGTTGAATTTGTTGATTTACGTTTTTGTGATTTGCGCGGCAAAGAACACCATGTGACCATTCCTACTAACAAAGCTGATGATGCTTTTTTTCAACACGGTAAAGTCTTTGATGGTTCATCCATCGTTGGCTGGTGCATAATTAACAAGTCTGATTTGGTTTTAAAGCCCGATGTCAGTACTGCCATTATCGATCCTTTTTGCGAAATTCCGACCATGAATATCCGTTGTGATATTTTTGACCCAGTCACTAAACAAGCTTATGCACGCGATCCACGCGCAGTTGCTAAGCGCGCAGAAGTTTTTTTAAAAGACTCTGGTATTGCGGATGTCTGTTATTTTGGACAAGAAGTTGAATTTTTTATTTTTGATGATGTGCGTTGGGATTTAGCCATGAATGGTTGCTTCTATGAGCTTGATTCAAATGAAGCGGCTTGGAACAGCGGTACGACGATGGAAGAAGGAAATATGGGGCATCGTCCACGCGTAAAAGGCGGTTACTTCCCCGTTCCACCAGTAGATTCCTCGCATGATTTGCGATCGACAATGTGTAAAACATTGATGGAAGTCGGTTTGTTGCCTGAAGTGCATCATCATGAAGTTGCCACCGGTAACCAGAATGAAATCACCACTCGTTACAGTACATTATTGGTGAAAGCAGATGAGATGCTGGTCTTTAAATATGTGCTGCATAATGTTGCAAACTCATTCGGCAAAACGGTCACGTTTATGCCAAAACCGATGGTGGGTGATAACGGTAGTGGGTTGCATTGCCATCAATCTCTCGCTACGGGTAAGAAAAATTTATTTTCAGGCGATGCTTATGCGGGTTTGTCAGACATGGCGCTGTATTATATCGGCGGTATAATCAAGCACTCGCGTGCGTTATGCGCATTCACTAATCCCTCGACGAATAGTTACAAACGTTTAGTTCCTGGTTTTGAAGCGCCAGTGACGATGGTTTATTCAGAAAGCAATCGTTCTGCGGGTATTCGAATTCCGCATGTGTTTAGTGAAAAAGAAAAACGTATTGAAGTGCGTTTTCCCGATGCATTAGCGAATCCGTATTTAGCATTTTCAGCGATGTTAATGGCGGGTCTGGATGGTATTAAAAATAAAATTCATCCTGGCGATGCGGTTGATGAGGATCTGTATCACTTATCGCCAGAAAGAGTGAAAACATTACCTAGCCTGTGTTCTTCTTTGGAACAGGCGTTGGATTGTTTGGAAGCGGATCACGATTTCTTGTTGGCGGGCAATGTGTTTAATTCTGATATCATCAAATCTTATATTCACATTAAGCGTGAAGAAGTGACCCGATTGAATATGACCACGCATCCGGTGGAATTTGATATGTATTACAGTGATTGATTTTGTAAGACTATTTTTGCAAATGCACACTGTCGCCCGCGCGCTGCACTGTCACCCCGCACTTGTTGCGGGGTGACAGTTTGATACCACAAGAGAAACATTGCACGGAACACCACCCATGAAAACTTTCAAAATCGCCACTTGGAACGTCAACTCATTACGCGTACGTTTATCACAAGTCTTGCAATGGTTGGCAACTGCTCAGCCTGACGTATTGGCATTGCAAGAATTAAAAATGCCAACGGAAGATTTCCCATTAGAAGAGCTCACCCGTGCAGGGTATTACGCGGTAGTTAGCGGACAGAAAACTTATAACGGCGTGGCTATTTTAAGTCGGGAAGTGCCTGGTACCGATATCATTACGGATATTCCCGGTTTAGACGATCACCAGCGACGTGTTTTAGCGGTAACGGTTGGTGGTATACGCGTAGTTAATTTATATGTCCCGAACGGTGAAAGCGTTACCTCAAGTAAGTATCAATACAAATTGAATTGGCTAAGTCAGTTAAAACACTTTTTGGCAGCAGAATTAAGCCAACATCCTAATATGATTATCTTGGGCGATTTTAACATTGCGCCTGAAGCCGTTGATGTCCATGACCCAAGTATGTGGGAAGGCCGTGTTTTATTTAGTGAGCTTGAGCGGGCTGAATATAGAGGCATGCTGCAATTAGGCTTCACCGATTGTTTTCGTTTGTGTGATCAGGCGGAAAAAAGTTTCAGCTGGTGGGACTATAGGCTTAATGCGTTTAAGCGGAATATGGGTTTGCGTATAGATCACATTCTGGCAAGCGCCTCTCTTGCGAAACATTGTCAACATTGCGTTATTGATAAGGCTCCTCGCGCTTGGGAGCGTCCTTCGGATCATACGCCAGTGATGGCGGAATTTGTATTGGAGGCTTAAAGGCCCTCCTCTCCCCAACCTCTCCTCCGCAAAGAGCGTGAGAGGAGAAGGGCCCCGCACTTACAACCATTGTCGCCCGCACTTACAGCCACTGTAACCTGCACTTACAGCCACTGTCACCCCGCGCTTGCAACCACTGTCACCCCGCACTTGCAACCACTGTCACCCCGCACTTGTTGCGGGGTCTGGTATCAAAAATATAAAAAAGTCATATAAAAAACAATTAAATGTATTTTTTATCGTTTAAAGCCCAGACCCCGCAACCAGTGCGGGGTGACAATGGCTGTAAGTGCGGGGTGACAATGGTTGTAAGTGTAAGGTGATAATGGTTGCAAGCGCGGGCTCTCTCCTCTCACGCTCTTTGTGGGAGGAGAGGGTAAGACAGCAAGTTTTTCAACTTGATTCACACCCCAGTCTCAGCTATCATGGCCAGCTTAATTTTGCTCAGAGTTCTTTTAAGAGGTTTTTATGAAGCAGGGTATTCATCCAGAATATAATGAAATAAAAGTCACATGCAGCTGCGGCAGCGTGTTCGCAACACGTTCAACGTCAGGTCGTGATTTGTTGTTAGAAGTATGCTCCAAATGCCATCCTTTCTACACCGGCAAACAAAAGATTGTAGATACCGCTGGCCGTGTGGATCGTTTCCAACAAAAATATGGTCGCAAAACAACTAAAGTTGCAGATAAACCAGCAGCTGATCAGCAAGATCAACAAGATAAGTAATCGCAATGCTCTCTTTCACCCCGCAAGGATTGCGGGGTGTTTTAGCAAACCCCTTGTTCATTAAGACATTTCTATAATGTTTAGAAATTCTGTCATGCCATTTGTTTAAATAAAGAGAAGGTCTCTCCTCATGACAAAAGATATACGCACAGCTGCTCTCGATTACCACTCTAATCCTACCCCAGGCAAAATCGGCATCGTCTCAACCAAACCAGCAGAAACGCAAAATGATTTATCGCTTAGCTATACGCCAGGCGTTGCGGAGCCTGTCAAAGAAATTGCCCTGGATCCTAGAGCGGCTTATCGTTATACCAGCAAAGGAAATTTAGTAGCCGTCATCACAAATGGAACCGCCGTGTTAGGTCTTGGCAATGTCGGAGCTTTAGCCAGCAAGCCTGTTATGGAAGGCAAGGCAGTTTTATTTAAACGGTTTGCTGATATTGACGTGTTTGATATCGAAATTGATTGTGAAGATCCCCAAAAATTTATCGATACCGTCACCCATATTTCCCCAACTTTCGGCGCTATCAATTTAGAAGATATCAAGGCGCCTGAGTGTTTCGAAATCGAAAAAATATTGCGTGAAAGATTATCTATTCCCGTTTTTCATGATGACCAACATGGTACAGCGATAGTCATAGCAGCTGGTTTATTAAATGCGCTTGAGTTGCAAGCTAAGACACTTAATGCGGTTAAAATTGTCTGCGCAGGCGCTGGTGCTGCAGGCATAGCTGCTATGCAGTTACTGATTAAACTAGGCGCTGAACCTGATAATATTTTTATGGTGGATAGAGCGGGCGTTATTCATAGTGACCGCAAAGACTTGAATGAATATAAAAAACAATTTGCCATTAAAACCGACAAATACACGTTAGCCGAGGCATTAACCGGGGCAGATGTGTTTATTGGTGTGTCTGGACCAGGAATATTGACTCCTGATATGCTGCACGCTATGGCTGAAAAGCCAATCGTGTTTGCTTTATCTAATCCTACTCCTGAAATCATGCCCGAGCTTGCCCACAAAGTGCGCAGCGATCTTATTATGGCAACAGGACGTAGTGATTATCCAAACCAGGTGAACAATGCGCTGTGTTTTCCGTATATTTTTCGCGGAGCGCTTGATGTACATGCCTCATGCATCAACGAGGCAATGCAAATGGCAGCAGTACATGCCATCAGAGACTTAGCAAAAGAGCCCGTGCCTGAAAGCGTTTTAGTCGCTGCACATAAAGATACACTGATATTTGGCCCAGACTATCTTCTTCCAAAGCTTATCGATCCACGGCTGAAAGAAAAAGTATCGTCAGCGGTCGCAAATGCTGCTATTGAGTCGGGTGTTGCTCTTTTGCATTGTTTTACTGCATAAGATTTAGTGATTTTTTAAGATTTTAAGCTTGAATAAACCAATGAATTTCTTCAACAGAGATTTATTAAGCAAAAAACACTGTTCAGGATGGCAGTGAAAATGACATGCTATGGAGTCATGACAAAATCAAATGGACGCTGCAACAGACTGTTATTTGAGAAGAGGTCAGAATGGAAAATAGAATTTCATTAAAAGCTGCCATTTTTCCCTGGTTCATTTGTGGATTGGGTGCGCTTTTCTATAGTTATGAATATTTACTTCGCATGTCGCCGAGCGTGATGCAGCTCAATTTGATGCGTTTTTATCATCTTACCGGTGCACAATTCGGTTATTTATCAGGTTCGTACTATTACTATTCATATGTTGCAATGCAGATTCTCGTTGGTTTGTTGATGGATCGATTCGGGCCACGGCGTTTGTTAACGTTTGCCTGTTTTCTCTGTGCGATTGGTGCTTATCTTTTTGCCTGTAGCGAATATGTATCTGTTGCCATGATTGGTCGATTTTTAATTGGTTTAGGTTCGGCATTTGCTTTTGTGGGTGCAGCAAAACTTGCAACCATTTGGTTGCCGCCTAGGTATTTTGCATTGATATCAGGCATTATTTTTTGTTTAGGGATGTTAGGCGCAGCGTTTGGCGATCTTGTGTTGCGTGTGTTAGTCGATACTACCGGCTGGCAAACCGCAATTATGGCGGCAGCGGTTGCGGGTGTTCTTCTTGCTATCATCATCTGGGCAGTTGTGCGTGATGTGAACCCTTACAATCAAGGCCATTATCCACATCATACTTCGGATCTGAGTAGTGTGTTATCGGGTTTAAGACAAGCATTAAAAAACCGACAAATTTGGTTATGTGGCACGGTAGGATGTTTGTTGTATCTTTTCTTATCGGCATTTGCAGAATTATGGGGCCCTGGCTATCTAGAGCAAGCGCAAAATATTTCTAGAGTGTATGCCGCGAATGCTAACTCAATGGTGTTTTTAGGTTGCGCAATAGGCGCGCCACTATGGGGTTTGTTTTCCGACTATCTTGAATTACGTCGTGTCCCACTCATCATGGGAGCAACCGGTGCAATTTTTGCGTTTTGTGCGCTGCTTTATATGCATAATTTGCCATTGTTAGCCGTTTATCTTTTGTTATTTATATTTGGATTTACATCGAGCGTGCAAATTTTAGTATTTGCCATTGCACGCGAGCTTACATCGATAAAGATCTCAGGTACCGCGATTGGGTTAGTCAATATGTTGGTCATGATTGGCGGGATTGTTTTTCCACCCGTCATCGGCAAAATTTTAGATCTCAACTGGCACGGTACTATGGTTGATGGCGCTCGAATTTATTCAGAGCATGCCTACATGATGGCATTGAGTCTGCTGCCGCTCGGTATTCTCTTTGGGATATTACTGACACTCTGCATCCGCGAGACGCACTGTCAGATCCATGTTGAAGATCCTCATCCTCATCCGGAAACATCACACTCCTAGCATGTTTTTGTTTTCACTGTCACATTCTGTCGACTGCACTGGATATTGTCCACCGCACTGGATATTATCCACTGCACTGGATATTGTCACCCCGCACTTGTTGCGGGGTCCGGGATTTAACTAATAAAAAATGCATTGTTAAGATGAGCGCCTTAAATGACTTTTTTATGCTTTTATTCCAGACCCCGCAATAAGTGCGGGGTGACAGCGCCCGCAAATGAGTTATGTGACTACTTTTGTCTTAGCTGCTGACCAGCCCGCTCATAAAAACTTTTTATTTCATGATTCTGCGGTAACAACAAATGTGCTTTATACAACGCAGCTTTTGCAGCGTTATAATCACCTTGTGCAAAATACAATTTACCCAAAATAAACCAGCCTTGTGCATCATCAGGATGACTCTGTAATTTTTGTTTGATATGCGCAATGATTCCATCAATTCCACCCAACTGCTTCACTTCGGTTTGCAATTGATAATGTTTTTTTCCTTGCAGAATCCATTCAGTAAGCGCCGCATGATTTCCTGAAAAGTGATAAAGACTCAACGAAAATAAAATAGTAAATAAGCCAGTGAATAAAAAGCGCCAAGAAAATAATTGTTTGATGGCAATAAACGGCAGGGCAAGTAGGCTGAGAGCAGCGAGTAGCATTAAAAGAATTGAACTATAGAGTAAATACATATTAATCTCTTTGAATTATTGGACCCCGGTCATTCCCGCCTTCGCGGGAATGACCGGTCTTTTAAAAAATTATTTCCGCTATTTTTCTTCAACAGACGCCAGGTTGACTGGATCACGCGGACAAACCGCGGGACGACGACGGCGTATATAAGAAAAAAGCCACCCCAAGGCCAAAATCAAAAACAAAAACGGCCCAAACCACAACCCAAGCGTCGCACCGTTCAATGGCGGACGATATAAAATAAAATCACCATAACGTGCTACCAAATAATCAACTATTTGTTTATCCGATTGCCCACGCATGAGCTGCGCATAAACGTGATCACGTAAATCTGTTGCTAACGGTGCATTAGACTCAGCTAAATTTTGATTTTGACAAACCAAGCAGCGCAATTGCGTTGTCAGTTGAGTAAATCTGATTTGTTCTGCGCTCGAATTAAAATGATAGAAATCTTCCGCAGCAAATAATTGCAAAGGAATGATCAACAAAATGAGGAAAATTATTTTCATCACGATCCATTCTCAAGTTTATCAATCAACGGTTTTAACTTAGTTTCCCACGCCTCTCTATCAATTGGCCCAATATGTTTGTAGCGAATAATACCATTCTTATCGAGCACAAATGTTTCCGGAGTGCCATAAACACCCCAATCGATTGCAGCAGAACCTGCTTTATCTACCGCCACAATTTGATACGGATTACCGTATTTTTTAAGCCATGCTCTTGCAGCGGCACTATCATCTTTATAATTGAGCCCATAAAAAAAGATATGTTGGTCATGTGCTAATTGTAACAATCCCTCATGTTCTTCAGCGCAAGCTACACACCAGGTTGCCCAAACATTCACAAGCGTTACATGACCGATAAAATCTTTATTGCTCGTCATTTTGTTACTATCCAACAAAGTAGGCAATTCAAAAACGGGAGCGGGTTTATTGATGAGTGGCGAAGGAATCTGGCTAGGATGTAAACTCAATCCTCGCCACAATAAAAGTAAAATAGCTATAAACAAAAGCAACGGTAAAGCAAATCGAAGTTCTTTACGCGACATGCTGGCTACCTCGTTTTTTCCAATAATCCAACAGCGAAAAAAATCCACCCAGCATCAATAAAAATCCACCAAACCAAATAAAACGCACTAAAGGTTTGTAGTAAAGACGAATCGCCCACCCGCCATCCGGAAAAGAATTTCCTAAGGCAAGATAAAGATCTCGCCAAGGATTCACTAAAATACCAGGCTTACTTAAGGTTTGTTGATTGCTAGTGTAAATCCGTTGCTGCGAAAATATTTCATCAACGCGATGATTATTTTTTTTCACATCAAATTTTGCAACAATGCTTTTATAATTAGGACCTACGCTTTCCGACATCGACGCAAACGTAAATTGATATCCCGCTAGCGTCACCGTATCGTGAGGTAAAATTTTCACTTGACGTTCTTCACTGTAAGATTTGCTCACGGTAATACCCAATGCCGTGATCGCAATTCCAATGTGCGCAATAATCATAGACCAGTGACGTAATGAAACAGAGTGATGCGGTTTCCAGACTTGCCAAGTGTATTGACTGGTCGCCAAAATAATCCACACCGCGAAAAAAATTCCGCACGCAGCTAGCAGATGAAAATCGAAACCCAATATCCAAGGTCCAATCAATGCAAGTAAAAAACTTGCCAGCAAAGTGAAATTTAATTTCTTCAGCACTTTTTTGAAGGAATGCTCTTGCCAATGCACATGCGGTGCAAATCCCATTAAAAATAATATCGGCAAAATCAGTGGAATAAAAACCGTATTAAAATAGGGTTCGCCCACCGAAATTTTTCCATAATCTAGCGCGTCTAAAATAATAGGATATAGCGTACCAATCACAATCGTCACTACAGCTGTCAACAACAACACACTATTTAGCAACAAAAATGTTTCGCGCGAAAACAAGGCAAATTGGGGAGCTTTATAAAAACGATTAATCTTAATGGCATATAATAAAAATGCACTACCAATGATTAAAGCAAGATACGCTAACAAAAACACGCCACGCGAAGGATCATTCGCAAACGTGTGAACAGACACTAACACACCCGATCTTACTAAAAATGTGCCGAGCAAACTTAATGTGAACGTGACGATCGCCAACAACAAAGCCCAACCTTTAAACGTTTCGCGCTTTTCGCACACGATTAAACTGTGTATCAATGCAGTTGCAGATAACCAAGGCAGCAACGAAGCATTTTCAACCGGATCCCAAAACCACCAGCCGCCCCAACCCAATTCACGATATGCCCACCAACTACCTAGTACAATGCCACAACTTAAAAACGACCATGGCAAAATGATCCAAGGTCTGCACGCTGCCGCCCACGTTTTATCGAGCTTACCTTGCAACAAAGCTGAAATCGCAAATGCAAAACCAATCGCAAATCCAACATAACCTAAATACAACATCGGCGGATGAAAAATCAGACCGGGATCTTGCAAAATAGGGGTTAGATCATTTCCTACAATCGGCTGGCTCGGAAAATCTCTTTGAAATGGATTCGATGTTGCGAATAAAAAAGTAATAAAACCACTGCTGATAAATCCTAACACCATCACAATTTGAGATTTAGTGAGAGACGCCAATTGGCTATCGGCAAAGAAAATAAAAGCAACTGTCCAGCTTGCTAAGATCAAACACCACAATAACAACGAACCTTCATGACCACCCCACGCAGCACCAATACGATAGAGTAACGGCAGTAATTGATGCGAATGATCGCGCACATAAATCACAGTTAAATCGGTAGTAATAAAACTGAGAATTAAACAAAGCATTGCAAAACATAAAAATATCAACTGTCCGTACGCCGCGGTTTTGCTTAATTGATTTTTGTGAGCATTATTAAACAACGGCGCAACACCTTGAATGAGCGCAAAACATAACGCCAAAATAATGGCAAAACTGCCGAGCTCAGGAATCATTGTGTTTGCCCCGTCGATTTTTTTAATTCTTTTTCTAAGGTCCACGGCATGTATTTTTCATCATGCTTCGCTAACACTTCACTCGCTTGCAACAAATGTGCGTTGCTTAATTTCCCCGTCACCACAATGCCTTGTCCTTCACGAAATAAATTAGGCAACACGCCCAGAAATTTCACATCAATTTCATTCGTTTTGTCTGTAATGGTAAATTGAACACCTGTGCCCGCTTGATCATAATGCACACTTTTTTGTTTCACATAACCACCCACGCGAACAGTGCGATCTGTATTTGGATTTGCTTGCATAAGTTGCGTCGGTGTATAAAACAAATTGATATTTTGTTTTAATGCATATAAGACGAGCCCAATTGCCGCGATCAAAATAACTAATACGCTAATAATGCTCGTGAGTCTGATTTTTTGTTTACGATTCATGATAATTTATTGAGCTGCGTCATATAACGTTTAATGGTTTTTCGAACTTGTTTTTTTTCGCGGGAAAAAATAAGTAAATTTATCCCAAACACAAATAAAGTAATGCAATAAGCCGGCCACACATACCAACCATAACCGCCCATAGTTAAAAAATGATTTAGCCAATTCATCATGACAGTGCCTCAACTATCCACTGACTTTTTATTTCGCGTAATAAAATTTGATTGCGCATCCTCAACAATAAAAGCAGTACATAAAACAGTAAAAATGCCGCGATCATCGCAAGCAATGGGTACAACATGGCGGGCGCGATCGTTGGTGTTGCAAACTGACTGATAGAAGGCCCTTGATGTAAAGTGTTCCACCAAAGCACGGAATAATGAATAATCGGCAAATTAATCACACCTACTAAGGCAATCACTGCGCTCGCACGATCACGATTTTGTTGATCAGTGATCACGGATTGCAACGCAATAAATCCCAAATACAAAAATAATAAAATTAACACCGACGTTAAGCGTGCATCCCAAATCCACCACGTTCCCCACATGGGTTTGCCCCAAATTGAACCGGTGACTAACGCTAAAAAAGTAAACCAAGCACCAATCCGTGCACTACACGACATACAAATGGCTGCGATTTTAATGCGCCAAACTAACGTCACTAAAGCTGAGCTTGCCATGACGAAATAAATTGCCATCGCTGCAAACGCACTCGGCACATGCACGTAGATAATTCTAAATCCATCGCCTTGTTGATAATCCTTAGGCGCGATAAATAATCCATCAATTAATCCATACACAAACAAACAGACAAATGCCATCATCACCCACGGCAACAAACGCGTGCTCGTGTGATAAAACGATTTAGGTGATAAAAATTTTTGTCCCAACCAATGCCACATACTTATTGACTCACTCCAATTCGTAACGCGATCGCTGTAAACCACGGCGCGAACGCAAGACTCACTAACATCAACGCACCCATCAGCGCGACAAATCCCAGAATAGGTTCGGCATGTGTTGCGGCTATCATTAATCCTGTACCAAAAATTAAAACCGGAATATAAAGCGGCATGATTAAAATAGGCAGCAGTAAACCATGACCTCGAATCCCAACAATAAGTGCCGCACCAATTGCGCCAAGTAGTGTTAACACCGGCGTGCCAAGCAACAAACTCACGATCAGCGCGTATTCTTGATAGGGGCGAAAGTGTAGCAAAAAACCGAGCAACGGGCTAATCAAGATTAAGGGCAAACAGTGTGTTAACCAATGACTGGTGATTTTAGCCAACACCAGCAAGGTCAAAGGATGCGGGCTTAAGCACAGCACATCCAAGTGACCTACTTCCGCATCGTTTTGAAAGAGATTCCCTATGGATAATAAAACAGCGAGCAAGGCGGCAACCCAGATAATACCGGGTGCAATTTGTGCTAACAAAGTTTCATCAGATCCAACGGCTAAGGGAAATAAAGTCACCACAATCACAAAAAATAATAAGGGCGTAACCCAGGAAAACGCCTGGCGTAAAGTGGTTTTAATGTCATAACGAACCAGAGTGAGAAGCGTGCTAAGCATGCAATTCTCCAACTAATTGATTCGGGCGGGCTATTTTTTGTGGCGCGAGCTGTTTTGTATCTAATTGAATTGTGTTGATCGTAGTTTCTAGCGGCAAATCATGATGAGTTGCAACTATAATCATTCCGCCATTGGCCACATGTTGATTAAGCAAATCAACTAAAAGTGCTTGCCCTAGCGCATCTAACGCTGTCGTCGGTTCATCGAGTATCCATAAGCGAGCCGGACTTATTAACAAACGAGCCAGTGCAAGACGACGCGCTTGTCCTGCCGATAATTGCTGCGTTTGCATTTTTTTCAGCGGCAGCAAGCCAACCCGGTCAAGCACTGAGTCCAATTTGTGCTTAGGTAAGGGTTGGTGCAGCAATGCAGAATTTAAGAGTAAATTTTCCCTGACAGTTAGATAGGGTTTAATCCCGTTTTGATGCCCAACAAAACACAGTTGTTGCCAATACTGATCTTTTTGCTGTGAAATTAATTTGTTTTGCCACCATAATGCACCGCTTGATGGTTCAATAAACCCAGCCACTATCCTAAGCAACGTCGATTTACCGCACCCATTCGCTCCGCGAATTTGAACAATATCACCCGCTTGTAACACACAATGAATGTTACTGAATAATAAGTGGTTATCGCGCTCGAAGCTAATATGATCGAGTATGAGTTTCATAGGAATCCGAGTGATCCGACGCTAAGACTGTTTTATTAGCCATAAAAAATACCATGCTCAAAACACCGAGGGCGCAGAGCAGCAACATAAAGCCTTGAAGTTGACGATAGCGGTAGGCTTTTTCTGGTTTTTGCGCGGCAATTGTTGCTTGTTGTGACATTAATAAAAAATACATAAAAGCAAACCAACTGATAATCACGACGATAAAGCTAATCACGCTACCCGCAATCCAAAGTTGTGAAAAATCATAATGTTGCAAACTAATCAGCGTAAATCCGCTAGCCAGCTGTAGAATAGCAAACGGGATAATCACCAGCGATGTTTGAGCCTGAATTCTATCGGAAACACCCCGACCATTACGCAACATCGATCGCCAAAGATGGTAACTGTAAGCCATGCTGGTTAAAACAAATGCCGCGCTAATAATATGTAGTATTTTTAGGTAGTTATAGAGCATAGAAGTCAAATAATCCGTTATAAATGGTGGTGAAATTTAACACATTTTGTCGGGGATTAAAACTGTTTACTGAGGGAAAGAGTTGTCATGCTAGCGTGGCATTTCTTTGTGACCTAATCCAGCTGCATTAAGGTCCGACTGGATGCCAGCTAAAGCACGCTGGCATGACAAGCTCTAGCGCTGACAATAAGCGGTCAAATTGACAAAACGCAAGAAATCTACTCTATTTTATTCAATAATAACAATACTGTTCTTAATATATCCTTAATGTTATCCAGCTATCATATGTTAACGGATTAGAGAAGGGTTGGTTCAAACACTCTTAAAAATAGTACATACAACTAAACCGCAAACGAGGCGAGTGAAATTAGATGAAAAAGCTTTTTGCTATTTTAAATGCAATCGACCTAGAGACTCTGCGACAAGCTAATCTCAACCATGAGGTTTTGCCCGCAGATGTTCAAAAAGAAATTTTTAAAATGGTAGCTCAATTTCAGAGAGAATTAGTCGTTGTTTCTGAAAAATACAGTGATGGCGGTGATAAGCAAAAAAGAGTGAACAATTGCCTTCTTGAATTAGCCACAAAATGTTTTCTTGACTGTAACGAAATAAATAAAGAAAAAATACAATTGTTAAGAGGTATTTTTTACAAACTGGTAGAGCAAGAGTTCATGCAATTACAGCAAAATGAGCTCATTAACGCTTTAAATAATATAGATACCAATTCATTAACACTACGTGCGCTAAATGAAGGTCGAGACCTCGATAAATTTATTAACGAAATTAATCAAATTAGAGATGTATTAACAAGCCGCGTTAATCAGTATTCAGAATCAAGCTGGAAACATATATTAAACCTTTCCATGGCTGCCCAACTTAAAGAATTATTGAGGATGGATGATCAGCTTGATGATGAGATGAGTCAAAAAATCGATTCGTTAGACGAGCTTCAAGAGCTCAGTGCGTTAGAAAATGACGGAGATATTCAGGCTCAAGATGCGGCTGAAATTGCAGCAGCAGAACAAAAAGAAACTAAGATACGTCAATGGGAAGATGCAGCTCTGTTAGCAGACGAGTTAACTGTTTCGTTAGATCAAGTAAGAGTAGATGGCCCGAAGGTTGTGCTGGTTCGTGATGAAATTCAGCATATTATAGATGCCTTGAGGCACGCGTTAAATGCTAACCCACCTAACATCGATTCAGCTTTACTTTCTTTTGCTCAATTAGGCGAGTTTTTAGAAACAAAATATCCACGAGTAGACATGGAAAATGTTTTTAATTCATTAGCTACTAAAATTCTTGATTACAAAGATTTACAATTTATAGATTCTGATTTTAGAAGCTCACTGGTGAACTGCGCGCGAGTAATTAAGACATTACGAGAGATTAAAGTTACACCTGACACTGAGGAAGATAAAAAAACCTATAGTACTCTTCGACCCTCAATTGAGAATGGCGTTAAATGTTTTATGAAATTATTAGGCTCTGATAGAGTGAATCAAGCATTAGCGGATGAAGCAAATGCTGATACCACCGCATTACGTGCTGAGGCGACACGTTTTTTAAAACAAGATCTCATTCCCAATACGCCAGTACGTAAACAGATAGAAGCGCATGCTGAATCGATCAAACAACAAGGTCGTTTACATACGGCAACGGCAGTACGAAGCGCATGTTTTACCATAGCGGATAAAATTCGAGAAACATCAGATGCTATATTTAGTAATCCACAAAAAACCCAAGCAGATGTGGAGAAGCTGGCTCATTTAAAAAATGATCAAGCCATTGCCGCATGTTATGAAAAATTAAAGCAACATCGTTCTCACAAAGTCTTCCGTGTGCTAAGAAAAATATTTCTGGGTGTCGGTGTTGTGGCGCTCGGCATTGTTATTCCAGTTGCTGCGAAAATGATTTATTCGAAAGTGACTACGGGTTCTTTTAGTTTATTCTCCGATAGAACAAAAAGTTATGGGAAAGTTAGAAAAGCGGAACAAGATATTGAGGAAAGAGCAGTTAAAAGAATTAAATTGACTCCTTAATACGCTTTTGTAGGGGCGAACCTATGTGTTCGCCTTCTACAAATGCAGCTACTACAAAACCGTAGTCTTACTCACCGCATCATGAATCAACACAGCCAACGGCAGAAGTAAAAAAAGATAAACACTCGCCCACAACCACCGCGCGCCAGATTTTTTCATCAGCATCCGCAACATCAAAACAACGCCAACAAAAATCAACACTAAGAAATAAGCCGCCATAATCCACGGCGTGTGAAAAGTATAATGCTTTGGATAAACCAGTAGAGTGCCAGAGGTCATGGCTAAAAGAGCAAAGCACAGCATCGCTTTATTGAATCGACGGACTGTGTTTTGCCAGGCGGGATTGTTTGAAGCGATCAGGACCAAACAAAAAAACGTTGATCCCAACACACCAAGTACCATTAACAGATGAAAAAATTTTATAAAACTAATTAGCATTTATAACCAGTAAACA
>JBDTIZ010000198.1:0-7879 GCA_039936115.1 Gammaproteobacteria bacterium
GGGCTTTAAATAATAAAAAATACATTTTTATTTTTTTAAATGAATTTTTTATGTTTTTAACTCCAGACCCCGCAACAAGTGCGGGGTGACAGTGGTTAAAGTGCAGGGTGACAGTGAGTTTAAAATGTGAGATGACAGTGGGTTTAAAATGTGAGATGACAGTGAGTTTAAAGTGCGGGATGACGGTGGGTTTAAAGTGCCGAGTGATAGCGGTTTAAAGTGAGAGAGGAGAGGGAGCTTTCTTTAGCGGATATTGCTGAGATAGTTTCTTTAGGGGTATTTTAGAGACACATTTCTATTTCCAGCGCGCATTGTTTGTATTAACATGACAGCTAAGTTTAACTACATGAAAAAGTGCGTAATTCTGCAAAAAAGTCATAATCAAGTCAAAGGCATTGGGGTTGCTAAAATATGCGTAAGTTTGCAACACTGATTACGTTTTTAAGCGCTGCCCTCACTGGCTGTATGGTGGGGCCTAATTTTCATTCACCGAATGCGCCCAACACGAATCATTATACAGAAGCGCCTCAGCCTAAAAAAACTACCAGTATTCCATCCGTTGGATCAGCCGGTAAAGTACAACATTTCATCATGGGGCGGGATATTCCGGCAGAATGGTGGGCATTATTTCATTCGCCTGAAATTAATGGTTTAGTCGTCGCAGGGCTAGAAAATAGTCCAACGCTTGATGCCGCTGAAGCCGCATTGCGCGTATCACAAGAGGCAGTTATTGCTCAAATTGGTACCTCTTTGTTTCCCTCGATTAGCACTCAGATATCAGGGCAGCGCCAGGCAAATTCAAATGCATCCTTTACCGGTGCTAGCTCCCAAAATTTATTTAACCTTTATAATGCATCCGTTAATGTGTCATACACGCTTGATGTGTTTGGTGGCGCACGACGTGAGATTGAATCGTTGCGCGATCAGGTGGATTATCAACAATTCCAAGTAGAAGCGGCTTATCTCACATTGACCTCTAATATTGTGACGACGTCGATTACGTTAGCCTCTTTACAAGCTCAAATTCAGGCAACCCATGAATTAATTCAAGCACAAACAAGAGTGCTGACTATTCTCAAACAACAATTCCGTTATGGCGCTGTCTCTGAAGCCAATGTTTTAACGCAAGAGACTACACTGGCGCAAACGCGCGCGACACTTCCGCCGTTGGAGCAAAGTCAGTCGCAATCTAGACATTCATTATCTGTTTTGATTGGCGAGTTTCCTAGTGAGAGTGCGATTCCAAAAATTCAATTGGCAAAATTAAATTTACCCGCGAATTTGCCTGTTTCATTGCCTTCTGTTTTAGTACGGCAGCGACCCGATATCCGTGCATCTGAAGCTTTACTTGCAGCGGCGAGCGCCCAGATTGGTGTGGCAACTGCAAATTTATTTCCACAAATTACCCTAAATGGCTCTTTTGGTTGGCTCAGTCCAAGCACAGGTAATTTATTTGATCCCGCTAGTAAAGTATGGAGTTTTGGCGGACAAATTTTACAACCGATTTTTAATGGCGGCGCGTTACTTTCAAAACGGCGCGGAGCGATGGATGCGTTTGATCAAGCGTATGCTCAATATCGCCAAACTGTGTTGCAAGCTTTTCAAAATGTAGCTGATACCTTGCGCGCACTAGAACATGATGCGCAAACCTTAAAAGCGCAACGACAAGCAGAAGTTGCAGCGCGTCGTTCGCTAACACTGACAACTGAGCAATATCATTTAGGTGGTGTCGATTATCTCAATTTACTCACGGCTGAGTTACAATATGAACAAACGAAAATAGCGCGTATTCAAGCACAAGCTGCGCGTTATACTGATACAGCAGCATTATTCCAAGCATTAGGCGGTGGTTGGTGGAATAGAGGAATGGCAACTTGTCTTGCCGATACTACGCGCAATGCTAAAACCTGTATTTGGAAGGGGTAAGATCACTTATGGAAACGCGTAAGAAATCTATCAAAATACCTATGATCATTATGCTAGTTTTACTAGTACTTTTATTCGGCGGGATTTTTGGCTGGAAGATTTTTATGGGTGTCATGATGAAGCGGTTTTTTGCGAAAGCCCAAGCACCTGTCATCACGGTTTCAACAATGCGTGCGACTTATGCGGATTGGAAACCTACACTGACTTCAAGCGGCAGTGTACGTGCAACAAAAGGTGTCAATGTCACAGCGCAGCTTGCCGGTATGATACAAACTATTTATTTCACGCCAGGCGCGACCGTAAAAGAGGGAGCATTGTTAGTACAACAAAATGCAGATCCTGATATTGCGCAATTACATTCATTACAAGCCAATGAAGAGCTTGCAAAAATCACCTTACGCCGTGATACAGAACAATATAAAGTGCATGCTGTCAGTAAACAACAACTTGATACCGATAGTCAAAATCTCAAAAGCTTACAAGCACAAGTTGCCCAACAACAAGCGACGGTTGTGATGAAAACGATTACAGCGCCATTTACCGGAAAACTTGGCATTTCTGAAGTAAATCCCGGCCAGTATTTAAATCCAGGTGATAAAATCGTTTCGCTGCAAACACTCGATCCTATTTATGTTGATTTTTATCTGCCACAACAAGCCTTAGCCAAACTCAAAATAGGTCAAGATGTAAAAGTGCATACTGATATCTATCACGATAAAATATACACCGGCAAGATCACTACGATTGATCCAGCGCTTGATACCAGTACGCGAAATGTGGAAGTAGAAGCAACTGTGTCTAATCCCGATTATGAATTAAATCCCGGCATGTATACGACAGTTGAAGTCACAACAGGTGCACCTGAAAGTTTTATTACACTGCCGCAAGCTGCTGTGACGTTTAATCCCTATGGTGATCTTGTTTATATCGTTCGTGATAGCGAAAAAGATGAGTCGGGCAAAACTAAATTAATCGCCAAACAATCGTTTGTCACAACGGGCCAAACACGGGGTGATCAAATTGTTATTTCAAGTGGAGTGAAGGCGGGCGACACTATCGTAACCAGCGGTCAATTGAAATTAAAAAATGGTTCTCCTGTCACCATCAACAATGCTATAGAGCCGTCAAATAATCCGGCGCCCAAAGTGACAAACGAACACGAGCAAAAAGGATAGGTGCGATGCAGTTAACCGATCTTTTTATTAAGCGTCCCGTTTTGTCAATGGTAATTAGTTTATTACTGTTGGCATTAGGATTGCGCGCAATCGGTTCGTTGCCCATCATGCAATATCCATTTACACAAAACGCAGTGGTGACAGTCACAACAACTTACACCGGTGCAGATCCTTCTGTTGTTGCCGGATTTATTACAACACCGCTAGAAAATTCGATTGCGCAAGCAAACGGCATTGATTACATGACATCGAGCAGTACAGCCAGTACTAGTACAATCAGTGTAAATTTATTGTTGAATTACGATCCTCTCAAAGCGCTTTCAGATGTTTCTTCTAAGGTGAATGCAGTCCTCAACCAATTGCCTAAAGGTTCTCAAGTGCCGGTAATCACTGTTGCTGTGGGTGAAACTATCGATTCTATGTACATTGGTTTTTATAGCAAAGTCTTAGCTAATAATAAAATTACCGATTACCTCATTCGCGTGATACAGCCCAAACTGCAAGCAGTCAATGGCGTACAAGTGGCGGAAATTCTCGGTAACCGAACATTCGCACTTCGCGCTTGGCTTGATCCTGCAAAGCTGGCTGGTTATGGCATTACACCAGCGGAAGTTGCCACTTCACTTTCAAACAATGATTTTATTTCTGCGGTGGGTCGCACTGACGGCAATATGGTGATTGCGAATTTGACTGCAAACACCGGTCTTACTACGACAGAACAATTTGGCAACATGATACTTAAGTCACAAAATGGTGCGATTATTCGTTTAAGAGATGTCGCTAAAGTCGATCTCGGTGCGCAAAACTATGATTCTGCCGTTAGTTTCGATGGTCAAGAAGCCATTTATGTGGGTATAAAAGTTGCGCCTGCTGCAAACTTGCTGACTGTTATCGATGATATTCGAAAAGCATTTCCCGATATTCAAGCGCAATTGCCAGAAGGGTTGAAAGCCAATATTGTTTATGATGCTAGCGCTTATGTTAATAGCTCGATTGCAGAAGTCATAAAATCATTAATGGAAGCATTTGCTATTGTGACCGTGGTGATTTTTTTATTTTTAGGTTCGATTAGATCCGTTCTTATTCCGCTGATTGCCATTCCACTTTCTATTATCGGCGCATTTTTTGTAATGCTAGTGCTTGGCTACTCGATTAATTTATTAACCCTATTAGCACTCGTGCTTGCGATTGGTCTTGTTGTCGATGATGCGATTATTATCGTAGAAAATATTCAGCGACATTTAGAGGAAGGCCAAAAACCTTTGGCTGCGTCTATTCTAGGTGCTCGTGAACTCTCGGGTCCCATTGTTGCGATCACGGTGGTGCTGATTGCAGTGTATGCGCCAATTGGATTTATGGGGGGGTTAACGGGCGCATTATTTACTGAATTTGCATTTACGCTTGCGGGTGCAGTCACAGTTTCAGCAGTTATTGCATTGACGCTTTCACCAATGATGTGTTCGAAATTTTTGAAACCGCATGTCAAAAACAAAGATAAAAAAACCTTTGTCCAACGTTTAGATGAAAAATTTGAACGACTAGAAAAATCATATGAAAAATCTTTGCATCGTGCATTAAATTTTTTACCTGTCGTTGTTGTTTTTGCCGTCATTATTTTACTGAGTAATTATTTTCTGTTTACAACATCACAATCCGAGCTTTCACCCCAAGAAGATCAAGGAATTATTATTGCTCAAGTGACGGCGCCTGCAAATTCGTCACTGAGACAAACGCAACTTTACGCTAATCAAGTTTATAGAATTTTTAAAGACTACCCAGAAACCGATCATATTTTTCAAATTGATGGTTCGGGCGGTTTAAATATGAGTATTGTAGGTATGGTGCTTAAACCGTGGGATCAACGCACTCGCACGTCAAATCAATTGCAGCCTTTGATACAAGAAAAGCTCAATGATATTGCGGGCGCGAAAATTGCTGCGTTTCAATTGCCTTCATTGCCGGGCGGTGGAAGTGGATTGCCAATTCAATTCGTCATTACAACGACAGAAGATTTTAATAATCTAAATATTGTGCTGCAGAATTTCTTGGATGCGGCACACAAAACAGGCATGTTTGCTTATATCGATCCTGATCTTAAAATCGATCAGCTTCAAACAACCGTCTTGTTAGATCGAGATAAAGCGTCAGAGTTGGGTTTGAATATGCAAGATATTGGCAATGTGTTGGGCGCAGCTTTGAGCGAAGGCTATATCAATTATTTTGATTATTCGGGACGATCTTATCAAGTTATTCCACAGATGATGCGGAGTCAGCGTTTAAACAGTAATCAATTGTTAGATTATTATATTAAAACGGCAAATGGAAAATCAGTTCAGATCTCGACGGTTGCAAAACTTAAAAATGTGATTGTTCCAGAATCGTTAAATCATTTTCAACAAATTAATTCTACGACCATTTCGGCGGTAGCGTTTCCGGGTGTTACGATGGGACAGGCATTGGCTAAAATGAAAGAGTTAGCCGCCACTATTTTGCCGCAAGGTTATAGTGTTGATTATGGCGCGCAGTCTCGGCAATTTATTCAAGAAGGCAGCGCGCTGGTTTTCACATTCTTTTTTGCGCTCATTATTATTTTCCTTTCACTGGCTGCTTTATTTGAAAGTTTTCGCGATCCACTGATTGTTTTAATCAGTGTGCCGATGTCAATTTGCGGCGCGATGATTTTTGTGAGCTTAGGAGTTCATGGCGCGAGTTTGAATATTTATTCTGAAGTTGGTTTGGTGACGCTGATCGGATTGATTAGCAAGCACGGTATTTTGATCGTGCAGTTTGCGAATGATTTACAAGAGCAAGGAAAAGAAAAACGTGAGGCAATTGAAATGGCAGCTCGTATTCGATTGCGACCTATTTTGATGACGACAGCCGCGATGGTGTTAGGGGTCATTCCCTTAATTACGGCTTCAGGCGCTGGCGCTGTTAGTCGATTTAATATCGGTTTAGTGATTGCAACAGGTATATCTATTGGTACACTGTTCACCTTGTTTGTTGTGCCCTCTATGTATTTACTCATCGCAGATGATCTCTCACTACGAGCGAAAGAAGAGGGCGAATTAGTAGAAGTAGGATAACTAAATTAGTATGAGAAAGAGGTAGCTATGTTATTTTTCCAATCATCGACCTGTATTGAAAATCTTGTTCGTGCGGGCGTGTTTTTATTAAATTGTGTGACACCTAGCGCAGAAGCATTTGAAGCTGGGGTTCAGAGTTTGAAGAACGGCGCTGAGGAGTTGGCGGCGGTTCTTCTTCAATCGAATGCTACTACGCCTGAAAATAATCACAGCCGTGAGGTTAGTTCGACTCTTGAAATAGTTATTGGGGCTACAGTTGGTTTACTCTGCGTTACAGGTGTTGTGTTAGGTTGTCGATCAATTCGGCGAAGTGCAGAGCTTGCCAATAATTCGCATGAGAGTGAGCAATATAGGTCTCTTAATATGGGCGCACTATAGCCGCTTTTGTAGGGGCGAACCTATGTGTTCGCCCTGCGGCCTTCAATACACAAATGTTATCTCTTCGATGAAGAGGGCGAACACACAGGTTTGCCCCTACAAAAACATCGCCCACGTATTGCATATCCCATTTCAACCTGTACACTATCCGATCTTTTTAGTTACGAGTAAGTGTCATGCGGCTGTCAGATTTTGAATATGAATTACCATCGGAGTTAATCGCACGCTATCCCTTGGAGAAGCGCAGTGCTAGCAGATTAATCTGTCTGGATGCTAAAGAAAATACGCTCGTTCATGGTCAATTTACTGATTTAATTGAACTTATTTCCCCAGATGATTTGTTAGTGTGCAATAACACCCAAGTAATTTCAGCAAGACTCATGGGCCATAAAGAATCAGGTGGCCGAATTGAAATGCTCGTCGAGCGCATATTAGATCAACACCGAATTCTAGCTCACGTGCGAGCAAGCAAAACGCCTAAGCCACAAAGTCTTTTATTATTCAGCGATAATATCGCATTCGAAGTGATTAAACGGCACGAAGACTTGTATGAGTTGTGCTGTACTGATCCGCGCCCTGTATTGGAAGTCATTGAGGCTATCGGCGAAATTCCTTTGCCGCCATATTTACATCGCGCACCTGATGAGAATGATAAAGAACGCTATCAAACCATTTATGCCGAACATAAAGGATCGGTTGCAGCGCCAACGGCAGGTTTGCATTTTGATCACGAGATGTTTCATCAGCTTAAAGCAAAAAACGTTAGCATTGCTTATGTGACGCTGCATATAGGTGCAGGCACTTTTGCTCCCGTACGCGTCGATAACATTGAAAATCATCATATGCATGCAGAATATGTGGATGTCTCCCTAGAAGTTTGTGAACAAATTAAACAAACTAAAGCGCGTGGTGGACGAATCATTGCTGTCGGAACGACGGCTGCGCGAAGCTTGGAAACCGCGAGTCGTTTTGGCGAGATCAAACCATTTTCAGGCGATACTACAATTTTTATTTATCCAGGTGTTCCTTTTAATTGTGTAGACGCGTTGATTACCAATTTACATTTACCCGGTTCTACGTTGTTAATGATGGTCGCGGCGTTTTGTGGCTATGAAAACATGTTGCGTGCTTATCAGGAAGCGGTGCGCTTGAGTTACCGCTTTTTTAGTTATGGCGATGCGATGTTTATTACTAAATAGTTTCTCCGGCCTTCTCTCTGCTTTTGTAGGGGCGAACCTATGTGTTCGCCCTGCTGCCTTAATATGCAAACGTTATCGCTTCGATCGAGAGGGCGAACACATAGGTTCGCCCCTA
>JBDTIZ010000199.1:0-3877 GCA_039936115.1 Gammaproteobacteria bacterium
CAGGTTACAACTTTAGGCTGGTATTGAACTGGTTGAAGGATCTTTTTTTGCTTATTTTGGCTTGGATTTTTGCGGGTTTAAAACGACCCCAATTTCAACTTGGTTTTTAAAATTGGGGGTTCTTCACATTCGACTGTGTATTTTACGAACAAATACCTATGCAATACTAGTCCATTAAGAGGTTCGTCCGCAGCTTATTTGGACTGGCTGCTTAGTTTGTTTTTGATGAATTTCTGGGATTTTTTATCTGTAAATATTTTTCTGCAACAGTAGTGCCCTCAAGTCCAAGCCCTCGGAGATTATGCAAAGATTCCTCTTTGTCGCATAAGTTTTCTGTTTAGGTTGTTATTTATTTCGAATGGTTTTCGGCCATGCAACCAGTGATGATTATTAAGTACTAATATACAACCAACGGGTATATTTATTTCCAAAATATTTTTAGAATTTTCTAATGATTTTTGTAATTCATAAACAAATTCAGCCTCTTCCAGATTTTTTGGATGAATAAATCTATCGATGAATCTAATCGACTTGTAATTATTATCAACATTTAAAATTGACGAATATACGCTATTACTTTCTTCATTATAATCATATCTAGCAGTAGATACATTTGAATCTGGACTAGAGAAAAATTTAAGCATAGTTTTGTTGATAGGATGAATATGAAAATAATCAAAATCATTCCAATCATTAATATGTAGCAATCTGGTTTGCCCCCCAGCGGCCTCTTTTTCCTCCAACTTCATAAAAAAAATCCAGTCAGAAACTTTTTTCATATATGCACCGTCTGTATGCATCTTAAAAGTCTCATATGGCCTTAAAAGATTGGGTAATTGAGCATCGGTGTGTTTTACAGTAAAGGATGCATAATATTTTCCAGAGAGAGGATCAATGCTTGGAACGCCCAGAAGATGAGAAATTGCTGTAGATAGAGTTATTTGCATTTCTTCACTGATGTTAAAATGATTAAAGTCTATTAGAAAAGCGCCAGTGTTAGGATCGCTTAATATTTTTAATAGAATATCTTTTATTTTAAAAATATGCTCAAATTCGCGAGCAGCTAAAAAACGAAGATAGGGAATATATTCCATATCTTTAATTGAAATATTACTTATTTTATTTAGATATTCTTTTATGTAACCGTCTTCCATAGTTATTGAGTAAACGCGTATTAAATTTCCTAATTTTTTTAAATTTATACTAGGCGTTTCTTGAATGCTCAACATATGATCTTTCCATCACGTAGATTTAGTTTGGATGAGGTTTTGCTTATTCGATAGGCAGTTGAATAAGTGTGCCAAACCATTTTTTTAAAGTACTCTCGCCTAAATTATCGTATACGTATGACAAGAATCTTGTGAAATCAATCTCAAAATCATTTTTTGTTATTTGTTCATCGTCAGTAGTAGGTGAATGATGAAAATACTTCCCAAAATACTTTTTACAAAAAGAGATATACTCTTTTGTGAAGAGAAGAAAGGTGTGCCACATATCATCTATTTCTTTCATCTCAGAGTGTATTCCACAAATAAAATCTAGCTCTTGGTTTTCTGGATAACATATCTTGTCAGCTTCGTGCTTAAGGTTGAGCCAAAAATATTTCATTAACTCTTCAAATGCTTCTTCTGGTGTGATTTTATTATTCGGATAATCATTGGCATAACGATTTAATACATGGATATTCTTGTATTCAAGTAAAGTGGGAAGATCTGGTAACATTTTAGCCTCTTGCTTCTTAACTAACCACATCCGATACAAGGATGGCAGTTTCTTTTGCAATCAGAATTTACAAAGTTTTCTAATTTTTTTCTGACAATTTTTTGAATTAAAATGTTTTTCATATAATCTCCATGGTTATGAAATAGACAAATACCTTGTCTATTGACGCTGCAATGTACTATAGTTTTTTTTGACGCGCAACGGAAACGTGCGAATAATACTTAGTTGTACAATATTTAAAAGTTAAAAACGTTATATTCAATTATCATGCAAGAAGGTATTATATTGACAACTATGAAAATGTTTAGGAACAAAAATGACAAGCAACAAAAAACTCAATATTAAGGCAACCGGAATCATAGCAATTGCCGTAATGTGCAGCCGATTATTGGGACTTGTACGTGAAGTTTTGTTTAATGCGCTTTTTGGCACGTCTTCAATGGGGATTTTTCTCGTCGCATTTCGAGCACCGAACTTGCTTCGCGATCTTTTTGCGGAAGGCATTCTTTCTATTTCTTTCATTACAATTTTTTCGAAAAAACTTGAAATCGAAGGAGAGCATTCTGCCTGGCGCCTCGCATCAAAAATGATGACATTGACCAGTGTTTTAATGAGTATCTTAAGTCTTCTCGGAGTCATTTTCGCAAAACAACTGATTCATATTTTAGCTCCGGGTTTTTCACCAGCAGATGCTCATACAACAATTTTACTAACACAGATCATGTATCCTTTTATTTTATTGGTATCTCTTGCGGCACTAGCCATGGGAATGCTCAATTCAAAAAATGTTTTTGGTATCCCGGCGCTTGCTTCAAGTTTTTTTAATATCGGCTCCATCATTGGTGGTGCTTTGTGTGGATGGTGGATCGATCCTCATTTTGGTGAGAAAGCCCTGACTGGCTTAGCAATCGGTACGTTAGTTGGCGGACTATTCCAATTTGCAGTTCAAATTCCTAGCTTAAAACGCGTTGGCTTTCGTTTTAGACCTGATTTTCGTTGGAATGATTCTGGCGTTCGTAGCATATTGATTTTGACAATCCCAGGAATAATTGCAGCTAGCGCAGTGCAAATCAACGTACTTATTAGCTCGAGTTTTGCATCTTACATTGGAAAAGAAGCTGTGACATGGCTTAATAGCGCATTTAGGCTCATCCAATTTCCTATTGGGATTTTTGGCGTGGCTGTAGCGACGATTACATTACCTGTTTTATCACGTATAGCCGCGACAAAAGATCATAGTGGGTTTGGACGGACACTGGGACAAGCAATGCGGCTTGTTATCTTTTTGACGATACCTGCCGCAGTCGGACTCTGGTTTTTTGCTAAACCCATTATTAGTCTTGTTTATGAACATGGAAAATTTTACGCGAATGATTCAACTCAAACCGCATTCGCTTTGCAGTTTTACGCCCTTGGTTTAGTGTCGTATTCATGTATAAAAGTACTTTCGCCAGGTTTCTATGCCATTGATAGAAAATGGATACCCATGTTTGTAAGTTTTGCTTCTATCTTCATTAATGTTTTGTTGAATTATATCTTAATCTTTACTTTCAAGATGCAGCATAGCGGTCTTGCTCTATCAACTACTGTTTCAGCGACAGTAAATTTTTTGACTCTATATTTTCTAATGGGGCGCATACATAACTTACAAACAAGTCGACTTTTAAAAGAGATTATTCGCTGCGGAATTGCTGGCGCTATGCTCGGTGTAGTTTGTTTTATTACTTTAAATTATTTCGCCGATTTTATTTATAGTAGATCATTTTGGATTCGTGGTAGCTCACTCTTTATTGCTATTATTTTTGCTTGTATGGCATATTTATCCACTTGTTTGATACTTCGGGTTGAAACTGCTAGAAGTGTGTTTGTAACGATGCGTCAAAAAATATTTAAGAAAATTAAATATGAATATTCATATATGAAGCATTAGTGGGGCTTTGTTGGCGAACCCCCAGCCCCGAAGCACTAGTGGATAGCCATTGATATATCAATAGGTTAGCATACCCCTCTTAAAAAAACGTCGCACTAAAATAGTCGAACGTGAAGAACCCCCAATTTTAAAAACCAAGTTGAAATTGGGGTCGTTTTAAACCCGCAAAAATCCAAGCCAAAATAAGCAAAAAAAGATCCTTCAACCAGTTCAATACCAGCCTAA
>JBDTIZ010000200.1:0-3838 GCA_039936115.1 Gammaproteobacteria bacterium
TTTTGAACATTGGCGTCAGGGCTGGATATGGAGCACCGATTGAATAACACGAGCCGTATGAATCGCGAGATTCACGTACGGATCTGTGAGGGACTGCGGGTGAAATCCCTGCGGTCTACTCGACCATACTTAACCCTTATAAATCTCAAATCGTTAAAAACAGGATTGTTTGACTCATGAAAATAAGCGTTTTTTGTTATCTGATTCTTATCAT
The DNA here is from genome assembly GCA_039936115.1 of Gammaproteobacteria bacterium. Lineage (GTDB taxonomy): Bacteria > Pseudomonadota > Gammaproteobacteria > DSM-16500 > DSM-16500 > DATIJJ01. The sequence continues at coordinate 215 of JBDTIZ010000200.1, forward strand.
TTTTATAACACTCTTGCATCAAACAGTCTTTGCAAAAAATTCACCAGCTACTGGGGGAGTAATCGAATTTTGGAAACCGATTTGCCACAAAGTATTTCAAACAGAGTTACAAAATTATTCATCGTGAAACACTTTATGATTAATCTTCATAACCTAGGTGAGATACCCATTAGTTTCACCCCATCAATTAGTCCGATAGATGGTAATTCACCGCAGTTTAAGTATTTACGTATGATCCAACTACATTGCAACTGACTCATGAGACATTAAATTGCTTTTTAAATAAAAAACCCACGAAATATGAATAGGTTATGTTTTAGTCAAAAATGAATAAAATGTTATATACTGTGTATTATTACCCTAAATCATAATTAAATGAGAGGAGTTGTATTATGGCAGTCGTCGAAGTAAAAAGTGTGGATGGTAAGACAGTCTATCAAGCAGATGTGCAGCATAAAGAACGGGGAGTTCAGTTTGTGCAATTTCGTTTTGATTTTGAACGTAACGCGGATGGAAACATGGAATTCTTTATTTATGCTAGAAAGATCCCAAGTTCTGATTTACTGGGAAAACTGTGCACAGTTAATGATTTAAAGAATCCGAAAAAATTTGATATTAGTCCAGACGATCGGGCTGTGGTGATAGCGCATTGTGAGAGAGCTCTAAGAAATGGAATAGAGATACAACAAAAAGAAAATGAAGCATTCGCAAAAGGCGTAGATGCAGTATTAGATGCAGAACCTAATATTGTTCAAAAACACAAGGTAGACATAGGTGCAGCTAAATACAAATTGTTTAAGAATAAGGAACTTGATATAGAGGATGTATATAAGAAAGTTGGTATCGATAGAAATGCCACTTATGACGATATATCCAAAGAGGTGAGTCAAAAGAGGAAGGAAGCATTTCAATCACCAGCAGGCAAATCGACTCCTCAAGAAGAGGCTGCATTTATAATTATTTTAGCAGACGCTAAAGCTAGATTGAATCCTGAAGCTAAGCAAGAAGGGCCTAAAAAAACTTAATAAATTGCCGTAATACCATTTTTCACTAGACAATCAGGTAACAAAAATAATACAATCGAGCTAACGAAGAAATTTTTTTTAACACAAAGTGAGAAACCGAATGTTCAAAAACATAGTTGCCCAAATGATTAACATCATTCTCGTCGTGCTACTCAGCACCCCGAGGTGTGGGCCTATGTCTTAAAAAAATAGACGAATAAATAGACCCCGCACCTCTCACGAGGTGCGGGGTTTTTTTTTACCAAGATTTTTTATAGCTAAAAAATATATCTGCAAAGCAGAGAGGAGAAGGGCATGAAATCTTTTACGAAGTTAAGTCAACAACCGATGTCACGTGCTTATTTGAATGGAGCGACAAGGCATTCAATGTTTAATCATGCACAGCGAAATATTGTAACAAAAACAAATGCTAGAAAATTACCCTATAAAAATAATCCTACGCTTTCCGGAATGGAACAGACTTTTTACGCAGCTCCTTTTCCTGGTGAAACGCGACAAGCGTTTAAATCGCGAGTTCAAACAGAAGTTAGTGCAAAATTGTTAAATCAAAATTATGCGAATCATGAATTAATTATCTGGTATCCCACTCGCATAGCACGAGAAAATGAGCGAGCCGTAAATTTTTTCAGACAAAAAAAATCTACAGGCGATTTGCCATGTGTTGAGAAAACAATTTTGACAGGACATTGCTTGCTAACATTTATTAATGAAACGGGAAACGCAGATTTCGAAAACACTATCAGTTTGCGGCCTGATATGAAAAAACCCCATATTTACAAAGCAACTGTTGCGCCTGATAAACGATTACCTAAAGCCATGATGGAACAGCCGACAATTGTAAGGCCGGCAATGCACACAACTGTTTTCGATGAAATTGGATATTGGGCAGAAGACGCATATTATGCAAACTACATTCATGAAAAACGTCCTAACTATCCATTACACAGCATGTTAAGACCGATCAAATTAAACGAACAAGATCGATACTTTGCAGCTATCCAAGATTTGAAATTAATGTACCAACGCTACAGTTTGTTGGATCACACGCATCCTCATACGGGCGAAATTTTCGGCGATGTTGTGACAAGCCAAAATTGTACTGTGATAATTAAATTATACGAGTTATTAACATTAGAGAATTTCAAATCACTATTAGGTGATAATCCAACCCCGCAGCTGGTGATGGAGACTATAAAAAATGTCTATCTCAACACAGGAAAAAATAGTAAAAATCATTCAGGCATAATGGAAGTGATAGATGGCGATGAGTTAAGTCAGCGCTATGAACGAAATACAATGTGAAACTGTCTTAGATTCGCGTTTTGCTAGGGCATAATTCTCTGCCCTAGCAACCGATCAGACCGGATCTTGCAGCCTATTTTGTCTGGACTTTGGCCATTTCTGATGTCTTCTGAACAATCAATAAGTTGAACTAAGTTAATAATTCCTTAATTTCGCACTAATATGCTACTATTGCGCAATTATATTTCAAACGAGGCGGGAACTAATCATGGCAAGCTCAGGTGCGAACAGAGAATTTAAATCGGGCTCAAGTCCTTTAGATACAGGGCAACCAGTAGCGGCAGAAAGAGCAGCAGACGGCTCAGCCGATCAGCACACTATTGCCGAGCGGGCTGTAACAACGAAAATATTGAGCCGCACTCCACACGAATCATCGTTAAAGCTATCCCAAAGCTTAGTCCCTTTACTCCCCCACCTGGGTTCTAACGGCTTAGCGTGCTTGTTAAGAGTGAGCATAGTTGTAAACCCGCGCACACAGAAATAACTTGATAAAATAAACCAAAGAGATGCCAAAACAGTAATGGACCTGACGCTGCGAGGAGGAGTGAGTGATCTGCATTTAATGAGTAGCCCAGCTATCCATACTCCTTACCAAGTATCAGACGAACGTCATTTATATTTATACCAAGACAAAGACGGCCTAGTATTTTATTTTTATTGCCTCGAAGGAAGCCAGGAACAACAAAAATACTATCTGCTTGATGAAAAACAACCACCTGTAAAATTTAAATCGCATTCATTTAACGCAACGCCAGAAGATCGCAAGTACTGTGCAGATGACGCGCTACGCAAATCGGTGTTTGATATCACCACAAAGCGCAAGCATACCCGCCGCAGTGACTCAGAAGAAATCAGAAAAATGGTAGATGAGAACCAAGGACTGCCATTTGTCGTCTATCAACCCCAAAAGGAAGCGGACAAAATCGTGCGTAATAATGGCGGTCAGCTAATTAGTCTTGTTGGCAAAACGCCGTTGCAAGTGGCTCGTGGTGAAAACCATGATTACGCCATCGATGCGATGACAAAGAAGCTTACGGGTGTTAAGGATGAAAAACAACAGCACGAAAATAAGCTAAAAATCCAAGCACAACGCGATTTGCAAGATGCACCCGGATCGGCAGAAGAAGAACAAGTAAAAGCAAAAAACAAGAAAAACGTTTTAGATGCACAACTGGACTTTGGCCAATCACGCCGCTTGTGCAAGCTGATTTAGTAAGGCCTCCCAATCCTCAGGCCTAATTTTCACATAGTCACCTTCAAACGTTGAGTCATTAAAATGCCTGGCTACCCAAATGTC
>JBDTIZ010000201.1:0-3951 GCA_039936115.1 Gammaproteobacteria bacterium
GACTGCGCTGTTGCAAAAGCTGATTGATAATCAACATGGGTAAAAAAGTTTTGCAAATGATAATTCATATCATGCTGTTGGTGAATTAAATTAACCCTCTGAATTTTCTGCGTTAACTTCAATGTAAACTTATCTAAAGGCGCATAAAGTCCCGCACCTAATGCTTTGATAACAGCCTCTTTACCCGCCCAGATTTGATAAAATGCTCTAATTTGCTCTGCAAGTGGTAAAGCAGATAAAGCAGTATATTCATCAGCACTAAAAAAGCGTTTCGCCACCTCTTCATTAAATTTTGTTTTTATTTTTTCAATATCAATACCAATCTCAATCTCATTTGTAAACGCATATACAGCTAAATCATGCGAATGAGAGAGATTAAATTGTAAGTTGAAGCGATTGTTTTTTAAATACGGTTTACCACGCTCACCTTTTTCAAACTGAATATCTTCTGCAGGTGTGTTGGTATAAAGATCTAATATTTTTCGTAATAAAGCTCGCGCGATGATAAAACGATTGCGATGTTCATCAAAATGAAATCGTTCAGCTCTTTGTCTTTCCTCCACGTTCAATACACGCGATAAACTTTCTACCTGTGAAAGTAAATCTGGCATAAAAACTCGCCAAAGATGTACGCTATGTGGCTTCAACAAAAGTTCATTATTCATGGAGCATGATTATGTCCTCAAACACTGCGCAAGGAAAGGCTTTACCGCGCTGTGATTGTTTCTTGTAGTAATAAATAATAATCCGACCAAACTCTCTACAATCTGTCAAATAAGCTATATAATACCTCCATCCTTAAAACGAGGTTTATATGAATTGCTTTCACTATCAACAAGATCAGCTCTACGCTGAAGAAGTCAGCCTAACTGACATTGCCAAACAATTTGGTACGCCGTGTTATGTTTATTCAAAATCGCAGTTAATTCAAAACTGGCAGCGGTTTAATGATGCGTTCACGAATCACCCGCATCGCATTTGTTACGCTGTTAAAGCAAATTCCAATATCGCCATCTTAAATCTTTTCGCAAAGCTACAATCAGGTTTCGATATTGTTTCACTAGGCGAGCTAGAACGGGTTCTTGCCGCAGGTGGCGATCCTTCGAAAATTGTTTTTTCGGGTGTTGGAAAAAAAGCGGCTGAAATTGTTCGTGCATTGGAAGTTGGTATTAATTGTTTTAACGTAGAATCAGCGGCTGAACTTGAACGTCTTAATGCGATTGGCGCAGAATACAAAAAAATTGTACCGATTGGTTTGCGCATTAATCCCAATATTGATGCGCGCACGCATCCCTACATTGCAACGGGATTACATGAAAATAAATTTGGGATTGATTATACTGAAGGGCTAGCTATCGTTGATAAAATTCAAACGCTTCCGCATCTTAAATTAGTAGGCATTGGCAGTCATATCGGATCACAGTTAACCGAATTAAGCCCTTTTATTGAAGCGATTGATAGACTGTTAGAATTAGTCGATCAATTACTTCTGGCGGGTGTTCCTCTTCATCACTTAAATATCGGTGGTGGTCTTGGTGTTTGCTATCAAAACGAAACACCGCCATCCATTCAAGAATATGCGACCACGCTCAGTCAAAAATTAGCGGCGTGCCCTCTGGAAATTATTCTTGAGCCTGGTCGCGCCATCGTGGCAAATGCTGGCATTTTGTTAACGAGTGTGGAATATTTAAAACATACTGAACACAAAAATTTTGCCATCGTGGATACGGCAATGAATGATTTATTGCGCCCTGCATTGTATGAAGCATGGCACGAGATTACACCTGTTAAACCTGACAAAAAATTACCGGAAAAAATGTATGATATTGTCGGACCTGTCTGTGAATCCGCAGATTTTCTTGGCAAAAATCGGTTACTCGGCGTTCTGCCAGGTGATTTGCTAGCGATTCATTCGACGGGGGCTTACGGTTTTAGTATGAGTTCTAATTATAATTCTCGACCACGCGTAGCAGAAGTGATGGTGGATAAAAATCAAGTGCATCTGATTCGTAAACGAGAAACTATTGCAGATTTGTTTTTGCATGAGCAATTGATTTAATGACTCATACTTTATCACTGAATACATTGATCTTTGTCACAGAATACATTGATCTTTGTCACCCCGCACTTGTTGCGGGGTCTGGAGCTAAAAACATAAAAAATTCATTTAAAAAAATATAAATGTATTTTTTATTATTTAAAGCCCAGACCCCGCAACAAGTGCGGGGTGACAGAGGTTAAAGTGCGGGGTGACAGAGGTTTAAAGTGCGGGGTGACAGGGATTTAAAGCGCGGGATGACAGGGGTTTAAAGTGCGGGATGACAGAGTCTTTAAATTGCGGGCGAATACCTAGGTTTGCCACTACACAAGCGTTTGCACAGTAATAAATTATTAATTTCTAACAAAGGAAGAACCACAAAAATGGATTTTAGTATCAGCGAAGACCAACGATCATTTCAGCAACTTGCGCGTGAATTTGCTGATAAAGATATTGCACCATTCGCCAAAGAATGGGATGAAAAATGTATTTTCCCGATTCCAACTCTAAAGAAAGCTGCAAGCCTTGGTTTCGCAGCCATTTGTGTGCGCGATGATGTAGGTGGAACTAATCTCTCTCGCTTGGACAGCGCAATTATTTTTGAAGAGTTATCGACGGGTTGTGCATCAACTGCCGCTTATATTTCGATTCATAATATGGTTGCGGGTTTAATTGATCATTTTGGTAGTCAAGAATTACGTCAAACTTGGTTACCCAAATTAGCCTCCATGGATGCCATCAGTAGCTATTGTTTAACGGAACCGGGTTCCGGTTCAGATGCGGCTTCTTTAAAAACAACTGCAGTGCGCGAGGGTGATCATTATATTTTAAATGGAACAAAAGCATTTATTTCTGGCGGTTCTGTCAGTGATCTTTATGCGTGTATGGTACGCACGGGCGATCCAGGCTCAAAGGGAATCAGTTGTGTTCTCGTAGAAAAAAATACACCTGGTCTTAGCTTTGGAAAAAAAGAAGTTAAACTAGGATGGCATAGTCAACCCACTACCATGGTCTTTTTTGAAAACTGTCGTGTACCTATTACGAATTGTATTGGTGCAGAAGGCCAAGGATTCAATATTGCTTTATCTGCACTGAATGGCGGACGAATTAATATTGCCGCTTGTTCATTGGGCGGCGCAAAAACATGTCTGACACTTGTGCGTAAGCATATGCATGAACGTCAACAATTTAACAAAAAACTTGCTGAATTCGAAGCGTTGCAATTTAAGTTTGCCGATATGATGACAGCCTTTGAAGCATCACGTTTAATGGTCAGACGTGCCGCACACGCACTCGATCAACAAGATCGTAATGCACCTATGTATTGTGCAATGGCAAAACGTTTTGCAACGGATAATTGTTTCAAAATTTGTAATGATGCGCTGCAACTGTTTGGTGGTTATGGTTACATGTGTGACTATCCCATCGAACGACATTTTAGAGATTTGCGCGTACATCAAATTTTAGAAGGCACCAATGAAATTATGCGTTTGATTATTGCGAGACATACATTGGAAGAAAGTTTTTTGATTTGAATTGTGATCGTAACCATATAGGAAATAGATTCAGCAAGCCAAGGAAGGGATAAAAATACATGTTTGGAAAAAATAAACCATACAATGTTGATGTCAGTTCTGATTTGGTACCTATTCTCCAAAAAGTACTACAACAGCTTAATGCTATATCAAAAGCTTTTTTTACTCCTGCGGCGACGTCACGCATTAAAAATGAAACTGATTTAATATTGGTAGCAACGCTAAATGATAAAAGTGACTAGCCCAAGAGCGAGTCAATAGACTCTATAAGACGAGCTGTCATTCACGCGAAGAGTATGAAAAATATTTTGTGTAAACGGCCGTCTCATTGATTAAACTCTACCTTCGAATTCAATCATAAACCTAGCTAATGCCGGT
>JBDTIZ010000202.1:0-3032 GCA_039936115.1 Gammaproteobacteria bacterium
ATATATACTATCTAAAGTTATACACTAATTAATGAATAATTGTCAAACCCAATATCGGAAAAAACTGTACTGATAAGAATTCCTTAAGGTTTCTCATTTATTATACGCACTCTTAAATCACCACATAAAAATAGGCCAATAATGTCAACCAACAGACTCCTTCCAAAAGCAATTCCCAAGAGCCATCTATCAAAGGCAGCAGAGCACTTCATTCAGAGTCATTTAACACTCTACACTGAAGTCGATAAACTCTATCGTGAAGCGAAAGATGGTTATTTAAATCTGTTACCTCAGGCAAAATTAGAAAAAATATTGGCACATTTATCTCAATTAAAAATATTATTCGAAAATTTTTATGATACTTGGGGAATGCAAAATCTGCTTAATCCAAAAGCATCCGTGAATATCCTAGGGCATACATGGTATATCGCACAATCCTATTATTTGCATGCTGCAGTCAATTTTGAATTATTATTACGTTCTGACTTCACACAATATTCATCCAAAGAACAAGTAGATAACCAGTTTGACGCAATGATCTCCTCCTATGTGGCATCAGCTAAATATTATTACAACCTAGCTGGTATCGTGACTGATGTTCAGGGGTTGGATTTATTTTTATGGGATAAGAAAAATGATCTCAATTCATATAAAGAATACTTATCACTTCCGAATAAGCCTAGAACTCAACTTGCAGGCAGAACTACTAAAGTAAAAGCTAGTGATTTCGCATCGATTAACTCTAGTAATTACAACCCACGATTTCTTGCATCCTCTATGAACACTGATGAAATACTAGAAGATAAAAGAGGATTCGATGCGGTAATAATTCTTTCGCAAAAATTTAAATTATAGGTATTGAACAGAAAATGCAAAGACTGGATTCGTTGCGAGGAGCACTTTTCGCGATGAATCCAGTCTTTGAATTAAAGTAACTTATAGATCAATTTGATTTAGATGTTCTTCGTACACCGGAAGAATCAGGTTTATCTGTCTGAGCAAGGTCAGAAATCGGTGCAATGACTTCTTCACTTGCATCATCGCCATTATTCTGTGACCTACCATTTTGATGTTGCGCATCATCTACAACATTGTTGTTATGCTCAAGATCAGCTGCATTAAATTGTTTATCACCTTGCTGCAGTCCTTTATAGATATCGGCAGCAGTTTTTCCATTATCAATAGATGATTTTTTAGCTGCAGGCGGTGTTACCTTCACTTGTGCAACTTCAATCACTTTTTCCCCAGTCAAATAGCCAAATAATTTTTTAATTCCGGCTCTAATCGCAACTAAAGGTGAGAATGCTAATGCAACAGTTGCTGCAGTTGCAGCACCTGCAATTCCTAAATCAACAACTGCGGCGGTTGCAGCGCCTGCAGAATTTAGAAATGAGATCTGACTGACCCAACCAATTGCTGCTTTAATACCTGATACAATATTAGAAAGTACCGGCACTGAAGCTGATTTCGCTGCTACTAGCGCTGCAAGCGGTGCCACGAAGATTGCAGCTGCTACAAATGCTGCAACTGATACAACAGCACTTAATACCCCTAATACTTTATTTTGCTGCCAAGCTTCTTTGAATGAGCGAATGGGTGAAGTAAGGCGCATTGTGAGTAAACGGGTTGCTTTGGCTGCAAAATGGAAAAATCCGCCGACAACCAATCCTATGTTAGCAGCTACAGTTTCGCCCGCGTTGCTTTGTGGCTGACTAAGAAATCTTCTAGACTGATCAAATACAAAGCCACCCAGCACTTCAATGATTGCAGGAATAAATTCAAAAATACCTTTTATAATATTTTTGACAGGCGTAATGATAAAACCGCCTAACAAATATTCTGCCCAGTTATAGCTGTTCCCCGCGCTAGGCCATCCAAAAAAGGAAGCGATTCCATAACGATATGAGTTATTAGTATTATAAATATTATGAAATGCTTCACGTAATCGATCTTTCAATGAGAAGATAGGAGAGTCTGAAAAAATCGGCTCATAAAGACCCATCTTTTGTGCGGCGTTCCAATTTGCAGAATCACGTTTTTTAAACCAGTCTAAATCTTTTGGTTCAACACCCATCATCATGTCACGTACTGCCATGCTTTCAGTATTAAACTCTACCAGTTGAAAACCCTTTTCAGTAAGTCGGAAAACTGATTCATTGTTACATTCGATTTTATAGGGTTCATCAAGATCTCCACCGGACAAGAAAAGATAAGGAGATTTTAATTTGTGATATATTTCACCTCTTAGGTAAAATACATTGTTATCAATCTTTGATTCACGCTCCATTGTGGGAGAAGCCACTTTTGTAGAGATAAGCATCCCAGTTGGAGCAACCAAAACAAGATATGGACTCCCGCCGCAAAGATATGTTGGTTTTTGGGAATAATATTCTAATAAAAGATCAACTTTAGTGGGAAATTCTTTTTCGAGTATAGCAAGATTAAAATCCGGAACATCTTCATCCCTATAACCCTTATTATTGAGTTTCATACCACGACTTTTGCCCATATCCTTTGTCAAATGACTCAAGCGACGTACTTTGTCAGTTATCTTGTTATCTTCATCAGATTTTTCGAAGACAAAATTCAAATCTCGCGCAGCCTCAGTTTCTTCCGTGAAGGATGAGCCAAATCTCAACTGCTTGACATACAAATTCGTTGAGTTTCTTAATATTGACTTTGTTAAACGGTATTTACTCATTTTTCCTTCTATTTCAAAGTGATCTAAAAGTTAGTCTTATAAGTATAGCTGATAAACTATTAAGGAACTCTTAAGGTATAGTAATATGATGAAGCAATAACTGATTGATTCTACTGAAAGATGCTAAATCAATCGTTATCGAGACAAGAAAAAACCCTATAAAGTTAGACTTTTTGCATAAGTAAGTTAATCAATACTCTGCCAAACATAGAAAAAACCAAAACTGAGCCCAAACCCAATAAATAGAGTCCAATGAACCAATAAAGTGAGCTGCGTTTGCTTATCATATGCCTGGCCTTGTTTATATCGCTGAATTTTAATCTGATTAGAT
>JBDTIZ010000203.1:0-2584 GCA_039936115.1 Gammaproteobacteria bacterium
CGACAGGAGGAAAAACACCCGGTGTAGATGCACTGCTTCGTACAGCTAACCAAACCAATCCTTGCGTATGTACATGTAGTTTACGCGTAGACAAATTAGAAGAAACACTAAAGCAATTTGTCCACACATTTTCTATCAATAAATTTCCAAATATTTCTTGCGTTAACTCTGTAGCAGGACTGGAACTGAGAATAGAAACGAGCGGCCATATTAATCGGCGCCAAGACAGTGTTTGATAGCAACTAGTAAATATTGCACGAAATTTTTGCTCCGCTTCTGCGTAATTTTGTGAAGACGCATAACAAAAAGCAGCGATTGCACCAACACTCGATCCGCCTATTACATCAATGGGAATTTGTTTTTCAAGTAATGCTTTAATAACACCAAAATGAGCCAAACCTCTTACACCACCGCCGCCCAAGACTAAACCAACTGGAGTGCCATTAAAAAATCGATACATACGTTGAAAATCTTCAGTAGAGTTTTGATGAATATGATGATGCATGAAGAAATTATATTTTTCTTTCCAAGCAGGAGTATAAACTGGCAATGCCGCATGATGCTCTGGATACAATAAAACAAGATGGATCCTATATTTGGATGAGTCTTCGTCAAGTAATTTAGCAGCAAAAGAATCGATAGCCGGATTTTTTGTGCCATCTCCGACTAAATATAAATTAGTTGTTTTATGCTTTAATTGTTCTATCACCTGCGGAGGCGTTTTTTCATCAATGAATGTGAGATAAAGTTTATTTGATTTATCAGGAGATCCGTCTGAACCAAGCTGTTCATTTAAGGTACCTGAAGTGATAACCAACTTTGTATTGGAATTAGCTGCAATAACATCTTGGATTTGCTGTCTAAATGTGAGTAAATTTATACTTCTCTCAGTAGAAAAAATTATTACGTGCTCGGGTTTATTTTCTGGTTGCAATAATTTAATCGTGTTGAGCGATCGCGTAACTAACGGCCTAACAATACTAAATAAGATACTAGGAAATTCTTCGCATAAATTTCGAAACAAATTACTCGGAATTTCGATCACTTCCGAATTCACTTCTGCTTTAACTGACAAGCTACGAGGCTCTAATGAGATCGCTCCCAATTCACCAATGGTTTCATACTGTATAATGTGGCCGACAATTTGCGGTTCTTTACTCGGATGCAGAAAATAGGCACATAATTTTCCTTTCATCAAAATATAGACTGAATCTGACAGACTACCTTGCGAAAACAATAAATCGCCTTTTGCTAAATTAATTTGTTTTAGCTGGGATAATAACTCAGCAATACGACTTGCCGGGACGGCATTCAATAACTTAGTCTTGGAAATAAATAAAATCAGATCATCTCTGTTAGATGAGTCCATAAATTATCCATCATTAATAACTCAGATAATAGAATTTTAATTATATCAGACTTGTTATTGAATAATATAGAACACACTAATTTCGAGGCAAACGTGAGCTTGAGCGGTATAAACAAGAGTTTAATGCATACTATCTCTTCAATAATGTAGGAGAAGATATCAACTCCATATTCCATATTCAGATGACAACAATTTTTTGGACACCCACAAAAGAAAGCTATATCGGTCTCAGTCAATTTTATTGTTCACATCCTGATTTTGTAAAGTTTTATGATGAAATTCATCCGAAATTATTAAATTTTTTGGTTGACGCAATGAAGGTTTTTGCTGAAAAGCAATTGTGTTAATCCTTACGATTCCGCTTGCAAATTTGTAAGCGGGATATTTTATTGTCAACATAATCAGCCAATAAAAACACAGGTGGGAATTGTTCGACAGCGATTAAGACCCTTACCGTAACTGTTGCAAAAACCATTAACTCTTTTTCATATTCTGGGCAGATTTATTTTCAGCATCCGGTTTGTCAGAGGTATCTTCTTGCGTTTTCCCCGCAGCTGGACTAAAGAACGTGAGACTAAAAGTATAGTTAGGATCATAAGACTCCTCTTCGCGCTCTCGTTGTAGCTGTTCACCAGATTCTATATCACCTTCCGTATCCATATTATCATGCACATAACGGTCATTTAATATTATTTTTGCCATGAGCTTTTAATGCCTCTATCTGATGTTTTAGATCAACAATTTTTTTAGTTCTTAATTCTAAGAGGAGCTTATAATATTTTTGTTTCAAACTGGATAATGTTGAGTAATGCGGATCAGTGCTCTTTTGTGAGGCATCGAAAATATGCTGAAAAAAAAGCTGGATATGTAATGCTTGTAAAATAGTAGTTTTTGCCTTCTGGCCAATACTATGATCCTTAAATTCAATTAAAGTGCTCGAGTCGTGTTTTTGACAACATGTGATTTGAACCTAATTAGTTATAATAAATTGATTTAAAATTTAAATTTTTATCCAAAGATTTAGCTTTTTTCAGAATGTAATATAAACTATAAACCTTAAGGTAATCTTAGCGCTTAACGTCAATTTGACTCAAAATCAGGGCAAACGCATCTAAATTCCAGCCAGAATGCGGTTTAGATACCTGTTATCCATCAATGCGTTACGTTGTTTTCTGCGTAAGCCACCCTTAAACGTTGTTTCTTTTTTTAAAAGCG
>JBDTIZ010000204.1:0-5513 GCA_039936115.1 Gammaproteobacteria bacterium
ACAAATGCTTTTGTAGGGGCGAACCTATGTGTTCGCCCAACGGCCTAGATATGATATGCCTATGATTTTAAGGGCGAACACACAGGTTCGCCCCTACAAAAGCATACCAAATTTATTTTTATAGTCATTTTTTAAAACGTTTGTATAATTGCCAGACTCTGCTACAGCTACATTTTGGATTCAAAATACATGTTTACTTATCATTACGCACAGCCAGACAAATATCATTTCAGTCTTGATTCGGTTCAATTAGCAGAGTTTGTCGCTAAGCGATTGCGATCTCGCCCAGATCTCGAAACCTTTCGTGTATTAGATCTTTGTGCGGGTTGCGGGGTAATTGGTTTTGAGCTCGCCTGGCATCTTCGTGAGCTTAGACAGCTTGATTTCCTTGAAGTTCAAGATGTTTATACCGATTATTTTCATCAGAATGCCAAAATTGTCAACCGACCTGAATTACAATTGCGCTGGCATCTTTTCAATTATGATGTGTTGCTTGGAAAAGAATGGGAAGGCAAGTTCGATTTAATCCTCAGCAATCCACCGTATTTTCAAGCAGGTGATGGCACACTTTCACCATCACACTTTAAAAATCGTTGTCGATTTTTTTTAGATAGCTCATTTGAAAATTTTATTCAGGCATTAAAAAATTCGCTCGCTTATGGCGGTGAAGCTTATTTTTTACTGCGCCCACTGCAACAGCATGGGTATGATTTATTTATAGAAACTAAAAAATTGTTGCGAGATACAGATATATCCATAGAAAAAATAGCTCAAATTCGCGGGACTGATGTTATTTTGCTGAAAAAACCCTGACCTCAAAAAAAATTCTAATTTATTTAATAAGTTAACTCACTAGCGGCTAGCCATTGTTAATACTCCCTTAATACTTATCTGATATCATTTCATCACACAAAACGAGTAAGAATAAGAGAAATGAATAAAGTCTATTTTTGGCAGGGCATTTTAGGTCATGCTCCTGACATACATCGCTATAGCGAGACCATTAACAAACTGCTTAGAGGCGAATATAAAGCAGCAGGTCTTGATTTAAAAAAAATGGCTGGTTGTCGCATTTATAGCGCTAGAGTCAATGATACGCATAGGCTTTTATTTACCACTATCAAAGTTGGTAACAAATCCTGTTTGTTACTACTTGAAGTCGTTTTAAATCACGACTATCAAAAATCACGGTTTTTAAAACCTTCCGTCCTTAAGAAATTTCTTGCGTTAATAAACGAACAACTAGAAAACTATGACATTGACGAATCCTCTTTTATAGAGACCAATGATGACATCGAAATTGATAGCGAGAAATCATCCTCAGAATTCTCTTCCACACCCGCTATTCACTTCAATGCTTGCTTTCTTGAATATAGCGATGATCAGAATGAAATAATCGTCACAAAATTGCCGGCAATTATCAGCGGCCCTCCGGGCTCTGGTAAAACCAGTCTTGCACTCACTCTACTCGAGCAAGCAGCTCATAAACAATCACAAGGTTTGCTGCCGCAAGATTTACCTATTCTCTATGTCACAGCCAATCCAGGTTTAAAAGAAAAAGTAGAAGGAGAATGGAAATCATTACCTGTTTCAGAAATTGTTCCACCAAATATGGTGAGATTTCTCACCTACACTGAATTACTACTTGAGAGAGAACCGAAGCTTGCAAATACAACTTGGGTTGATGCGACCTACTTTCAAAAATGGCTGGAAGACTATCTCAAAGGTAAACGTAAGCTGAAAATAAGTCATGAATTTGCAAGCAATCATAAACTTCTAATGGAAGAGTTGAGAATTTTCTCCGGCTATGTAGGCGGCCCTAAAAAATTTAATCTTGGGAAAAAGCAATCTGCTATCACAGATGCTGCAGAAAAAGAGTGGTTTTTAACAATGGCCTCTGAATATTTTGCGCATTTAGAAAAAACTGATCGCATTCAACCAGATCTTTATGTCCCAAAAGTTAAAAAACCGCCTTATGCTTTTATCGTCACTGATGAATCTGATGATTTCTCTACTCAACAACTCAATGTATTGACTGCCTCTGTCGAGAACCGTCAGATTGCGTTTTGCATAGGCAGCCATCAGAATTTATATGACAATCAATCTAGACAACCTTATTTAGAACAATTACTCGGTGTGTCAGCCCACAAATTAACAGCGACCTACCGCTGTCCACTAAACGGGGTTCATTTTGCTAACCGTATTATTGCAATCAAGACCAATTTAACTGGCGGTGTTTCTCACAAAAATGAATTTGCTGCTATTGCAGAAACTAAAGGTCCCGATGCACGCCTGGGAATGACGCGCTGGATGACTTCAAAATCCACAAAAGATATAAAAACATTACAGAGTAGAGTCAGTTCAACGACATTTGCGATTATTACTGAAGAAAAATTCAAAGACGAAGTTTCGAAATTATTTCCTACTACATTGATATTTACACCGGAGCAAATAAAAGGAAGCGAGTACCACACTATCCTTCTCTATCGTATCCTTGATGAGAATAAAGTTTTTGAACTTGCGAGTAAATTTTTTCTAACGCATAATTTTCAGCCGGGGGGATTCATTCATCGTCCTAAAGACTATAACGGCGATACCAGGGTTAATACTGCATTTAATCGATTATTTGTTGCAGCTACTCGCGCACAAGACAGCTTATATATTTTTCAAGAAAAAGATAATCGCAAATTAGAATTACTGATCAATTTATTAAACGAAGTTATTGTAGAAAATGAAGAACAGCCATCATTATCCACTGCTACCGAAAAAAATACGCTGGAAGATTGGGCGAAGGAAGCTAAACGACAAACAATAATGGGCAACCATGAACATGCTAAGCAAATTGCAATAAAATATGGCATCTCCCTAACACCGTTGGTGCTTCCCGATCCAAAAGAAAGCAAACAAGATGTTAAAAAAGAGCTCATCGTTGAGACACCTAAAGAAACTAAAAAAGAACACGAGTCTGCAACTGAAACACCCAAGCCCCAAGAGACTAGCTCTATAAGTAAAAGAAAAACTAAAAAACCTGCTACTTCAGAGACCAGCAAATTAGAACAAAGTAAAGCTGGCTATATAGCTGAATTAATTAAAACGGGCATAACCGAAGATAGGTTATTGAACCTGCTCAAACATAAGCACTGTCTGTCGTTACTGTTTGATAAAATAAAAAATGAGCCTAGCTTAATTGAAAAATTAATCACTAAATCTACTCACCTTAATTGCTTAGTGAACGTATGCAAAAATAATTTGGATAGTATTCCAAAAGTTTCAGCCGAGCAGTTGTTAGTAGAAGTAAAATCCAAAAAATTAATTGAAATACTATTAGAAGATACAAATGCATCAGGAAAAATATTATTAGCACTACTTATTAAAGCTAATACGAAATTATTAAATGATCCGTTATTAAAAGATTATTCATCTAGATTTAAAACCGCATTTGTCATACTTAAAGAAAGTCAAAAGACTGAGTCCAAATCTGAAACACCGGCGAGACAAATAGGTGCGAATGAAATAGCTAAACAAATAGAGGCGAAAGAACTAGCTGAAGCAATATGTCAAAATCAGCCAAAAAAGCTAGAATACTTTACGCATGATACTCCAGTACAAACAGAACAGCCATCGATGCCTACTCTTCCTCTAGCATTAACTGAATTTGGCGATTTCATTCAAACTAAATGTAAAAATAACAAACTATCGACCGATAGATTTAAAATCCAATTTAAAGCTCAAGTGAAAAAGCTCAGAAATAAACTTGATGAACAAAAGACATTTATTGCCGCCATGCAAGAATTAGCCATTTTTGCTATAAAAACAAAAAATCTTCATGCTTTTGAAGAAATAATTCAACTGTTAATAACACAAGGTAAGAAAGATACAGAAAATTACATTGATTTCGTTAAAAATACGCAAAATGGGAAAACATTAATGCATCTTGCAGCAGAAGATGGCGAGGATGACATGGTCGACATATTGCTGGAGTCTGGCCTTAGTAGCCTTGAAAGCACTGATAGAGAAGGACTACGTCCAGATGACAGTGCATATCTTGGTGGGCATAAAGACTTGGGCGATTACATGGATGGCCACCGCAGGGAAAGAAACGTGCCACGTCATCTACAAGCTATAAAAGAAATGAAATACTCACTCTCATCGAGTTACCCAGGTTTTTTTCATGGCAACGCTCGCAATACACCTGCAATTTCAGTTTCTGCTCCCGCAGTTGAAGAAGTGACTGACACATTAAAATCTACTGATTCTCTAGAATCATTAAGTACACTTATTCGTGATAGCCAAATAGATGATTATGACATCATTTCCGCCAAACTCGAACGTTGGAAGTACGATCAATCAACGCTGATTGACACTTTACAAGAATTAGCTGTGGTCGCGGTACAATCTAGAAAAATAAGTATTACTTATGCGCTGGTAGATTATTTACAAATGTTTGGCCAGGATTGTGTTAACTTTAAGGATGAAGTGCAAAATGGTAAAACGTTAATGCATTTTGCAGCGGAGAATGGCGATAAAGCTATGATTGACATGCTGAAAGAAGCCGATGCTCAAATGACTATTCTTGATCATTCAGGCCTATCGCCTGCTCAATATTCATATCAAAAAGGCCATGAAGCAATAGGTGATTATATTGAGATGATAGATGGAAAAGAACAAGTTGAAATATTGTCGACTAATCTCAGCGGTGAAAAAGATTTGATATCGCATGAAAACCAGTTGGTGCAGAAATTAAATCCACGTTCATTTTAGAGCGAATCTCTATGTTCGTTTTCTTGACTGAAGAGATAACATTCTTGTTTCATAGATTGCAGCTGAGCCTTTTCTACAAAACAGACGCCAAGTTGACTGGATACCGCGGACAAGCCGCGGTACGACGGCGCGTCGAAGAAACTATCTGCAGCCTGAGGGATCGAACATATTGGATATTTTTCTACAAATCAATACAGATGCCTAGCTGACTGGATATCGCGTACAAGCCGCGGTACAACGGCGCGTCGAAGAAACTATCCGCAGCCTGAGGGATCGAACACTTTGGATAATTTTCTACAAATCAATACAGATCCCTAGCTGACTGCATACCGCGGACAAGCTGCGGTACGACGGCGCGTGGAAGAAACCGTCTGCAGCCTGAGGGATCGAACAGTTTGGATAATTTTCTACAAATCAATACAGATCCCTAGCTGACTGGATACCGCGGACAATCCGCGGTACGACGGCGCGTGGAAGAAACTATCTGCAGCCTGAGGATCGAACACCTTGGATGCTTTTCTACAAATCAATACAGATGCCTAGCTATCTGGATATCGCGGACAAGCCTTGGTACGGCAGAGAAACGAATCACCACATCCATAAGCATGAACTTTCTTCCACGCGCCGTCGTACCGCGGCTTGTCCGCATAAGCGCTAACCTAAGGAAAAGCCGTAAGACCTAATCTGCGGCTTTCTTTTTCTTGAGCTTTCTGCGAGTGCTTGCCTTATTTCATTCCATCTACTTATTACTT
>JBDTIZ010000205.1:0-11243 GCA_039936115.1 Gammaproteobacteria bacterium
AATAAAAATACATTTTGTTTTTTTTATGACTTTATTTATGTTTTGATTCCGGACCCCGCAACAAGTGCGGGGTGACAGTAGTGTAAAGTGCTGGATGACAGTGGTGTAAAGTGTGGGGTGACAGTGGTGTAAAGTGCTGGGTGACAGTGGTATAAAGTGCTGGGTGACAGTATGACAATCCCAGCACTTTTAGCGGGGCAGAGAGGAGGGTATAAAAATTAAATCATCAACGACCGCCCACCATCCACCGTCACAACTTGCCCTGTCACATAATCCGCATCTTGCACTAAATACAAAACCGCTTTCGCCACATCATTCGCAGAACCATAACGCTGCAAAGCAATTCGATTTATGATTTTTTCTTTGCGCTCATCACTCAACTCGTTTTCGCCCTCAGGTAGCATCACTGTGCCAGGCGATACAGCATTAACACGAATATCTGGCCCAAGTTCTTTAGCTAAGACTTCCGTCAACATCACTAAACCTGCTTTCGAAATACAATAAATCGAGTAATCACGCATAGGACGATCCGCATGCACATCAGCGATATTCACGATACAACCTCGCTGTTTTTTCAAGTAATCTGCTGCACTTTGCGCCAAAAAAAATGGCGCTTTGAGATTACTGTCTATTAAATCATCCCACGCAACTTCCGTAGCACTCTCCAGCTTAGTTTTATAAAAACGAGAGGCATTATTGATTAAAATATCCAGCCGACCCCATTCTGCTGCAGCTTGTTTTACTAAAGAATTTAATTCGGGTGTTTGTGTTAAATCCGCTTTTAAGATCAATGCCGAGTGCTTACGCTCCGCATTCAATCGTTCAGAAAGCGCTTTTGCCTCAGATGCTGACTGCTGATAATGCAAGACAACATTGATCCCTCTCGCATGAAGCACACACGCAATCTCAGCTCCCACGCGGCGTGCAGCCCCTGTTATTAAAGCAACTTTGGACGTTTCAATCATATAGTGTAATAATCACTCATTAAAATGAGACCACAGAATAACAGAAAACATGGCAAATTTACCTACTCCCAATAAAACAGCTATTGCTCACAGTGAAAAACTTTCACAACTGATTCGCGCGGAAATGTCTGACGTCGGCGGCAATCTTCGTTTTTCTCGCTTTATGCAACTTGCCTTATACGCGCCAGGTTTAGGCTATTACAGCGCAGGTAATCATAAATTTGGTAAAAGCGGCGACTTCATGACAGCGCCTGAAATTTCGCCATTGTTTGCGCGCTGTGTTGCAAGACAATGTCAGCAAATTTTAACTGAGTTAAGCGGCGGTGATATTCTTGAATTTGGCGCAGGTTCTGGCGTATTTGCAAAAGATTTATTGCTCGAATTAGAAGAGCTTAACTGCTTACCAGAACACTATTTTATTTTAGAAATTAGCGCTGACCTTCGCGCAAGACAAATGCGCTTATTTTCATTACATTGCCCGCATTTATTGTCACGTATTCAATGGCTAGATACATTGCCAAAGCAACCGATTGACGGAATCATTTTTGCCAATGAAGTGCTCGATGCTATGCCTGTCGATTGTTTTGTCTTTAGCCACAATACGTCCGCTGAACTCTCCGTGACTTGGGAAAATAATCAATTTTCTTGGCAGCACACAGTGCCCAGCCCTGAACTTGCTCTCCGCGTGAAAGCCATTCAAGACGAGTGCGATTTAGCGGAAAACTATCAATCTGAAATCAATCTCATGCTGCCCGCATGGATTCAATCTGTTGCCGAAAGCATGCATCGTGGTTTGATTTTGTTAATTGATTATGGCTATGGCCGCCGTGAATATTATCACCCTGATCGCAGCAAAGGGACGTTAAGCTGTTTTTATCAACATCATCAGCATAGCGATCCGTTAATTTTACCTGGATTGCAAGATATGACAGCACACGTGGATTTTACGGCTGTGGCGGAAAGTGCGGCAAATGGTGGGCTTAATGTCGCAGGATTCACGACTCAAGCTGCTTTTTTGTTAGCATGTGACTTAATTTCGCTTGCAGAGGGCGCAGCCAATTTATCTGAAACGGAAAAATTTACACAAAATCAAGCAATTAAAACATTAACACTGCCATCTGAAATGGGAGACGTGATCAAAGTGATGGGGTTACTCAAAAATCTAGAAACAGAGTTAGCTGGCTTTTCCCTGCTCGATCGTCGTCGAGATTTATAATCTGCTAAAAATTTTTACTCAAACGCTGGTTTATCGGGTATAATTCCGCCCCTACTTTTAGTACGGGTAAGTTGAGGAGTCTACAGTGGCACGTTCCGCGATCGTTGAGCTGCATAAAGAAGAATTAAAATTTTCTGCAGGGCACTTTATGTTATTTTCCGCGACTGAGCGCGAAAGTATGCACGGCCACGACTATCAAATTGGCGTTGCGTTCAACACACTGATTGAGCAAAACGGTATGTCATTTGATTGCCGTCTTTACAAACAACGGATCGAAGCACTCTGCCAAACATTAGACTATCGTTTTATCCTGCCTAGTCTTTCAAGCTACATGCGAATTGAAGACACTAGCGACCAATGGATTGCTCACTTTTCTGACAAAATATTTCCGTTTTATAAACAAGATGCGGTGGTGTTACCGATTTCTAACGTAACGTTGGAAGAATTGTCGCATTGGTTTTTGTTGCAACTTACAGAAGATCAAGCCGAACTGAAAAAACATGGTATTCAGGGAGTAACGCTTAAGGTGTTTAATGGTCGTGGTGAATCGGGTGCGACAAGTTGGGGTAGAATTTAACCTCTAGACGCTGTCAACACTGTCTTTCCCGCAAAAACAGTTACTACGCAACAGCCCTAAGGTTACTTACTTCATCGACATCGCAAGTAAATTCTTCTTCCTGTTTATGCTTAACACAAGCCGGCTTAAAAAATTGATAAGCTTTACACCCATTTTTATAAACATTATAAGCCGCGACACCCGAACAAATAATCGTAGCAGCTAATGCTAACGGTGGGCACGCTACAAATGGGGAAACAGCAGCCAATGTCATGCCAATAAAGCTCAGCACTTTGAAGGCTAAGTTGAGTCGAGTTTGTTTATAATGTTTGTCAACGTCGGATTGAATTGCTGCATTTTTGCGTGTATCAGCAGAATTTTCTGAATCGGATTGCCATTTTCGCGTGAAATAATCTAGGTTTATACCTTGATGGCGCTCTAACACCGTAGGTTTGTTTATCAATTTGTTGCTAATGATTTCTTTCCAACTATCTTGATTTTCTGAATTACAATGATATCGACAACGACTACCCATATCTGCCAATAATTTTTTTTCTTTATTTTCCAGGGCGATAATTTTAATTAATTTTTTTTGATAATCTGCTGAATCTTCATCGTTTAATGCGTTAAGCTTTTCTCGTTCTTCAGCCATTCTTTTTTGTAAAAATTCTACTTCCTGTATTCTTTCATCTAACCATCCTTCAAATTCTAATTCTTGTGCCGCATTATGCAAATCGATTGTGAGTGTTATCACATCACAAAGCATAGCCAAAACAAACGCAGGCCCCGCTAACGAAGAAGCGCCTGTTAATGCTTCTAGACCATAACTAAACAAACTATAATTATTTGAGAGCGCGAGTAACTGAGTTCCATTCAGAATATTAATAATACCTTTTGCAATGGTAGATTTTTGTCGATAGTTGTCTTTATCAGTGAGTTGCGAAATGCCCGTAATCATTGCGCAAACACCATCCGCATAATTCCAAGCGACAGCGATTTCTGATGACGTTGTTGCTGGTAACGAACCTCCCTCACCTAACAAAGACTCTCGTGTTACATCGTTCGTTAACACAAAAGAAATATAAGCTAATTCAGGTAATGTTTCCGCGCTGGACAAAAGAAATGAAGAAAATTCTTCTCTCTTGGAAGAGGAATTCTTGATTTGTTTAGGCCCATCATCGAATAGCAATTCTTTACTACTAAGCATAGAACTCTCTCGTTTTTTTAGTATATTTTTAGTTTTGATAGGGTAACAGATAGACATTAAGAGAGTATTAAATCTGATTTTGTTAAATAGAGGATTTACAATAAGAGCTATCTTGATGAATTAACCAATAAACACGCGAAAATTATGGATCGCCAAATTGACTGGATACCGCGGACAAGCCGCGGTACGACGGCGTTTATTGCCAACACCCTGCATCACAACTAACCCATTCCTCGCCGCCGTGGTACTGTGGCTTGTCCCGGTATCCAGTCAAATTGGCGATCCATAGTTCGTATAGATTCAACCTTCGCAAGAATAACAGGTCATTTTGCTCCACCGGAGGAGAGGAATTGATTAGTTGTGATATAGAGTGTTTGGCACTAAACGCCGTCGTACCGCGGCTTGTCCGCGGTATCCAGTCAAATTGGCGATCCGTAGTTCGTATAGATTCCGCCTTCGCGGGAATGACAAGTCATTTTACTCCACCGGAAATGATCCATTTTCAGGATTTCTATAATCCGGAAACGAAGCATGGATGTGAGCGATTTTCCAGACATTATCTTCTTTTTCTAGCATGATCGTGCCGCGCAAATGGGGGAAAATATGTTGTTTACCCGCTATAGTAACTTTTGCATTACAAACTGCTGCCGTCCACAAAGCATTCGCTGGAGTCGGAACGAATGACACAATTTCAATTTCACCGTTTTCTGACTGACTCCAATCACGTTTCAATTGTTCTTCTGCTTGCTTTAATCCCACGCGATATTCATCAAGTCCCGAACCCCACATATTGATGTCTTTAGTAAAAAGACTCAGCAAACTCGTTAAATCGCGCTTTCTATATCCCGCACAGAATTGATTAAATAGTTGTTCTGCTAATTTTTTTTCTGGCAATATCATGTCGTTTTATCCTTTAATAAAAAAAATAATCCTGCCAGCATAGTAACAATTGAAAAATCGACTGTCTGTCCGTGATCAACACGGACAAAATTCATTACACAGAATAAAGCGACATCATGCGATCGATTTCATGAGGCGAAACAAATCCGGTTCGCTGCTTAAATCTCAGCAAATACGTTTCGACCGTTCGCGGTGAAATATCAAGTAATTGGGCAATTTTTTTATGCGCAGCACCTTGAACCAACAATCTTAAACAAGCCAATTCTTGCGTAGTGATATACGTCATACCATGCTTACCCGCGATCGTAATTTTGCCCTTGGTTAAACAGATATTTTGATAATTAATATCACGATACGCTTCAGGCAGCGCAATTGGATTTTTATTCATGATCGTAATTAAATCTTTATTATCCGCATCAAACTCATTTACAAACTGCTCAATTGCTTTGAGTTTATTGAGATAGAAAGAACCAGGATTCGCTTGTTCACTCGGCAGCGCAACTGCAATCATATCGTAATATTGTTTAGAACGTCTGACCAACGTCAATCCATTGCGGATATTAAATTTTTCTCGCGCAACTTGCACCGGCCCTTCAGGCAATTCTTCATCCCATAAAAACCAATAAGAATGTGCATTTTCATGTTCATTTTTGTAGGATGAAAAAACCACCGGCGCATTTTCCACTTGCTGAAAATATTCCATTAAATTGGTGTTATTCGTCAGAAGGCTAACAGATCCGTCTGCAAAACATCGCAAGTATTGAAAATAATTAAATCCAAATGCGTTTAAAAAATGCTGACTGGCTTCTTGGATTTTATTTTTTAATGCAAGTGTTGGGTGATCTAAGGATATTTTGACTGACATAATTATTTTAAACTCACTTGCAGATTTTGCTGTGCACGTTCAATCGAAGCGGTAGGAACCCAATGCTTACTAATTTCTTCAATATGTTCTTGGCATTCTACCAGCAGTTTTATTTCGATATCTTTAGCGAGATTCATTCAGAACACACTTCAATATTAAAGAGCTGTTATTTTCCCATCCACCTATCCATTGGGCAATGATTATTGAACAAAATCATGTATCGCAAGCCAGATTAGAGTAAAATTCGTGGCTCCAAAATCAACAGGTTCCTCATCTATGATTACCGGCATCAACCATTTGACCTTAGCGGTTCACGACCTGAACGAGTCAACAGCTTTTTATAGAGACATGCTTGGCTGTAAAATTCATGCTGCATGGGATAAAGGCGCATATCTCTCAGCAGGACGCCTTTGGTTATGCTTAACATTAGACCCTAAAACAAGAACATCGCCGTTGCCAGAATACACGCACATTGCTTTCAACGTTCGTAGCGAAGATTTTCAAACTCTCTCTAACAAGATTACAGATTCGGGTGCACACATTTGGAAAAATAATACAAGCGAAGGTAATTCACTCTATTTTCTTGACCCCAATGGTCACAAGCTAGAAATTCATACGACTACACTCGAAGAACGCATTGCTAGCTGCAAACAAGCACCCTATTCAGACATGCTATTTTTTGATGAAAGTCACACGAGTAATTAATATGAAAAAATTTATTGTCGAACTACACGATCCAGAAATCACTAAAATTGGCATTGCCGCAATGACTGATTTCTATCAAACAATGTCTATTGACCACCTATACAGCGCTAACGCAGTTGCTTTTGCCACTGGCATTGACTCACCATTCCTTAACGTCGTCATCGATACCAGGCCGCACAGACAAAATAGTTCGAGCTTAATAAAATCAGTCTCCAATTTTTTTGATAAGCATCACGCCCCTTGGGGATGGCTTGTTGCGCCTGCTTCACATGAAAATGATCTGATCCAACAAGGATTTTCTTTACTGGAAGAAGCTCCAGCTATGTACTTTAATTTATCTAATTCATTTTCTATCCTAAAAAATGAATTAATTATCCTACAAGAATTAAGTACTCATGATGATCTTAAAACCTGGATTCAGCCTATCAACGAAGGATTCCAAGCTACGGAAGGTGAAGACAGCTATCGCAAACTCAATGTTGACAAAAGTAGCTCTGGTAAACTCCTACAGTTTGTAGCCCACTACCAAAACAATCTTGCAGCCGCCGGAACACTGTTCATATCGAATGATTCCGTGATGCTACATAATCTTGCTACGAAAACGGCTTTCACAAAACGCGGCATTGGAACAGCACTCACTTTGTATATGATGAACAAAGCCAAACAGCTAGGATTTAAACACTGCTTTTTGGATTCATCAGAGGATGGCTTTAATCTATATAAAAAAGTTGGCTTTAAAATTTATTCTACAACACTAACTTATACTGACTCTTAGTATGAATTAGTGTCATTACTTGCGCTTACCCGGGGTATCGCCGTTGTAGTAAATCAAATAATGTTTGCTTAGCATCTTCTACAGTTAGACGAACTTCTTCTGTTTTTTGCAATATAAATGCAACGGGCATTGATAGAGGAGCAACAACAAAAAATTAAAACAGAAAACCGCTCATTCAAACTTGATTTATTTAGTCCTTAAGATACAAAAAGGGGAGTAAATGAGCTAAAATTCGGCCTATCATTTTGCATGACTCCAAGTGTTGGCTTAATTGGATAATCTATAAATATCAATTGCTTGCTACGTGATTGGGAACGGGAAAACATGAAAAATTGGGAGAAGCGTGCATTAGAGCTGCTTAAAAAGAGCCTTGTGGGACTACCGCATGAATTAAATGAGTTAGATTGGAAGGAATGCCTTTCTCCGAACCATGAAAAATTAAGCTGTCATTTATCTGCATTTGCTAATTATCCTGGCGGTGGCTTCTTAGTATTTGGAATAGATAATAAAACTAGAAAGCCTGTGGGGATCAATCTACAAGACAGTGAAAATATCATTTCAACGCTGTCGAATAGAGCAAGAGGAACATTAAATCCCGAAGTTGCAATCGAACATAGCAGCATCATTTACGAAAATTATAATTTGCTTTTCATATTCATAAATGAATCCCCAGTGAAACCCATTCGTCTTAAAAATGGCACCATAGAGGATAGCTACATACGTTCTGGCGGATCAACACGCAAGGCATCTCAACATGAACTAGGGGGGCTCATGCTAAATAGCCGTTTACCCCGCTGGGAAGATTTACACGCATCATCTTTATTAGCTGAAGATCAAGTATTGGCATTATTAGATTTTCACGGACTCCACGAGCTATTGAAGCGACCCGCTCCATCCAGTAATCAAGAAATACTTCATTGGATGGAGTCTGAAAAAATGATTAAAAAAAGCAATCATAATGGTTATTACATTACAAACTTTGGCGCTATTGCGGCGGCAAGAAATTTAGATAACTTTGATGACTTGTCCCGAAAAAAAATCCGAGTTATTCGTTATAAAGGGTTAAATAATACAATCAGTGAAAATGAATTTTTAATTCATAAAGGCTATGCTATAGGTTTTAATGAGCTCCTTAATTTTTTAAATGCCACGCTGCCACAAAGCGAAATTATTCAAAAAGCTTTTCGCCAAGAAACACCTGTTTATCCACAAATTGCCTTACGTGAACTAACTGCTAATATGCTTATTCATCAAGATTTTGCTATTCGTGGCACGAGCCCTATGATTGAAATTTTTGATGACAGAATAGAATTTACAAATCCAGGAACTCTTTTATCTACCAAAACTATTGACCGCCTAATCGGCACCAGACCCGAATCGCGCAATGAAATATTAGCCCATGCTTTTGGCCGTTATCATATTTGCGAAGAGCGTGGAACAGGCTTCACAAAAACTATAACGGCGATTGAAATTTTTGGCTTACCACCCCTTAAATTTCATCAAGAAGAAAATTATTTTAAAGTAACTCTTTATTCTCCCCGTGCATTTAAAGAGATGTCTCGAGAAGAAAGGATACAAGCCTGTTACCAGCATGCTGTTATTAAACACCTTTCGCACAGCGCCATGACTAACACCAGCCTACGTGAACGTTTCAAAATGCACGAGAAACAGCGATCTATGATTTCTAGATTGATTAAAGAAGCTCTCGAGACGGATGTTATTAGAATTAAAGATATTAATGGTAAATCCAATAAGCAATCAGAGTACCTGCCTTACTGGGCATAAGATGCTTATGTGACTGCAAAAGAAAGTCCTCGATAAATATGTATATTTATCATGAGGTTGCTATGTGACTAGCAAACGGAAAAGGCCCAGCTATACCTGCTTGTAAGCTATAATAGAGATATTAACCCATATAAGGCAGCATTATGGCCAAACGAATCGGAGCTTGGGTTCTTTTTTCCATAATTACAATAAGCCTATTTATTGGTCTGATACAACTCGTCTACGCTCAATCAAGCCTTACTGAAGCTTCACCTCCTCAATCTTCTGCTCAAAAAGTTTATACACGAGCAAGCAATTCAATTTTTACCATCTATGGAGTTGAGCCTGATGGCGAAAACAAAGGTGTAGCTCTTGGCAGTGCGGTTGCTATTGATAAAAATATCTTAGCCACCAATTGTCACGTAGCATTAACCGGCACTTATTTGGTTGTCTATATAAATGATACCCGAAAAAGAGGCGAGCTTTATTACTACGATCAACGCAATGATCTTTGTCTTGTAAAAATTCCAGGAATTGTTTTTACCCCCGTAAACATAAGGCAATCTAGTACTGTTAGCATCGGGGAAGAAGTTTTTGCTATTGGAAATCCTAAAGGATATGAAAAAACAATTTCACGAGGAATAATTTCAAATAAATTTACATTTAAAAATACCGTAATACTTCAAACCGATGCGGCAATTTCCCCAGGCTCAAGCGGCGGTGGTTTATTCGATGAAAACGGAAATTTAATTGGCATCACTTTTCTTAAAGATGAAAGCAAAGGATCAGAGGGTCTAGGGTTTGCAATTCCCACCGAATTTATATTAGCAGCGATGGAGCAAGAAAAACCTAGCATTTCAGAAGAACAGCCAACAATAAATCAATCTATCAAGCAATCAAATCAAGTTCAATCTTCTTCATTAACAAAAAGTGAATCAAATAAAAATCAACCATCCAACAACATTACTCGAATTGCTTATTATGGCAAAAGTGAAATTGGATTGATGAGGTGGCAGGGAAAATGCTTTATTGCAATAGTTGGAAGATACAAGCCAGATCAACCCACAAGCCTTGCAATTTGGTTTCCCGATAACCCAAATGGTTTCTTTATTTTTTCAAAAATTGTAAATGCCGATGATGCGGTTAAATTTATGATAAAAATGAATCAGACGAATAACACGCAATATATTCCCTCAAAAAGCTTTATATTTTTTAACAAAAAATTACATGGAATCTCCCTTATTTCTATAAACAATTTTCATTATCCTGTGTATGTTTTTGCAGTCAAAAGTGATGTAACTGAAACGCTTGTTACTTTTGATTATTTTCTAGGTCAATTTTATGGTTATGAGCATCGACCTGGAATGACGACAATCAAATTTGACTTAGATGGGTTTACAGAGGCATTAGCAGCTTACAATAAATCTTGCAAAGAGGAGTAACTGCACATGCGCCAAATTAAGTGGGGGATCATTCTAATTGCATTGGGATTGTGTGTGATATTTTTTGTTATTTTACCTTTGTTAGAGCCCATTAAAGATTTTTTCCCAAAAAACGATGATAAAAGCTTAATAACATTTCATTACATTTGCCTGATCCCTGATCATATTATCTTTTTTCCTTGTAGTTGTTACAGGGGTGCTAGCTTATGTAGCTAACCGTCAATTAAAAGAAATTAGTAAAGCAGCTAAAGCAGATTTTCTAATGCGCATTGATGATCGTTACGCAAGCGAGTCAATTCTAAGAGCACGACAAACAATTCAACGCTTATACCGCGAATCAAATAACTTACACCCCGGATCACCCGAAAGCGTGCATCGATCACACATTGCAATCAGGATTAACGAAATCAGCGAAGATATTAATTCATCAGAAGAATATACTTATCTGCTAAATCTCTTAGATTTTTTAGAAACCATTAGCTATTTCACCAACAAAGGAGACATTTCAGAATCAGATATTCATAATCTAATGGGGCCTTCTATGGGATTCTTTTTTACTATATTCACTCCAAGAATTGAACATAGGCGAAGAAAATATGGCAATGAAGCCTACTATTGCGAACTTCAAAAATTAGTAGCAAAAATGCGCAAATAGAAAAACACCCGAGAGCCACCCTCATACCAGATATAACGGAAATATTACGGAAATCGCCTAAACTTCCAATGGCGAATTCTAAACAGAAGTGCGACAGTCTAAAAATGCTGTATATTCATGTTCTTGGGAAACTTGAATAGCATGGAGACTGTCGCATGGGTAAGTATACTCATTTGTCGATGTCAGATCGACG
>JBDTIZ010000206.1:0-3367 GCA_039936115.1 Gammaproteobacteria bacterium
CGTCATTGAATTGATGATAGCTTCGATTTCACTGAATGATTTGTCATTGATTTTGTCTTTCGCGGCTTGAGGCAGACTGCCAAGGCCCGGCAATTTCTTCATGATGCCCATGATACCGCCCATTTGACCAATTTGTTTTAATTGATCCCGGAAATCCTCGAGATTGAAGGTTTTGCCTTTTTTAATTTTTTTCGCAAGTTTTTCAGCTTTTTCACGATCGATGGTGCGCTCAGCATCTTCGACCAAAGTCAAAATATCGCCCATGCCTAAAATGCGTGACGCCACGCGATCTGGATGGAAAGGTTCTAAGGCATCAATTTTTTCGCCCACACCGATAAATTTGATCGGTTTGCCAGTGATTTGACGAATAGATAATGCAGCACCACCGCGGGCATCGCCATCGGTTTTGGTCAGAATGATACCGGTAAGCGGTAAGGCTGTATTAAATGCATTTGCGATATTTGCAGCATCTTGACCCGTCATGCTATCAACTACAAATAATGTTTCGATGGGTTGAATGGCTGCGTGTAGACGCTTGATTTCGGTCATCATTTCGTCGTCAATATGTAGACGTCCGGCGGTATCGATAATCACTACGTCAATTAATTTTGCTTTCGCAGCTTGAATAGCCGCCTCTGCAATTGTCACGGGATCTTGATGCGTTTCGCTAGGGAAAAATTCAACAGCAACTTGTGCCGCTAATGTTTCTAATTGCTGGATAGCAGCAGGGCGATACACGTCGACACTCACGACTAAAACAGATTTCTTTTGGTTGTGCTTCAACCAGCGCGCGAGCTTGGCAACGGTCGTGGTTTTACCCGAGCCTTGCAAACCCGCCATTAAAATCACAGCAGGCGGTTGAGTTTGTAAATTTAACTCATCGGAAAATTCACCCATTAGCACAACTAACTCGTCACGAACGAGTTTAATTAAGGCTTGTCCTGGGGTTAAGCTTTCCATGACATCAACGCCGATCGCTTTGACTTGAATGTGATCGATGAAATCCCTGACGACGGGCAATGCCACATCCGCCTCAAGTAAAGCCATGCGGATATCACGCATGGTGTCTTTAATATTTTCTTCGGTTAACCGTCCTTTACCGCTTAGATTTTTAAGGACGCGCGCTAATCGTTCTGAAAGATTGTCAAACATAAGTAGACTCTTGAATTTGTGTGCTGAATGGCGTTGGAGTATACATTACTTTTAAGTTGGGGATAAACTGCTTTTTGTAGATGGCGTGTTAGTTGGGCTGCTTGAGCTTTTTGCAGCAACAAACAGGTTGTTGGCTAACAGAGGACTTTGTGCACTGGTTGCGTCGTTAGCTTCTTTCTCTATCAGTTGCCAGTCATCTGGATCTTCATTCGCTGTGGTTTTCTTAGGTGTCTCGTCAACGATATTGGTAAAAGCATCATGCTCAGCGTCGCCTTCAACCTCAAGACTGCTTTCAGGAAAAGGTGTTGCGCTTTGCCCTTGTGGCGTAAATAGCGAAAGTGCTTTTGATGCGCCATAAGAAACGGCATCTGCACCAAAATCAAAGATAGGATAAAGATAAAAAGTATAAAGAATCAGTTCTCGTAGTCCTGCGCCTATTGATTGAGCTAGATTTACGCCATCTGGAAATTGTTCAGGTAAAGGTGGCGGCAACTCTGCATCCGGATCGTTTAACATAGCCAGAATTAAACTAAATTGAGCATGTCCTACCATACCGGCTGTGAAAAACGACAAAGCAAAAACGATAATTTTTCTGAGAGAGACGCCATTTTTTATGCCTTCTTTTCCAGAATCAATCGCTTCACTCGTGTTTTTTCCATTAAATAATGTATCAACTAAGCCATTTAATACACTTAAAATATAAAGCGGCACTCTGAGATAAGGAGATGTCGTAGAAAGCATGATTGTCGCCATCGCAGCAACTGTTGTGTAACTCTCTGTGGTATCTTGTGTTGCGCCAAATAGTTTGAGTAGGTTTTTTAGTGCCCAATCAATTGCAGTTTTTAAAGATTGTAACAAGCCTTTTTGATCTTCTTCGGGTTCTTCTTTTTGCTCGGCATCCGGATTCATTGCTTGAGTAAATTTCTTAGCAAGCTCATCGGCGACGTCGGGTTCTATTTGTAACGCAACAAACGCATCTGCCATAGGTGCTGCATCTTTTTCAAGTATGCTGAGTATTTTTTTGGATAATTCGTCACTGTTGGATGCCAAGCTTTTATTAGCAGGTTTGATTAATGCAATTAACAAATGACTAGATAATTCTTCCCATGCCGCGTCAAAGTTTTTTTTCTGTTTTTGCAAGAGTGCGATATAAGTTTCCGATTTATGAATTTGAGTCAGTGCATTTTTAATAACTTTTGGAATCTTTGAAAATTTGGAACGAATAAAAGAGTGAGTTTCCAAGCCTTCAGTCGGTAAATTGGAAAGGGAGGTCAAAATACTTATGAGAAAGTGCGCAGATCGACTTAAGCCAAATCCATTTTGTTCTAGATAATACGTTGTTGATATAGCATCACTCAGGATGACGTAAGTAATTAAAACTGCCGAACAAACATTGGCTTTTCGGGTATCACCTTCCGGTAACTCTTCCCAGTCTTCTGGTTTTTCACCGAGCTTTGCACGAAAGAAGGTATCGATGCCCTCGAAAGCAAATTTTTTATTGACGTTAATGGATTGCGCTGCGTAAATACATACCAATACCCATGAGACGGGGTTGGTCATAGGGATTAAGCCTAGCATTTTGCCATCAATATCTTTAAGAGCCGCTGAAAACTGAAACACATCAACCGCGGTGCCAAACAACAGTGTCATCATTTTCAAGGCGACACGAGCAGAGTAGTAGCCACAGCTATCCATTTTTTGTTGAACGCTGAGTTTGAGTTCTTCTTCAGAAGGCAGATCTTCGCTTTCCAGGCGAACGAAATCATCAGATAGCTCTTTCTCTTTAGGTGAAGCCTTCGTCTCAACTACAGGTGCTTTAATAGGTTGAGAAGTGCTTTGATCTTCAAGAGGAACTGCTGCACTTTTATGTTCGTGTGGTGCGCCGCTTAGGAGCGAATACACCTTTCTATGCCACATGTTTTGATTCCCACTCTCTCATTTTAAAAAAACAGTAATAAATTCAGCCCTGTGAAAGTGCCAAATCATACGCTTTTTGTATCTTTATTTTTTTTAACGGACTATATCTGTCGTTTTTGGTGTGTGTAGTATAAAGATGAATTATTAACACAATATTAAGAGCAGCAATCGCAATGGCGAATTCTAAACAGAAGTGCGACAGTCTAAAAATGCTGTATATTCATGTTCTTGGGAAACTTGAATAGCATGGAGACTGTCGCATGGGTAAGTATACTCATTTGTCGATGTCAGATCGACG
>JBDTIZ010000207.1:0-8384 GCA_039936115.1 Gammaproteobacteria bacterium
TGAAGTAATAAGTAGATGGAATGAAATAAGGCAAGCACTCGCAGAAAGCTCAAGAAAAAGAAAGCCGCAGATTAGGTCTTACGGCTTTTCCTTAGGTTAGCGCTTATGCGGCTTGTCCGCGGTATCCAGTCAACTTGGTCATTATGAGTTACAAAAGCAGCAAGTTTGTTTTTGGGTCAGGTGACGATGCGACCTGTGCTGAAGCAATCTGTTGATCCGAATTCGCAGCAGTGGCTGATACCCAGAGTGACGTAGGCTGTAAACTCAGTTTAATATCAATAGTAGGCTGCGGTTTAGGCGAAGGCTGTGGTTTATAATTCGCCCGGGAATAAACGTAACCCATTAAACCCAATCCTTGTGAATCTGATGGCAATACACCTAATTCATCACACTGAAATTTGTACCGCTCGGCAACTTGCAAGGCCATAGCAAAAACATTATGTGTTTTGTCCACTTGCTTGACCCACGGATAAATTTCTTTCGAGAGTAATATAAAATAGATTTCATTGCTAGAAACAGGCCGACCTTTCCTTACACGAAGATCTATGTTGTGAAATTGCATGCTCACCCAATCGCGATTGGAAGCTATTTCATCTTGAGTAAGTTGTGTGCGCAATACTTCAGGAAAAAGCGTTGTTTCAAGTTTTGACTCAACTAAATGTTGATATGTTTTTTCTGCATTACCATTTAAGAAGTAAGAAATAATTCCGTTAGGTGTGACAAGAGTGTCAGGTTGAGAGACTAAGAGTGTATTTCCTGTATCTTCGTTTCCTGGTTGATTGGGAAGAGTAGAAAAATCCTCACTCTCATATTTGCTTTCATTTTCATCGACGTTAGATGGAGGGGTGATATTATTTTGATAAAGTATGTTTTCAATTTCTTCAATAACCCAATGACGTTCACGATGAAAGGTCAAGCAAGATAGACTATATTGCGTTGCTTTATCAATCTCAGAGTTCGCAAAGAGCGCATTAATATATGCAAATTGTAAATTGGGATTATCTAGAAACAGAATTTGTTCCGCTCTTCCCGCATTCAAATCAATTTTATCAGCATGATTAAATATACCTAAAAAATGTTCCGCATGAAAAATAGCACGATCAATAAATTCATGCGCAACATAGCTTTGTATCAATTCAACGTGCACGCGAATACTTTGTGGAAATAGCTTAGCTGTTTTTTCATACCACTCAATAGAAGCGAAATATTGTTTAGCATACCAAAGTTCACGCGCATAATTTAGGTAAGCTTGCTCATAAGGAAATTGCATAGCCATCTTTTTAGCCGCTTCAGTAGCTATCTTGCGGTGTGTTTTATTTGTTTTGCAGTTGAAAATTAAAAAGCGCATTTTGACATGGAAATCTTCTGGAAACTCTTTCAATAACATTTTGTAATATTTATTTGCCTCGGTATTCTCTTTTAAAGCTTCGTAGCATTGTGCTAGCAAGGAAAAAACTAAACGCTTAATATTTTTTTTCAACACAGTCTGGAGTAGGGCTTTTCCTGTATTGATGGCTTGAAGATGTTCAGATGTATAGGTCTGAAATTGCATTAAAGCCAATTGCACATAAGAATTTTGTTTATCTGTAATTCTAGCAATCAATGTATTTGCCAATTCAGGCTGATTAAAAAGCATATGAACACTTGCTAAATGTGTAATAGCTTGCGCATGATTAGGTTGTAGTTTTAAAATTTGGTTACAACAACGAATGATTAGATGATAACATTTTTCAACAAAATAGAGTTTTATCTGTCCCATGAGTGCAGCTATTAGTAAATTCGTCTGTTGCTGGTCTCTTGCTGCAAGAGAAGAAAGTAACCCCTGGACTTTTCTGAAATAAATTTTTGCTGAAATATGATTTCCAACAAATTTTTCTAAATAGGCGGCGTCTAACAATAATTTCACATGGTTAGGAAAACGATTTAACGCATCAAATACTAAAGCTCTTTGTTTTAACACCATTTTCGTATGACGGTAGAATTCACTTAATCTTAAAATAGCCTCGATATCAGTGGAGTTTGGCTCGACTTTTCTAGAGAGAATTTTTTCGGTTCGTGAAATTTTATCGGAATATTTAAAATATTGTTTAGTTCCAGGCACCAATCCATTTTTAAATAATTCAAAAACTTCATTAACGATGCTTTCTGAATTCATCACTTCTTTTTGTTCAAGTTCTTTGCTTTTTAACTCAAGAAATAATTGCTTAATTTTTTTATCGTTGCATAGATCAAGGGCATATTTTTTATCATGATCCAGAGCATCGGTCTTCGCGTTATTCCTCAGCAATTCGACGACGACTTCAACAAAACCAGATTCAACTGCATAATGTAAAGCTGTTCTACCGTATCCATCACATTGATTAATTGCTATTCGACCATTTTGTGCTAAAAAATAAGCGATATTATCCAATCGATTCTGAATGGCTGATTGATGAAGCACAGTTCGACCTTGAATATCAGTCGCATTCAGATCAGCGCCGACTGTCTCCACTAAAAATCGTTGGAATACAAAATACAGTTCATCTTGTTTTTCCGCAACGATCATAAGCGGTGTCAAATCATTTTGACCTGGCGCATTAATAATATGATATGTTCCAGTGATTCCTTGATAATCATCTAGAATTGTCTCTGCTTCTTCTGCATTTCCTGATGCTGCTGCGTGTAGGAATGCAACGTCTTCAAGGGCGGGAATCTCAGCAACAGCGCAAGGGTGTGGCAAGCTATCAATTTGTTTTTTTATTTTTTCTGCGGCAGTAAAAGACGAGAGTGCACGGCTATAATCTGCGGATTTTAATGCAGCTAAACCCTGAAACCGATAGAGCGTATAATGTTCGGCTAATCTTTTAATACTACTACTCGGTTTTTTGTGGATTTTTTCAAAAATTGTCAATGTCTCAGTAAAAGCGACTACGGCTTCTTTATAACGTTCATTTTCAAAATAATAATTACCTTGATCTAATGCTGTTTGCCAAGGCTGGGCATCTTTTTTCTGGGGGAAATCTCGTGCGCTTGGTTTTACGGATTTTTCTTCACGCATTAATTGCTCTGAATATCTTTTATAATTCCTATTGGCTGCTTTTTGCGACAGCTTTTTCAATAATTGAACTATGTCGGCTGGAATATTCATTTTCTTAGCTGAAAATAAATATTCTTGGTAAGGAGCGCCCAACTTAACAAGTGCGTCTATAGCTTTTTTGTCACCGACGCTAATCGCATACACTAAAGGCTGTACTCCCTGCGCACTGGCTGTATTAAGGAGTTTAGGTTCGGCTTTCACTAGAAATTGCATAGCCGGTATTGATTCTTTGCTTACTGCATAATGTAATGCCGTGAAGCCATAACCATTGCGGGCTTTTGATTTCGCCAATAAATCTGCGCCGTGATCAATTAATAATTGAATGAGAGGAATGTTAACTATTCCAGGCGCGATAATCGCAGCCATTACAGGTGTTTGACCGTTATAACCGTAAATACTTTTCGGTAGTGTTGGATCTGCTAATAGTAGATTTTGTACCGCATTAAAATCACGTTGCATCACTGCATAAATAAATTCACTTTCCAACTGCTTTTTGTATAAAAGGGCTAACAAAGGTTCATCGGTTTCGATATTAAACTTTTTAATAATACGAGCGGAAATCTTTAACCAATCGATACAGCAATTATATACAAAGTGAAAAAATGTAGCGTCATGTTGAAATTCATACTTGACCAATTCCAGCAAATTGATGGCATGTGTCGCCACAATTTGAACAAATAAATATAAATCTTTTTTGTCGATATCTACTTTAAATAAAGAATGTATACCTACGTTCAGCAGACCTGTAATCACCACGGGGCCTTGGGCAAGCAAATTCAACGCCATATTTTTTTTTGTTAACATCAGTCTAGGCTGATTTTCAATCCACAATATCAATGCTTTATGCAGACTATTCATGGCCTCCATGCGATTGCCAACTTGAATTAAATTTTTTCCTTCCTCCCAGAGTTTTTTAATTGTGTCGACTGGTAATGACGATGATTGAGTAGGGAGTAGCAGGCGAGCAAATGCTGGATTTGTTGATTTTAGCTCTGCTTCTGCAATAGTACGATTCTCATAAATGTCTGACATGAGCTCAACATAGGTTTGGAAAGGAAAGTTTTTTATTTTTTCCATAACAGTCATGCTGCTAAGCTGTTGCTTTTGAAGCTGTAATGTCTGATATATTTGCAAGTTTTTAGTTGATCTAGCGTATTCTCTTTTAATATAGCTAATATTAGCGTCTGTCAGTGGTATGCCTATTCGTGAGATGGTTTGTAAAATGAGAGGTATGCAATCTTCATTCTTACTTTCCATCAGTTGTGCGGTAGTGGCAAATGTTTGTAGCGCAGGTTGCTCCATTGAAATGCTTAGACTTTTCATCACGGTCTGCATGATATGAACAGCAATACCTTTTGATACCATATTCTCGTATGGATTATTTTGCATTAATTGCATGGAATTTGAGTGACCAATCATAATAGGATCGCTTTTTCTAAATGTTAATGTGGGTTCATTGTTTGGAGAAATTTTCTTATCATGTTCTTATTGTGATTTATTCTGACGATTTGCAATCACAGCTTTATCAAGCTGACTAGCTTTTTCGTTATATTTGGCTGTAAACAAGTTAGTACCACCGACCTGTAGTGATGCTTTAACGGGCATGGTTTTTTCTTCATTATTATCATTCCCGGAAGACACTAAGCTTTTTAATTTTAATTCTCGTCCTTCTTTTGCAACTAGTTGTGCCAATAACGCTTTGTTCTGTTCTAGAATTGTTGATGATTTAATTGACCTAAAGAATTTTCCTAAAGGTTGATTTTCATTAGTAATCTCATCTCTAATGCTAATTTGCTCTTGCGCAGGTAATTTATTAACAAATTCAAACATTGCTTTGCTATGGTTTTTTAGCACATTAAGGTCTTTGTCTGGGAGAAATGCAGCTCTTATAAGTTGAAAGGCGACAGCTCCAACTGTTTCTCGACCTTGAGAATTTATTAATGAAAGAAACATATGGCCATCATTTTTATTTAGACTGGTCATAAGTTTAACCGCAATTGAACTATCATATGTGTGGCATTTAACAATAATTGAAACATAACGTAATACGCACGCAGAATTTCCATGAATAGCCATCGCATGTGAAAAAGAAAATCCAGATGAGTCTAATTTTAATTTAGCAAAATGAGCTAACATTTGTGACTCAGGAAATCCATTATTTAATAATGTGTCATACAGATCGAATAGCTGCTGTAACACAGCATATTTCCTAGAAAATGCTATGTTAAAACTAAAGGCGTAAGTGAAGATGTCCTGTTTTTCTAATACACGAATAACATCGGGCCAATATTTTTCTGAACAAAATGTTGTAAGTAGAGCAAGAACGCGTTGGGTATTTTTTTCATCATTTATTATTTTTAGCTTTGGTAAAATGTGACCAATCAACTCAATAATTTTTATTGGATCAGCTTGTCTGTCCCGCAATTTCTCAAGACAGTCTAAGTAAATACTTATTGCATTAGGATTATATTCCGCGCGAATATTCGGGGCACAGAGAGATAAAGCATCTTCAATTTCAGCACCATTATCAATGATGTAGTTTACTAAATTATAATATGAAACCAGCTTATCTGTGCTCTCGAGTCTTTGCCCTAAAATGTGTGGATCTATTGGGTTGAGCTTACCTATCAATAAATTCACTAATTCTGTGATCGATATGCCGTCTTTATGCAGCGTCATTAAGAATTGAAAATATTGATTGATAGTCTTTGTGTTCGCATAGACGTCAATTGCGAAGTTTACACTAAGAATACATTTTGCTCCGCCTTCCCCTACGTAGCAGCATTCCATTAACAATGCATATTTTTCCTTAGCAGTAAGCTCTGTTGTTGCAATTATTTTATCTATAAATTTAGTGTTACAAAAAATGCTTGGGGTGCGCCAGTATTGTGCAATGAAGTTATTCTTCATTCTTTGATATTCTAAAAATTTATGACTATTTGCCGTATCATCATTTTTATTTTCGGTGTCACCTTTTGAGGAGCTCAACATATATTTGTCTAACCTAGTAAGTTTGTTGGCTATTATAGGATTTCTAGCTTAAGGATTTATTAAGCTAATAATGCATCTGAGCCAAGAAACGAACAAAAAAGATACAAAAAATGCTTTTGTAGGGGCGAACCTGTTCGCCCAACGGCGACAATTCAAAGTTTGACAAGGGCGAACACACAGATTCGCCCCTACAAAAGGATTACTGGTGGGCGATACTTATGCATTGGTGCGCGAATTCTATTTGGCATTTATTATAAGGTCAATCTATACTCTCTTAATTTTTTAACTCGATAATGGCGTATTTCTTCATGACAATGGTTACCCGATTTGCTCCGAGCCCTACAGGTTATTTACACGTTGGTGGTGCACGTACTGCGCTTTATTGCTGGTTATACGCGCGAAAAACGCAGGGAAAGTTTATCCTCCGAATTGAAGACACAGATGTTGAACGGTCAACACAGGAATCGGTTCAAGCGATTCTTGATGCGATGGATTGGTTAGGGCTTGGTTATGACGAAGGGCCTTATTATCAGACCAAGCGGTTTGATCGGTATGCAGAAGTTGCAGAGCAGCTTTTAGCAGAAAAAAAGGCGTATCGTTGTTATTGCTCTAAAGAACGTTTAGAAACACTTCGTAATGAGCAAATGGCAAATAAAGAAAAACCGCGCTATGACGGTCATTGTCGTGAGCGAACAGATCAACCGACGAGTAGTTATGTCATTCGGTTTAAAAACCCGGCAGAAGGTGTGGTTCAATTTCATGATTTGATTCGCGGTGATCTGACATTCTCGAATACTGAGCTTGATGATTTAATTATTGCGCGCACGGATGGAACACCCACTTATAATTTTACGGTTGTTGTGGATGATTGGGATATGAAGATTACCCATGTTATTCGCGGTGATGATCATATTAATAATACACCACGACAAATAAATATTTTACGTGCACTAGGTGCAACACCACCGATGTATGCGCATGTGCCGATGATTTTAGGCAGCGATGGTAAGCGATTGTCTAAACGTCACGGCGCGGTAAGTGTGATGCAATATCGTGAAGAAGGCTTTTTACCAGAAGCATTATTAAATTATTTAGTGCGATTAGGTTGGTCGCATGGCGATCAAGAAATTTTTTCGCTTGCGGAGATGATTCAATATTTTGAAATCAGTGCAATTAATAATTCAGCGGCGGCGTTTAATAACGAGAAATTACTGTGGTTGAATCAACATTACATAAAAACCAGCGATCCAGAACATGTTGCTAAAGAACTTGCTTGGCATATGCAACAATTAAGCATCGATTTGACGATGGGCCCACCGTTAATTGAGTTGATAAAAGCGCAGGCTGAGCGGGCGAAAACATTGCGAGAAATGGCGGAAAAAAGCAGATATTTTTATAGCGATGCAGTGGTTTATAATTCTGAAGCCATAGCCAAACATTTGACTGCAGATGTGAAACCAGCGCTTGAAGAAATTCGCGCTGGATTGTCAAAGTTGACGAATTGGAAAAAAGAAAATATTCATCAAGTGATTGTGGATATTTCAGAAAAGTTAGCACTGAAATTAGGAAAAATTGCCCAGCCTGTGCGAATCGCTGTGACGGGTGATACCGTTTCACCGCCGATTGATATTACGTTGGAATTATTAGGTCGTGAACGCGTGCTTTTGCGGTTGGATGCGGCGTTGAAATTTTAATAAATTTCTCTCTTTCTCAGCGCATGCTTTTGCTTTTTGTAGGGGCGAACCTATGTGTTCGCCCTCTTGCTCGAAGAGACAATACTTG
This sequence comes from Gammaproteobacteria bacterium, assembly GCA_039936115.1. Taxonomy (GTDB): domain Bacteria; phylum Pseudomonadota; class Gammaproteobacteria; order DSM-16500; family DSM-16500; genus DATIJJ01. Next base: position 7,850 of record JBDTIZ010000207.1, read on the forward strand.
TGTATTGAGGCTGCAGGGCGAACACATAGGTTCGCCCCCTACAAAAGCAACAGCTCCACTCTTTGAAATCAAAAGTAATTTTAGATTTTCTCACTAGTCCCTTAAAGCATAAAAGTCCCTAAAAACCACAGGAAAATTAAATCCAGAAAAATCATGATTTAGTGTTGACAAAACGGCATGGGCTGCCTAGAATCGCTGCTCTATTGTGATAGCAGAGCAGCGGGGCTATAGCTCAGCTGGGAGAGCGCTTGCATGGCATGCAAGAGGTCGGCGGTTCGATCCCGCCTAGCTCCACCAACGCAAGTTGGCATGCGGTTTCAGCGTCATTGAAACACAGGCTCCTCGCCTGCATTCACAGGCAGATCAGTAATATCATCTGTCCCCATCGTCTAGAGGCCTAGGACATCGCCCTTTCACGGCGGTAACACGAGTTCGAATCTCGTTGGGGACGCCAAATTAATCAATGAGTTATGATTTGGCGTGTGTAAAAATAGATCAGCTTCCTTCTTTTTTCCTTACTATGCCGTGCAGAAAC
>JBDTIZ010000208.1:0-15770 GCA_039936115.1 Gammaproteobacteria bacterium
CGCGGACAAGCCGCGGTACGACGGCGGTTGGGACAAATCACTTAAGGGAAAGACGTTATAAAAAATTGATGCCAGGTCATTAAGACGCACTCCCAAAAATCCCCGAACCTATTCTTCACAGCCGTCGTACCGCGGCTTGTCCGCGGTATCCAGTCAATTTGGCTTAGGTTTTATCGCGCTAGATTAAGGCGCCAAATTCTGCGAAGGCGTAGTCGCAATATTTGCAATAAGCTGAAGAATCCCCAACCCTCGGTAACTTTGGAGCAAGTCTTGTCTCTGGACAACAACTGTCACAATTAACGGATTATCAAATCGAGATTTATCATTAAAAGGCGGACTTAAATAAGAAACCAACATCGGCATTTCAAATTTCCATGCTGATGCGCCGCCTAAAATACCTTGCGTTATTAGCTTAGGGTCACCCACCACTTTGGCAACGACAACAAATTTTCGCTGTGTAAGTGCACGGAAATTATTGGAAACGCCTAATGCTTTCATATAGTTTTGCCAACCATAGGTCGTAAAATATTTTTGCGCATCTTGTAATTGCGCATGGTAATTAACAAAATCATACGAATAAGCCGCCTGCACAGCTTCGATTGCCCAGGCAGATACATCTTGAATCGACATATTGGGCTGCTCAACAGGTATGTCTTGTAATAAACGCCCCACTTTATCCGATGGGAAATAAAGCGGTTCGGTCGGATTTTTTACCAAATAAATAATAATGCCGAGCAAAACAATATTAACCGTCAAGCTCAGTAAAAAAATACCTAAGGCATAACGAAATTTTTTCTGGTAAAAAATATTGCGCAGATGCACAAGCACCAAAGCATCTTCATAAATTGTTTTACCATTTGTATTCATAGCTTCAATCCTTTAAGTCATCACAAATGTATCAATGCCAACACCCGCTGGATTAATTGTTGTTGGCACTCTCACAATCGTCACAATGACTGTGTAGGGTTGGCGCGACGTTTGCTCTGAGCTTTGATAGGTCACCATAAAAGGAATCTGAATCCGCCAAACATAACCACGCCCCGGTAACTCACCTTGATTTGAAATAATCGGTGCACCTGAAACCACACCGTTCACGAATAACTGATTTTGAGTAATGGTTTGAATTAGCGCGGCAATAGACGCTTGATAATCACTCCACCCACTCTCCGTAAAATAAGGACGCGCTATCGCTAATTGTTTATTATAATTCTCGAAATCAAACGTATAAGCTGCAACCGCTGCCTTACTCGCCCATCTAATTAATGTCGACGACAATAAATTAGGTTCAACTGAAGATGTTAACACCATTTGTTGATTGGTCGGTGTCGCCGCTATAAATTGCGGCAAGGGCCGATGAAAAATTTGGTATAGCACGAGAGCCACGAGAATCAATAAAATAATCATTTCAATAATCAATGCAACAATCACCGATTGATAGCGATCACGATAAAAATCATTTTTTTTCTCTAGATTTTCTGATCTATCTGCTGACATAGTCTGCTCTCTTTTAATTAACTGCCAGTTTTTGCAGACGGCATATGAATAATTTGCCCCTCAGGCGTCGTAGCGTAATACTGTGGTGCTATTCTAAATAAAACAAGATAAATAATCCCAGCGATCAGCGCAACCATAACACAAATCGAAATAAGCAATATTCTCAATGTGCTCTTATATTTATCCCGATAGAAATCGCTTTGCAAACGTGCAATCTCTTGCCTACTTCCTATCATATTAATTCCCTCATACCGGTAATTTTTCGAAGGTAATTTCAACTCGATTATTGTCACTCACCATTGAATCAGGATTGGGTTTCACGATGGGTTTAGTGCCGCCACCGCCTTCTGCATATAACATACGAGTATTAACGCCATAGCGTACTAAATATCGAATAATGGCATTGGCTTGTTGTTGCGACAAAGAGCGATAAATTCTTTCAGAGCCAAACGATTCCGTATAAGCAGTCACTTTAACCGTCATATTTGGGTAACCACTAATTAAGTGAGCGACTAAGTTTAAAGTGGGATATGCGTAAGGACGAAGCACAGGCGTTTCATCGTTAAAAAGATGTTCCGATGGCAACACGATTAACACTTGATCGCCCAAGACAATCACTTGATTGCCACGATTAATCAATTGATCTGCGACCGTCGTATTCGCATCAATGTATGCGCCTAACGCACCACCGAAAATCGCACCACCCGCAGCACCTGGCAATATTCCTGCGCCACCTGATGCAACGCCGCCGGCAATAGCACCGGTTGCACCGCCTATGAGCGCGCCTTTAGTCGTTTGAGAAGTGCTTTGATAACTCTCTGCAAGACTATTTGTACCTGAACCATTGTAAGCAGAAGTTGGACCTTGAACAGTCGCATGAAATTCGCTCGCAGCATTGCGCGAAACATTGGATGATGCGCATCCCTGCAGTAGCGTTGCAGCCACAACAAGCGTTAATTGGATTGAAATCGGAAGCCATCTGTTTCGCAAGAAAATCTGGTTTGTTTTTAGCTCCATTTCTTTCGCTCTTCCTATTAAAATTATTCAGGAGGTGTTTGTAAACTTGCAACATACTCTGCCAGTTGTTGGGCGGCAACAATCACTTCATCGATTGGTAAAAATAATCCTTCAACATCTGGCGGATAATCTGTTGCATTTAACATGTCTTTAATAATTTCATTCGTAATCGTATTGGACTGCGAACCTGAACGGCCTAATACTCTTTCGAGCAATTCCACTTTATCTTTTACAAAAGACTTAGTGATAAGCGGCGCAGAGAAACGTTCAACATTTTGGGGACCGATCAATGATTTGACATCCTCTCCTAAGTGCACTTTGTTGAAGATATGAATTCGACCTGTATCAACTTCTTCTTCAACAACCTCTTCTTCCATCGCCGTGTCGCCCGCATTCCGATTATGAAATGCCAATAATGCTGCGACGCCGCGCTCAATACTATTAGATTCAAGATTTTTATTCATTTCACTTGAAATAATCTGAATTTCTTCAGACTCATCGCTCACAAATTCTAGCGTTTCTTCGCTCGCCAGAATTTCACCAAACTGCTCAAGTCGATTTTCTAAATCAATTAACAACCGTCCAATCGGCGGTTCAACTTTTAAAAATTGATTAATGCGCATGCGCTCGACAGGTTGTGGATTGGCGAAAAACATTCGTGCGCGCACAATTTTGGATTTAAAAAAGATATGTGCTTCACCTTCACGTTGTTCTTTTAGATCTAACAAATCAATGCGCGCACGTTTTTCCGACGAAGCACTGCGGCTATCCATATAATTATTTAAGATACTGGATGCATTCGTCTGAAAAGAATCGACTTTAGTGACATAAGATTCGCCCGCTGTTTTCTGGAAAAATTCCCAGGTTTCCAAAGGATCTTCTAACTTCATACAAATTTTAATATTGGTATTTGCGCCAATGGATGCAGCTTCTTCTTTCGATGCTTTTTGGAAAGCTGGCAAATCTTGTCCAGCAAAAATAACCGAGAACCCTAATGAACGTGCTTGCGCTGGCACGACTGCAAATCCTTTGACAGCATAATAACCATACTCATCGAGAATACACATATACGGTGTAGGTGCATTGGTAGGTTTGCGTGTAATTACTTCTTTGTAAGTACCTTCGACAGATTCACCCAGACCTGCTGCCATCATCGATTTGAGCGATGCAATAATAACTTTACCCAAGTTTGCTAATTCATCTGGGGATTTTTCAAGTGCTGGCAGCAACACGACTAAAATTCGTCGATTTAACACGACGTCTTTTAAATCCACCTCAGCAAGATTCGTACGAATAATATGTCCATACGTATCCGCAAGCGAACCGAATACTTTGGTTAATTGCATTGTAATAAAACCATGTTGCTCAAATACCTGAGAGCTTTGTTTACCTTTTTTGGATTTATCAAAACCAGGCAATGTCGTTAAATAATTCATGATAGGTTCTAAGACAAGATCTGGCGTATCAGCGAGACTCACAGGTTCTTGTGTATCACGAATAAACATTTTATCAAGACCAATCGCTTCCAGACGCGTCAAATCAAAATAATTACGGATGGTGTTCGCATCTAGCAAGATTTTTCCCTGATCACGCATGTAGACCAGAATTTTCATCAAGGCTTCCACGAATACCATCGCACGACCTTTCCACATATCGCCATCTGACGATTGGCCGCCGGAATCCATCAAGCTGATGACTAACTGAGACAACATACTGGATGAACCCGTACAAAATGGATTCATGGTATTGGATAAACGCTTTTCTTGTGCGCCGATAATATCGCGCGCACCGGTCATGAAATTAATTAACAGCAAATCATCTTCGCGGCCCATGGAGCGTGCCATAGAAAACACTTTGGCGAATAAACTATTATCACCTTTACCATCAACATATAAAAAACCACTGCCTTGAATCAGCGCATTGAATGCAATTGACACTAACGCTTCTGTTTTACCACTACCGGTTGAACCAAAAATAAGAACGTGGGTACGCATATCATCATTGTTAAACCATAACTCTTCTAACGTAGATTTTTTATTACCGAAAAAACAAATACCGCGCGCCTTTCGTGGTTTAGTGGAGCCAGGCAGCGGATCATTATAGTCAAAGGCTTCAGATCGCTGCGGCATTCGAAACGGTAATTTGAACTTACGAGTGAACGCATAGAGGAAAACCCCAACAGCAATAATGAAAAAAACTTCTGTCAGTGGTGTAAACAAAAATACTGCAGCCGCAAATCCCATCAGGGTAGTTGCGCTATTCACAGGATCTTTGAAGAAATCAACAATCTTCATGCCCAGCGTGCGAGTATCGCGCAGCAACATTCGCGGGGCAAGTTCGTGTTCTTCGTCTAAACCACGTTGATGCATAAACTCACCTATTTCACTGTTTGGTTTCTAGTGTCAGGTTTAATTTCAAACTGACGCTGCCTGACGCCTACTTCTTTTCATCCGGCGGCTCATCTGCTTTATAGAGAATTTCTTTTAAGGCACGCTCTAACGCATTAGTCGCTTCTTCAACCATAGGCACTAACAATCTTCTGCCGATTTCATTTTCAGCAACCCAATGTGCAAACGGTCCTGCGACTTCTGAGAAAGGCGTTTGTCGGCCAACGGTATTCAGCATGTACCACAATCTGCGATCAACTGGCTTAAGCCATAAAAAATCTGCAGAAGCTTGCACACCATCGCTACGTGCTGCTTTTAACATTTCAGCCATCACGGTTAACAAATAAGCATGCGACTCTACCACTTTCTTGACTAATTTAGTGTCTTCATATTTTTTGGATAACTCATCAACACCTGCAAAATTAAGTTTTGTCACAGCAGAGTTATTAATTTGCGCGAACAGGTCCGCAGCTGCTTTACCATCGCCATTTAAACGTGCAGCAAATGCTGCAAAGAGTGCTTTCACATGGGGTGGGACGCGATTTAAACCTGGCCACATAGGTCCTAATTGAATCGAAAAAATTTTATTCGCTTCACCGCGCTTCAACGAGACTTCAACTTTATTCCAGTCTTTGTGTGACATGCCTTCTTGCGGTGCGCGCTTAAATTCTTGTAACAAGTTGTGGCGTTTGCAAAACTGCATAGGCGACAACGCCATCGCCCAAGGGCCTTTGTCTATATCTGTTTTTACCAAATCTAATTTAGCAACAGGAATAATTTGCGGCCAATTCGTTTGTTCTAAATGAACTAAATCACGCATTGAATAAATTCGTTTAAAGATTCGCGTAGAACTCGTGAGAAATATAACAAACGCTAAAATAACTAATACAAGCACGAAGGGATAACGCAAATAATCGCCTACGGCTTGTCCGATTTTCACGACCAAATCAAACGAAACCGCATTGGGATCGGTACTGGCCAACGCATTTAAAATGCTAACTCGCGTATCCTCAAGCCGGCTGGTAAATGGACTTAAAATTGAAATTTCAACTAATTTGATATGAAAATAGATGCTAACGAGTACTTTTTTGAACGACACCCAAATAATTGCAGCCACTATAAAAATGGCCGCAATTACCCACAAAATTCCCATGGAATTATCAGATTGATTGGGTTGTGCGCCGCCGCCTGCCATGATGAACACCTTGATATTTAAGTAGTCTTACTCTTTAAATTATATACCAAATGCGCCTTGGAGAGCTAAACAAAGCAAAAACGCATAGCTCCTAGATAATATAAGAAATTTTATGGAAAAAGTAGCTTTATAGAATGAATAGAATGACTATGACGGGAATAGCTTTTGTAGGGGCGAACCTATGTGTTCGCCCTCTCTTATCGAAGAAACAACATTGGCATATTTAGGTCGCCGGGCGAACACACAGGTTCGCCCCTACAAAAGCCTGCGGTTTTTATCAACCACCTTGCTTCTCACGTATTTCATCCAGCATCTTACAATCAATACACAATGTTGCTGTAGGTCTAGCTTCTAAGCGGCGCAAACCAATTTCAACACCGCAGACTTCACAATATCCATATTCTTTATCTGCCAGATTTTGCAAAGATTCTTCAATTTTTTTAAGCAATCTACGTTCGCGATCACGTGCACGCAACTCCAAGCGGAATTCTTCCTCCTGGCTTGCACGGTCATTGGGATCCGCATAATTAACGATATCATCCTTCATGTGATGAACCATTTTGTCTGCTTCTTCCATAATTTGCTTACGTAACAACGTCAAAATTTTGGTGAAGTGTTCACGCATTTTGCCGCCCATATACTCTTCCGTTTTTTTTGCTTTATAGGGACTAATCCCAAGCATCTCTAAACTCGGCTCTAAGATATCTTTAGTTGTCGCCATCTGCGTTCTCCTACTTTTCCAAAATAACGTTCGCCTACCAACCCGAATCTATACCAAAAACGGCACTCGTAAGCAATTAAGAAATATTTCAATCCGCCCTTACCGCGCCCTAAAATACATAAAAATCTGTTCTTAATCAATGTAATAGGATTTTAATTATCACCTTCTGTCCGATTAATTTCCATTATTAATCTTAGCAGCTTTTTATTTTTCCGTAAGTCACCCGATCCAATCCAGCCAAATCTTGGTAAGAGTTAACATCATTATAGCCCCATTCAGCAAATATTTTTCTAACGTCACTCGCTTGCTGAAAACCATGCTCTAGCAGCAGATAACCATTCGAGCACAAATACTCTCGCGATTGAATAATGATACGACGCAAGTCACCCAATCCATTTTCATCTGCAATCAACGCCGATTCTGGCTCGCGAACCAAATCACCTTGCTCCAAAAAAAGATCGCCTGAGGCGATATAAGGTGGATTACTCACGATCGCGGCATAATTGATTTTTGGCAACGGCTCACACCAACTGCCTTGGTGAAAAATAACATTCGAGAGATGCAAACGCTCTGCATTTAATTTAGCAACCTGCAAAGCGCTCGCACTAATATCTGTTGCATGAAGCGTCCAAGTCGGTTGCTCATGTGCCAATGCCAACGCAATCGCACCAGAACCCGTTCCAAGATCTGCAATAATTTGATTCTTTCCCGCGACCCACTTCAGCACCAATTCGACTAATAACTCAGTCTCTGGACGCGGAATTAATGTATCTTTTGTCACCCGCAAATCTAAAGACCAAAATTCCTGATGGCCTGTAATATAAGCAATCGGAATTTTTTGATGACGCTCTTCTATCCGTTTTTTAAAAAAAATAACCACATCATCAGTTAATTCGCGCTCAGGAAATGCAAAAAGATGACTGCGCGGTTCTTGCAAAACATGTGCCAATAAAACTTCTGCATCAAGATGTGGACTTTCACTTGTCATCAACAACTGCTGATAGGCATCTTGCAAAACCGATGCGATAGTCTGCGTCACTAATCCCCCAATTCTGCTAATAAATCTGCCTGGTATTCACGGATTAATGCACCGACTATGTCATCCAGATCGCCATTCATAATGCCCGGCAATTTGTATAAAGTCAGATTGATTCTATGATCGGTTAATCGTCCCTGAGGAAAATTATAAGTACGAATTCGTTCCGAACGATCTCCGGTGCCCACTAAATCACGCCGCGTTTCAGATTGTTGCTGATGTTGTTTATCGCGTTCTGCGGCTAACAATTTTGCCTTAAGCAAAGACATCGCACGCGCACGGTTTTTATGTTGCGAACGTTCGTCCTGACATTCAACAACCGTACCGGTTGGAATATGTGTAATTCGAATTGCCGAATCCGTTTTTTGCACGTGCTGACCGCCTGCGCCCGATGCGCGAAACGTATCAGTACGTAAATCTGCTGGATTAATGTCAATTTTTTCAATTTCATCGACTTCAGGCATCACCGCAATCGTGCAAGTTGAGGTATGAATTCTACCTTGCGCTTCTGTTGCTGGCACACGTTGCACACGATGCACGCCTGACTCAAATTTAAAACGCGAATAAGCACCTTGTCCGATAATCCGCAAAATAATTTCTTTATAGCCGCCTTGCTCACTGACGCTCGCACTAATCAACTCAACTTGCCAACCTTGCGCTTCCGCATAACGCGTATACATACGACTTAAATCGCCAGCAAAAATAGCAGCTTCATCGCCGCCGGCGCCCGCGCGAACTTCAAGAAAAATATTATTATTGTCGGCTGGATCTTGTGGTAACAATAAAACTTGTAAATCATGCTCCAGCTTCACCTGCAATTCTTCAGCTTGATTTACTTCCTGCTTTGCCAATTGCTGCATCTCAGGATCGGCTTCTTTTAATAATTCAGTAGAATCAGAAATCGTGCGCACGCAATCAAGATAGTTTTTAAACGTCTGCACGATCGGCTCAAGCTGTGAATATTCTTTTGAATATTCGCGAAATCGATTTTGCTGATTAATGACATCCGCATCGCCCAGTAATGCGCCTAATTCTTCATGCCGTTCGGATAATGATTGTAATTTTTTTTCGATTGAAGGTTTCATATCAACTCAGATGTTAATTCAGGAATAGCAAATAATTGCTGTGCTAATTGTAATATTTCAAGACGCCCTTCAAATCCTGCTTGCCGTAATTGTACAGTCGGTGTGTGCAGTAATTTTTGTGTTAGCGCATGAGTAAATAAAGTCAGCACGCGAGCAGGATCTTCACCGCGCTGCAATTGCCGTAACGATTTGGATAATTCAGCTTCGCACAAATCTTCGATTTGTTTTCGATAAGCACGGATTGTTGTTGCAACTAAGTCTAAGGATTGCAACCAAGCGATAAAATCTTGCGTTCGCTGTTTTATCAACGAACAGGCTTGATCAGCTGCATGCTCGCGGCCGCGCAAATTTTGTTGAATTATTATTTTTAAATCATCGATTGAATAAAGTTGTACATGCTCTAATTTTCCAGCACTCGCCTCTACATCGCGTGGCACAGCAATATCCACAATCAAAATCGGTTTATGCCGAGTGCGCAACATCTCTTCTGTCACGATGGGTATCGTGCTGCCGGTTGCAGAAATCACAATATCAGCCGTCGTCAAAGCTTCCGACAACTTAGCAAAATCAACTTGTTCTGCCTGATGTTTTTTTGCCAGTTCAATTGCATTATCTGCGCTGCGATTTACTATTGTGATTCGCTTGGGCGCGAGTGGTTTTAAGTGTCGCAAAACCAAGTCCATCGTCACGCCTGCGCCGATTAACAAGACAGATGTTTCACTCAACGTGGCGACAAATTTTTCTTTAATAAAATTTACGGCGGCGGATGAGACTGAAACGGGACATGCGCCAATCGCAGTATTTGTTCTGACCTCTTTGGCGACAGCAAAGACTTGTTGAAACAATCGATTGAATAAAGTGCCGACCGTCCCCGCCGCACAACTTTCTGAAAACGCGTCTTTCATCTGGCCTAAAATTTGGGATTCGCCTAACACCATTGAATCCAAACCGCAGGCAACCCGCATAATATGCTGAACGGCCTCTTCGTCGCGATAAAAATACAGGACGGGCTCCAATTCCTCTGTCGTCAATTGATGATGACGACAAAACCAATCGGTAATTTTAGGCAAGTCATCCGTATCACAATAGAGTTCTGAGCGATTACAGGTCGACAGCAACACAGCTTCACAAATATTTTCATTGGCAGACAGGTCTTGTAAATAAAGTGGTAGCTTTTCGGGAGAAAAGACAACTTTTTCACGCAAGGCGACTGGCGCAGTTTTGTGATTGATTCCACAAGCAATAATTGGCATAAGAATTTAGGCTTTAAATTAAAGTCCGCTTATTGTATGCCACATAACTGCAATTACAAACCCCTTCCGTTGCTTTTTTAAACATCGACGATTATTATAGTACTCTTTCCTGGCATATTGATGGAACATCCCAGCGTTTTTATAGCAAACATCCTCTCACGGACGAATAACTCATTTACTTTTTAGAGAGAGAACTTTATGCGTTTACTTACGCACGTTGCAGTTATTTCATTACTCACAGTAGCATTAGGCGGCTGTGTGATAGACGATGCTTATTATTCAGATAATTCGGGTAATTATATACCTGACAATAGCTACCCTGTTTATGTAGCGCCACAACCTCGTCCAGCAAGAGGATTTTATGGCAATCCACCTATTCCTCCGCAAGCTGGCGGCATGAGTGGCGGATTCCGTGGCGGTATGGCACCCGCTCCACGTGGCGCTACAGGTCGTAATTTCGTACCTGTCCAAAGTGGTGGCATGAGTGGCGGCCCAAGACCTGCTGCGCCGATAGTACGAAGCGGCGGCATGAGTGGTGGTCAACTACCCGTCGCAATAAAAACACCCGCACCTGCCGCACAAAGCGGTGGCATGAGTGGCGGTCAACTGCCAGTCGCAGCGAAAGCGCCTGCACCTGCTGTAGTACAAAGCGATGGCATGAGTGGCGGAACTGCAGTGAGCTCGGGTTCTGCTGGAAGCAACCCTACTCCTTCTACTGATTCCAGTGGTGGAATGAGTGGTGGAATGAGTGGCGGCATGAGTGGCGGTATGAGCGGTGGCGATGCTGGCGGCATGAGTGGCGGTATGAGCGGCGGCTCCGCAAGTAACTAATCCGAACTAGTTTGAATATTATGCGCATGCTGTTATACTTTCAGCATGCGCATTAATGTTAGATTTATTATTGCTTTAGTAGCCAGCCTATTTATTCTTGTCGGTTGCGCATCGTTATCGCCCCCACCACAACCCCAAAATCAAACCCAAACTACAGAAAAACGAGTCGTTAACTTATCCAGCATCAAAAACTGGGAACTAAAAGGTTTGATCGCAGTTCGCGCAAACAAAAGCGCCTGGAGTGCAAACTGGCAGTGGCAACAAACGCAAAAAAATTACACGATTTCATTAATAGGGCCATTGGGTTCTAACTCACTGAAATTAACGGGTGCGCCGAATCAAGTCTTGCTAGAAACCTCCGACGGCAAAAAATTGACCTCAACCAGCCCAGAATCTTTGTTAGAGCAACAACTCGGTTGGCAATTACCGGTGTCTAATTTGTACTATTGGATTCGCGGCCTGCCTGTGCCAAATACACCTGCGCAAAAACATTATGATGCTTTCAATCATTTAACAGATCTGTCTCAAGACGGCTGGACGATTCAATATCTACGCTACACTTCCATCAATCACATCGATGTACCGAACAAAATTTATCTCGCCAACACCAAAATGAATGTCAAAATTGTCATTAATCAATGGCAGTTTTAAAAAGTTCGTAAGTTTCCGTTGACACTCACCAGATCAATAAGCAAAATAGGCGCCCTAATGAACTCGATACTTTCAGCGTCGATATCAGCATCTGTTGGGGTGTAGCCAAGCGGTAAGGCACCGGGTTTTGATCCCGGCATTCCTAGGTTCGATCCCTAGCACCCCAGCCATTCAATAAAAAATTTTTCACAAAACGAAGCGAACTTACACGAAGGATATTACCGTGCCTGAAATAATGATTTTCAGTGGGAATGCTAGCCAAGAACTTGCAGAGCGCATTGTCGAACATCTTAATCTACCCCTAGGTAAGGCCCACGTCGGCCGTTTCAGCGATGGTGAAACCATGGTTGAGATCCAGGAAAACGTCCGTGGTCGTGACATTTTCATCATTCAATCCACTTGCGCACCTACAAATGATAATTTGATGGAACTCATCATCATGGCGGATGCGTTACGCCGTGCATCTGCCGCGAGAATTACAGCTGTTGTTCCCTATTTTGGTTATGCACGCCAAGACCGACGCGTTCGTTCCGCTCGCGTACCTATAACCGCGAAAATTGTTGCCGATATGATGGCAACTGTCGGCATCAGCCGTCTTGTCACAGTCGATTTGCATGCAGATCAGATCCAAGGATTTTTCTACATGCCGGTTGATAACCTCTATAGCACACCTATTATGCTCGAAGATATTTATCAAAAAGCTTACAAAAACATTATGATTGTTTCGCCAGATGTTGGCGGCGTTATTCGTGCGCGTGCTATTGCGAAACGTATTCCAGGCGCTGATTTAGCCATTATTGATAAACGTCGCCCGCAACCCAATGAAGCACAAGTGATGCATATCATCGGTGACGTGAAAGACCGTGATTGTATTATCGTTGACGATATTGCTGATACTGCCGGCACCTTGTGCAAAGCAGTCGATGCTTTAAAAGAACATGGCGCAGCTAAAGTGGCAGCTTATGTCACTCATCCTGTTTTATCAGGTAACGCTATTCGCAATATTGAATCTTCTTCCATAGACGAAATCATCGTGACTGATACGATTTCACTAAGCGAAGATGCCAAAAAATGCAATCGTATTCGTCCGATTAGCTTAAGCCACATGATTGCGGAAGCGATTCGTCGGATTAGTGGTGCTGGATCGTTGAGTCGGATGTTTTTGGATTAGATTTTTGCTGGTATTTGTTTTGTACCAGCATATCTGAGCAATCTCCGCTAAAAAAAGCTTCTTCTCCTCCGCCGCTTTTGGCGAGAAGAAGGATCTACCCTAAAAAAAGCCCCCTCTCCTCCCGCGCTTTTGGCGGGAGGAGAGGGTTGGGGAGAGGAGGGTAGGCTTTTTCTTTATGTTTAAACTGCTATCTATAATGCCCAAGAAATCGAAAGCCGCAAAAAACACCACTAACCCTAGCATCTCCCCTTAATTCAGGTATAATTCGCCCTCCCCATCGCTGGTCGCAAGCAATGGTATTTTTTTACTTAAATTTTTGGAGAAATCAATGACAACATTAAAATTCGAACTGGAAGCTGAAGTTCGTGCAGACATAGGGAAAGGTGCGAGCCGCCGCTTACGTCATGCTGACAAGGTTCCGGCCGTTGTTTACGGGGCTGGCGAAGACGCTGTGTCTCTGACACTCGACCACAACAAAACATTACATGCGTTATCACATGAATCATTTTATTCGCATATTCTGACCCTTAAAGTCGGCAAAAAAAATGAAAAAGTGATCCTAAAAGATATCCAACGTCATCCTTCTAAACCACGCATCGCACATATCGATTTCTTACGCGTCCGTGCTGACCAAAAACTTCACATGAATGTTCCATTGCATTTTATCGGTGAAGACGAAGCGCCTGGTTTGCTAGAAGGCGGCGTGATTTCACATCTCATGACAGATCTTGAAGTTTCCTGTTTACCAGCTGATTTGCCAGAATTCCTCGAAGTCGATGTCACTAAGCTTGCTTTAGATCAATCCGTTCATATGAGCGAAATTAAATTACCGAAAGGTGTTGAGCTCGTTGCATTTGCACACGGTGTTGAAGAGCACGATCAAGCTGTCGTCAGCATTCACATCCCACGCATCATTGAAGAAGAAGTGGTTGAAGTGGCTGTTGAAGAAGAAGCTGCAGCCGCTGCTGCTGAAGCAGAAGGTGCTGAATCCGCTGAAAAAGCTGGTGATGCAGAAAAAGATAAAGAATAACCCATGGAGCGTAGGCATTGTCGTCGGGAATTCAACTCATTGTTGGTCTTGGCAATCCGGGAGCCGATTATGAATCGACCCGACACAATGCTGGCGCGTGGTTTGTTTTTGAGTTAACTCATCTCGCTAATGCAACCCTGCGACATGAAACTAAATTTCACGGACTTCATTGCATTGCTCGCCTACAGAGACACGATGTTCATCTCTTGATTCCAACAACGTTTATGAATCTCAGCGGTCAATCTGTCAGCGCTTTAGCGAGTTATTACAAAATTCCACCTGACGCTATTTTGATTGCACACGATGAAATAGATCTTCCCGTTGGCGATATTCGTCTAAAAATGGATGGCGGCCACGGCGGTCACAATGGGCTGCGCGATATTATTAGCCATCTTGGTACAAACAAATTTCATCGTTTACGAATTGGTGTAGGCCATCCCGGTCAAAGCAAAGAAGTCGTAGATTACGTTCTAAAGCCGCCCAAAAAAGCGGAGCGTGAATTAATTGATATTGCATTAAAAGATGCCGAGCTTGCTCTACCTGATTTATTGAGTGGGCATTTTCAAAAAGCCACGCAGAAGTTACACACCCGCAAAGGCGAAGGGGCTTAAAATTTAACAAAAGCGGACAGAGGTCCGTCACAAAACAGAGGTATAAAATGGGTATCAAATGCGGCATCGTTGGCCTACCAAACGTGGGAAAATCCACACTCTTTAATTGCTTAACAAAAGCCGGTGTTGATGCATCAAATTATCCCTTCTGCACGATTGAGCCGAATGTGGGTATTGTACCCGTTCCTGATCCACGCTTAGCGAAATTAGCTGCTATCGTCAAACCTGAGCGGATTTTACCGACCACTATGGAATTCGTCGATATTGCTGGCTTAGTTAAAGGTGCTGCTACAGGCGAAGGTCTAGGAAATAAATTTTTAGCGAACATTCGTGAAACCGACGCGATTGCACATGTTGTCCGTTGTTTTGAAAACGATGATGTTGTTCACGTTGCTGGAAAAATTTCTCCGCAAGATGATATCGATGTTATCAATACTG
Source organism: Gammaproteobacteria bacterium (assembly GCA_039936115.1). Taxonomy (GTDB): domain Bacteria; phylum Pseudomonadota; class Gammaproteobacteria; order DSM-16500; family DSM-16500; genus DATIJJ01. Next base: position 14,921 of record JBDTIZ010000208.1, read on the forward strand.
AACTTGCGTTAGCTGATTTAGAAAGTGTTACGCGGGCATTATTACGCGTACACAAACAAGCGAGAAGCGGTGATAAAGCGTCTCAAGCAGAAGCAGCATTATTCGAAAAAGTGAAAGAGCATGTCAATCAAGGATTATCCGTCCGTAGCATGTCACTCACGACAGATGACAAATTGCGTTTAAAGCAATTGCAATTATTAACAATGAAACCTACGTTGTATATTGCAAACGTTGCCGAAGATGGCTTCACTAATAATCCTTATCTTGATCAAGTCAAACAAATCGCTGAAAAAGAAAATGCGAGTGTCGTTGCTGTTTGTGCAGCCATTGAAGCAGAAATTGCTGAATTAGAAGATAATGAAAAAGCGGAATTTCTGGCTGAATTAAATCTCTCTGAACCAGGACTTGATCGCGTGATTCATGCTGGCTATAAATTGCTAGGATTAGACACTTATTTTACTGCCGGTGTTAAAGAAGTTCGCGCGTGGACTATCCATGTAGGTTCAACCGCACCACAAGCCGCTGGCGTTATTCACACCGATTTTGAAAAAGGTTTTATCCGCGCGGAAATCATTGGTTATGAGGATTTTATTAAATATAACGGTGAAGCCGGAGCGAAAGAAGCAGGCAAGTGGCGCTTGGAAGGGAAAGAATATATTGTGAAAGATGGGGATGTTGTGCATTTCCGGTTTAATGTTTAGATAATTTGTGAAGCTGTCATTCCCGCGAAGGCGCACTAGCATCCGGTAAATCAGCATAGATATTAAACACTCTTGAGAAAGCACTGTAACCGCATCTTACTCTGTCACCCCGCACTTGTTGCGGGGTCTGGAATACAAAACATAAATAC
>JBDTIZ010000209.1:0-12033 GCA_039936115.1 Gammaproteobacteria bacterium
TCGATCCCTCATGCTTAAATGAGTATAATCCGTCATGCGACAGTTCCTTTTTCTGTTAGTCATCGTTCCCAAGACAATGAATATACAGCAAATTAGAAAACTGTCGCACTCCTAGTTAAAATCCGCCTATTATTTCGAATAAAGCCTAACACTGATAATTAGTTAGGCTTTTGAAGAATTTCTAGCCTAGTATTTTATCAGACCTATACAACATTCAGTAAATAGCCCCACATTGATCGATATCAATGTGAAAAATATTTATCTGACTAGCTTCCACAGCTAACAATGTACGATTGAGACTAAATATGGCTAAGTATACTGCAAAAGATACATCATCAAAATTAATGTTATGTATTGTTTCGTCAAGCATTGCATCGCTTGGCACGGTGCCGTATGGATATCACTTTGCCGATTTTCTACAACAGTATCATCCTATTGGCTGCATGCTCTTGGGTATAATCTTAGCAGTGACAGCAGCCGTTGCCAACATAGCATTAGGAACTTACTCCTTACTTAGTTTCGATCTCAAACAAAAAAAAATTATCGGTATCTTATTAATCAGTTGTGTGAGTGCGATTTCATACGGATGCATGAATTTTTTTGCCTACGAAAAAATACTTCCAGTGATTTTGACTAGTTTAATGACATTAGCAGTTATATTAACAAATGCTGCCATTGCTAGTGTGGCGTTACTAACAACTTTTAATAATTTAGATTTTCATAAGAAACAATCTAACTTAGTGCTTATGCTAATGCAATTAATCGGATTTATGGCTGGAATATTAGCCAGTTTAGCTATTTATGCAGCGGCTGCTCATGGGATAAGTATCTTGTTAGGACATTATTACAATGTCGCAGTAGCTAATTATTTAGGATTTTGGGCAAGTATTATTATCTGGATACCAAGCGCTGCGTTGTTTGGCAATTCCACACAATCGTGTTTTGAAGCTTTTTATTACTGGATAAAAAGATTTCCCAACAGTTTAAAGAGGATTCATAAAAAACAGATATTAATTTTAATCTTTTCTTTACTTTCGTCTGCCTCATATGCACAAATAGCAGTAACATTTTTTCATCCTGAGATGAATATTCCTTACATTTTTAAAACCACTAGCGCACAAATTTTCATTCATTATTATATTATCCCTTTGTCCATGCTGGCTTGTTTCTTTGTACATTATCTCGCATTGATCAAGTTGTTGGAAACGTTCCCTATTAAAAAAAAAATAAGTTCAACCTTCGTGTTAAATTGATTTATATCAATTTATACCAAATCGATAAACTATATGATACCTCATGTTAACTAATAATTCGAAGGAGAAGATTCATGCATATAAATATTAAGAACTTATTGATTGCTAGCATTTTGACAAGTTTATTTATGATTAACGGATTCGCTGCGAAATACCAGCAAGAAAGCACGGGGCAATTTGTAGATAGCAGTCTAATAACTACAAAGGTAAAAGCAAAGTTAGTTAGCGACAAAATTGTCAAAAGTTTGCCTATTACTGTTAAAACTTACAAAAACTCAGTGCAGCTAAGTGGTTTTGTAAATTCACAAGCACAGAAAGCTCGTGCAGAACTTTTAGCGTATAGCGTACCAGATGTTGTATCTGTCGATAATGCGTTAATTATTAAACCTCACTAATATTTAATTTATTCACGGAGACATACTATATGACCGCACTAAATTCTTTGGTTCATCAAGTTGAAGGTAATTGGGAAGAAATTAAAGGTAAAGTCAAACGTCGGTGGGGAAAATTAACCGATAGTGATTTAAAAAAAATCGAAGGTTCTTATGATCAGCTTACTGGAAAGCTGATGGAAGTTTACGGATATACGGAAGATGAAGTTGAAGACAAATTAATAATTTTTGTCGATAAGTTAAATTTAAAAAATATTGAACACACTGCGGATAATGCGCAAGATTTGATTGCTGACAATGTAGAAAAAGCTTGGGGAGCAGTTAAAAAGAAAACGGAGGATTGGCAAGAAGGAATTTATTGTTACATAAAAGGAAATCCAGCCAAAGCATTAGGTACAGCAGGGCTTACATTAGTGTTAGGCTTGACAGTATGGAAATTTATTAATAGTAAATAATCTAATGTGCTTCGTAGATTTTTTTGCAATGAATAATCTATGAAGCACGCATTGTTAAATTTAAAGCCTGGTTGTTAAAATTTCTTAATCAAGTTGATAATTATCAATTTGGTTAAGAAGTATAGTAAGTAATATATTAGTGAAATTCAAAAAATACTCAATTCCTTCGACACTTTTAATAATAATAGCGATAGGATTTTTATGATATGCGATGTTTGTAAATTTCACAAAGGACAATGTATTTGCTTGGAAAGTGAAACATTAGTTGCTAATGCGATGTTAAATAATCCAGTAAATGTTAATACCAAAAGAAAAGTTATCACCGCAATTGGAAAAGGTGTAGCTGGAATATTTTCGTTTTCTTGTGGTGTGACTAATGCGAATGCATTAATTGTATCAGGATTGTTAACGGGTGGCGCATCGTATATTTGTGCGGTGATTTTATTTATTGCTGTTGTATTAGTCAATTATAAAATCTTCGAAAAAGCAGTGCCAAAAGTTTTGATTGGGATGTTTGATAAAAATCCAAACCCTCAATCTCCATCGACATCCGATGATAACTTCCCCCTCTCACCTCTGAGAAAAGCGGCGCTTTTTTTTGGATTTATATTGGCAATTTCGGCGGGAGCTACTTTAGGTGCACTTTCCTATAGCAGTATGTTTTCATTTTTAGTTACAATCTCATTTTTTAGCGCCATTTCAATCGCGTTTCCTCCACTGAGCATAATTCTAGGTATTGCTACATTCGCTTGTGTTGGTTCACTCATGTACGATGCAATTGATGGAATGGTAAGCACGCCGAATTTAATCAAAAGTTGTATCGATTTTCTTTATGATTTAGTGAATATTGATCCTGCATTGCCGCGTAACGAAAACAAATCTACTTTCCGTATTGTCGCTGAACGCGCAGCGACTCTTTTAATAACAGCCATTGCATTACCTCTTGCAGTAATTGGTTTATTCATGACGATGAATGCATGTGCACCAGGATTAGGGAAAATTTTAATGAGTATACCTAATGCCATTCCTAATGTTGTAGATATCGTCTGCAAGTCAATTTGTTATGGATTCGCACTACTTGCACAAACACCATTTGTAATTCGAACTGCGTTTCTAACAGCGGCTAGTTTTTTTAAAAATCCTTCTTCTCAAAATACTGCAATAAAAGAAGATGCCATTGATAAACCTAATCCGATAGGTAAATGCATTAAAAACATTATTTTTCAAATTGCAAGAGTATTAAGTTCTATAGGTAATGGATTGGTTGCCATGATGGGTGCTAATGACTTATCGAGCAGCATATTAGCGGGGGGAGGTGGGGCATTTAACACATTTTCTGCTGCGGTTGCAGATGATAAAACAAATGAAAATAACTCTACTACTTCGATTATCAATCAGCTATCTAATAGCCAAGCTTTACATGTTGATTTACTCAAAGATAATTCAAACCTGATAGATAATCTGGAAGTAGAGGATACTTCTTTGAATTGTGATGAGGTAATAGAACCAATTTCAGTAAATAACATTGCTGACAATCACTTAGACGGCGATGAGAATAATTTATTATTAAGAGTAGGTTTCTAAGTTTCAAAGTAACTTTTCCCGTCACTTTATTCTCGTTATACATATATGAATTTGTAATCTCATTTTTACAACTTCTCTTACCGAATTTTACTTTCGAATAATGCTATTTCTTATAAATAAATTATTTTCTTGATTTATATCAATACCTATTTTTCTAAAAAAGATAAAAATAGAGGTATATTTTCCATACCAGAAAAATGGAAAAAGTTTCGAAAATCAAGACGGTAAAAATATCAAGGCTACCATATGGAGGAAAACCCAATGAAAGAATTAAATGGACTTAACATAAATAGTGGAAAAAATTCGTTAAAGATAACCAGCAATGAAATTACGCATGACATACATAATATTTTATCTGATTCCATGAATACTTTATACAACCGCATTAATAAAATGAGTTGCGACGAACATCTGGAAAGTCAGGTGATTTTTGCATTGCATGATGCCGATCAGAAATTTTGTATTTTTCAATTCCACTTTGATCTTCGTCAATTTAATAATTACAGGCTTTGATAAAATACTATGAAAGGATAATGTTTTAAATAACTATAGCAGGGATTACTATGACGACAAGAACACACTTTTTAGTGCAAATGATCCATACCAAATTACTTTCGAATCTAGCTAAATTAAAAATAAAACCGACGGTCATTGCTACCATAAATATGACTGAATTAGATTTAATCGAATTACGCAGACTTTATCCAAATGCATGGGTAAAGCCGTATTCTCGAGAAACTAAATACGATTATGATTTATTAATAATTGATCCTAGTAATTTTGATTCAACACAGCTTAATGAATTTTTGTCACTTGAAACACAAACATTAAATGAAGACAGGGTTATTATATTGTCAGTCTTTAATCATAGTAGTAAAGAGGTAATGAAAAAAAGTAACGGCAATCTCTTTCATCAAATTGTTATCGATGATAGATGCATTTTAAAGAGTTTAAAGAATTTAAAAAAGCAAAATTTATTTACGTTTACTTCTTCAGAACTACCTATGATGAGGATAGGACCAAACGATGAATGGATAAGATGCGGAATTTTTATTATTGCTAAAAATACAATTTTTCCTTCGAAGAGAAACGAATGTTCCATAAAGACTTTCTTCTATAGCATGACATCCGATGAAGTTGAAGCAATACAAGAAGAACGTTTTATTGAAGAAATGATGGAAGAGCAATCTCAACTAAAAGACTATGAACTAAAAATGAAGATCTACAACAAGGTGCATACAAAAGAAATTTTACAATATAACCATTTTAATACTTTTCAAAATCAAAGATAAAATTATTAAGCTAATAGGAGATAATATTATGAATTTAATTAGTTTTTTAAAATCCAAATTACATTTGCTTTCACTGAAATCATATAAAGCAGTAGCTAATACTTCTGATATAATTAAATACTATTTAATTATTAGACTGAGTAACTGGTTAAAAAACCGCTCTCATCCAATCTACACTACTTATTCACGATCTAACTTTAGACAGAATGAAAATAGATCAGAACCTTTAGATTATTTCGACGGTATGTAAAATCGGTATTGTCTAAAATTTTTCTTTCCATGAATATCTTTCAATGCATTAGCTATTGCCAGACTCTGTTTATTTGGATTATTATTTCGCGCTCAATAGCCATCTGTATCTAATTAAATGGAAAGCAGAAATATGTTCAAAAATAGAAAAGCTAATAATATCAGTTGCTTAAAATGTTTCGTGAGTTCAATATGCTTGGCACGAAACATTTCAACTGATGAATTAATCGAAATTGATAACTTTATTTCTAACATTATTGAACTTAAAAAAGACGAACATGCCTATTTTAGTGGCGATCCCATGGCTGATATTTATAGTGTTTATCAGGGCAGCGCCAAGCAATTTATACTGAATGAAGAGGGTGTAGAACAAATAGAAAATTTTTATTTGCCAGGAGATTTGATCAGTCTTGAATCTATACCCAATGGTGTTCATTTATATTCTCTTCGAGCACTGGAGGATACAAAACTTTGTATTATTCCTATTTCAGATTTGACTAAGCAAATGCAGGTTTCTACAGCATTTACCCAACGAGTTTTAAATATTTATAGCTATAAAATGCAAAATGATAAAAATACCCCGAATACTAAGAGTGCTCGTCAACGCGTAATTGACATTCTTCTCAATATTTTTTATCGATTAAATGAACGTCGATTAGATAATGCTACTATGACTTTGCCTATGTCTCAATTAGATATTAGCTATTTTCTTGGGATGTCGCATGAAACAGTGAATAGAATATTACGACAACTTCATAATGAAAAATATATACTCTTGAATAAAAAGAAAATTTATATCAATGATGTAGAGCATTTTAAATCCCTGGGAAGTTTTGTGCATACGCGCGGACAAAATTAGGTTTTGTCGCAATTTTTATACAATACGACTTATTTTCTGTTTCAAACGATGGATTTAATTAATAGTAAAATGCGGAAAAATTCACTCTCTTTTGAGCCGCCGAAGGAATTAAAAAAAGCTGGCAACTCCTTGCAACAGAATGTCCCCACGGTATACTACACGTTGGAATGAGCTCGTGAGTATAATATGCAGAGGGGATAATTAATGACTACCTTTTTATCTCGAAAAATTATTCACGTAGACATGGATTGCTTTTACGCAGCAATCGAAATTCGTGATAATCCTACGTTAGCAAACAAACCTGTAGCAGTCGGTGGACAACCGGAAGAAAGAAGTGTGCTTTGTACGTGCAATTATGTGGCACGAAAATTCGGTGTGCGCTCAGCCATGCCTTCCAGCTATGCTAAAAGACTTTGTCCTGATTTAATTATTTTGCCAGTTAACATGGCAAAATATCGAGAAGTCTCACGTATTATTCAAGAAATATTTTATGAATATACAACATTCGTAGAACCACTTTCATTAGATGAAGCTTACCTTGATGTTTCTAATAGCAACCAGTGCCAGGGAAGTGCAACATGGATTGCTAAGGATATTTTAAAAAAAATTTTCTCTCGTACAAAATTAACGGCATCAGCAGGTATTGCACCTAATAAATTTCTGGCAAAAATCGCAAGTGGCTGGAGAAAACCCAATGGGTTATTTGTCATTCAACCACATGAAATACAAAACTTTGTAGATGCATTGCCCGTAGAAAAATTATATGGTGTAGGCAAAGTCACCGCTGAAAAACTCCACCAAGCTGGCTTGAAAAAATGTTCTGACATCAAGGGTTTTTCACTAGCTGAGCTGGTAAACAATTTTGGTAAATTAGGAAATCAATTGTATGAACAAAGCCGTGGAATTGACAATCGATCGGTTGAACCCAACAGAATCAGAAAATCACTTAGCGTAGAAAGAACTTTTTTACATGACAGAAAAACAACTGATGATCTAACTGGTATTATGAATGAACTTTATGAAAAATTAATTCATCGAATCCATGAAAATGAGCCTAATAGTTTTATCAAAAATATTTATATTAAAATAAAATCTAGCACTTTTAGAAGCGCCACAATGGAAAAAAGCTGTGATCAACCGAGTTTTTTAGAGTTTCAAAAATTATGGCTGCAATTTTCTAAAAAAGAGCAGTGTGATATTAGATTGCTTGGATTGGGCGTTCATTTTTCTGAAAAAAAAGAGCACGTTATAATGCAACAAAATTTGTTATAAGCGCCTACTTACCGTTTTTCCGATGATAATTGCTTTATCAATGGCTTTCATTACCGTGAGCATCGGGAGTTTTCCCCCATCATGGGCTTGCCAGTGAAAGGTGTGTTCAACTTTAAAATTGACATCTGCTTTTTGCAGCAACAACCACTCCACCATCTTTATCTGTTCGCACTCAATCCCTAATATTAATAGTGACCTTATGTTTTCATTACCCGGAAAATTAAAAAATTGTTCATTCCTTTGTACGCTTCCACTCAATTGAATCTGTAACAATAAATCTGCGACCATTACATTGCCGCGACAAAAAGCCAAATAAATTGGATGGCGCACGCCATCTTCTAGCTGCAATGGTTTTTTATAATGTAATAATAAATATTTCACCATTTCACGCCCAGCTAAAGCCGCATGATGCAAAATAGTTAAATTAGTATTTGCTTGCTTAGGTAATCCAGGATAGTCACGATCAAGGACTGAATATATGTTGCCACCATATTGCTGTAACAGCATAATTTCTATAGTGGGATTTATCTTCACGTGCTTAAGGGATTCATCTCTCGTTATTGGGCATTTAAACAACCATGCTTTTCTAAATATTGGTGTATATGCTTATTATTTATTTGCCAAAAAATGAATGAGTATCGTCACAAATTTCTATGTCATCATTATGAGGAAGTTCCTCGGTCAAGGATGACTGTACAATACTATGCAAAAAAAGAGTTCTAGCGCACTGCAGTAATTACCTGCGTTACACGCCCATTTCGGTAGTGGTTTTCATTTTATCGTTATTTATAATTTAATTGCTTAGTCTTTGCTTTTGTAGCGATTACTATGCCTTGCGGATGGTATGCTTGGGAGCTTGTATAAGACGTTCTAATTCTTGTTGATTAAGGCTGTGTAGTATAAGTTGTTTATTAGCCTCAGTGATAAATCCTCTATCTTTTAGCATCGTTAACATAACATCTACTTGCTTAAACTTTAAAGGTTCAACAACATGAATCGAATAGGAGCTATCTTCAAAAGTTTCCTTAGTAGGAGCAGAAGCTCCTTCTGTTTCTTTTTCTATGTCAATAAAAAAACTACATTTATGGAAAGGGGCTCTTATGTGATATCCATAAACAGGCAACATGCCAATACTTGCTGGCGATGTGTCATCAAAATCTAATATGCAACCCGCTTTCTCCCACGACCTTAAATCTTTGGTGATTGATTGGATAGCGTTTTCACTATTAAAATTTAATTGAATCCGACGAAGTTCATCTTTGTAAAATAAAAGCTTAAATGATTCTAGCTTAGGAGAGACTGGCTCGGATTCCTTTACTTCAAGCTTCGGAGCATTGCTTTGCCACATGCGTGATCCAGGATAATATTTTTCCTTTTTATTCTTTCTAAAGTTAGATTGGATTCAGCTGACATGTTTGGAACCATGGCAAGCAACAAATACTGAAAGGTCAGATTGGCAAATCCAATCAGTATTAATCACCGGAGTTGAAAGCGTTGGCGAGCATGTAAAGTTGTAAATGGAACCCAAGAGATCCACATATTTCTCCAAGGGAAAGGGAGTATTTGAGAGCAAGTGACAACACAAGTAATTGAAGATGAATATGTGGAAGTCGGAGTCAGCCATAGTAGTAATGAAGCGAGTAATGATCGTGGAGCGAAGGGCTGGCAGATAGATCGAGCGTGAAGGGGAAACAATGGCCGTACACAGCAAAGACGGACAAACATGGTTAACAAAACTGGAACGCATAGGCGAATTGTCTGCTCGTAATAAAGATATGGTGTTCAATAACATCGGCCACCTAATCAATGCAGACATGCTTAAGGTACAATATCACTTGCTGAGTGGATCGAAAGCAATTGGTATCGATAAAGTGACAAAAAGTTTTTATGGCGAGAAGCTTGATGAGAGGATTAACGATCTAATCAATCGAATACGTCGAGGAACTTATAAACCAAAACCTGCGCGAATAACTGAAATACCGAAAGAGGATGGAAGCAAAAGACCTCTTGCCATATCATGCTTTGAAGACAAGTTAATTCAATTGGCTGTAAGCACAATACTTAGCAAGATTTATGAACCACTTTTCTTACCATGCTCATTTGGTTTTCGCCCAAGTCAAAGTTGTCATGATGCATTAAGGGCATTAAATCAAGTCACCTTCAAGAATTGGAGCGGCTCTCTGATTGAAATTGATATTCGAAAATATTTCAACACAATTCCGCACTCGGGACTGATGGAAATATTAAGAAAGAAAATATCAGACAAACGTTTTCTAAGACTGATAGACGTTCTAATTACGATGCCAATCATTGAAAATAAAACTGTAAAACCTAACTCGATTGGTTGTCCACAAGGGTCGATCATTTCATCGACACTTGCGAACATATACCTACATCATGTTATTGATTCGTGGTTCGAAGAAATAAAACCCAATCACTTTCGTGGTAGAGCAGAAACAATTAGGTATGCAGATGACATGGTGTTCACTTTTTCTGATCCTCGTGATGCTGAGCGTTTCTACAGTGTTTTACCTAAACGATTAAATAAATATGGTCTCGAAATGCATATAGATAAATCGCAGATGATATCTGCTGGTCATTTGAATGCAGTAAAGGCAGAAAGAAATGGCAAACGACTGCCAACATTTAATTTTCTAGGGTTTACATGCTATTGGGGTAAATCAAAACGTGGTTACTGGTGTCTTAAATACACGAGTCGGCGCGACAGATTCTCTAGCAAGTTAAGAAGCATGAAACAATTTCTAAATGAAAACTTAAATGTAGAAGATACACAAGAGTTACTAAAACACGTGATATCTGGCATAAAAGGTTGGATAAATTATCACTGCGTCTCTGATAATAAGAGACGTGTGAATCAATTCCTTCAGATAAGTCGATGGCTGATCTTTCGATGGTTTAATCGGCGCGGTGGAAAGAAACGTATGACAGAGAAAAGATTAGATGAATTACTTAAAGCGGTGAATTTTCCAACTAGTTGGAAAACAATATCGATGTACCATGCTCGCTGAAATGTGTGGGGACACTGATCTATCGGGAGCCGGATGCGGTAATTCTGCAAGTCCGGTTCTGACGAGGGTTTGGCTAGAGCGATCTGGCCATTCTACTCACCCAGAACCCCGAAGAGGGGGGTAAATTGGTGGGCTTTAAATATATTTAATAATCAGGTAAAATTTTGATCACATTTGTTAATAGATCTAAAATAAACGAGGTAGTTTATGGCTCAAAGCGGTAAGGTATTGAAATTATTAGAAGAACACAAAGAAGACGATTTTGATTTTAATAATAATGACATCGCGCCGTATGAATTCGTACCCCTTCCCACCGATCTCGCTAAGCTTGCTGCAGAATATGCCTGGGAAACTCCCTTGCAAAGACCCTCTCTATTTGTTGGCGTCGACTATTTACTCAATAATATTTTATTCCTCGCTGAGCATGCCGGCCCGCTTGAACAGTTCAAACGTGATGTAACAAAGTTTTTGGGAAGAGAATTAACAAAGAAAGAAGGTGAAGGTCGAGCCAGTGTTCTGCTGGACCAAGTGATGACAATGGACAACCGTGAAGGCACATTTGTGCAGTGTTTAGCAATCGGGCTGGATCGTACCATCAGAAAAGAGTATGAAGTTTGTCTATTAGAAGAAGGCGAAGATATTCAAGAAGGTAAAGTGTACGTTCAAGTTCAAGCTAAATCTAATAAAAAACTTCGTTACATCGTCAAGACTGCTTCAAAGGAGGTGGTGGAAAATACAATTACAGCAGCCGAACTTGAAGAAAAAAATATTCCGAAACGTTTTGATGACGCGACATTACAGCAATGGAAACCAAAAATTCTAGCTATTACAACAGCAAAAGGTCATATCCTAAAGGACGGATTTGAAATTGATAAAGGGATGACAGAAGAATTTATAGAAATTGTTGAAAGTTTTTGTGAGAAAGGTTTATTGCCGCTGACAAAATTGCAAGAAGTGAAAAATCAAATCAGTCAAGTTGCATTACCTGAAGATAAAGAAGCAAAAGAAGCAAGAACCACTGCGGCCAAACAACTTTTTGATGGTTTTGCTGGTGATGTTGAAAGAACTGAGCAAGCGATAAAAACGTTTAAAGGATTTGTCGAAAAGATGAAACTGGATTCGATGAATGAAAGAGGTCATTTAAAAGACGATCGATATTCTATAGGTCTCATTCACCTTATGGGTGAATGTATAGCTGTTCTGGCACAAAGAAGCAATGAGTTAAATGGTGGTTGGTACGGACAAAAAGGAGATCGTTTTTGCTATAAGATAATCGGTGGTTTTTTGCAGCACGAACACGAGCCGCCGTCGCGGGTGAGACAAATATTCAAGATGAAGTTTGGACTTTATTCTTTATTTGAGAATCATGAAACGCCTGATCGTGCGGCGAGTTGCACTCCTGCGGCTGCTGCTGGGTATCGTGGGGTTGGTTCTCGTTTTGTCCTAGGGGATAATTCTTATTACAATGATTTTGGGGGGCACGATGACCTGCCTAGGAGGGGGTTCGACGGGCGCGGTGGGGAACGGTTTTCAAAATTTATTACAAGCAATTACACCAGCTCCAGACTTTATGCCTTTGCGGCGATCAACCCATCATACGTCGCGGCAGAACCATTGTCTGATAATGTAGGGATGCGAAGAAGTCCTG